>JBNKTK010000015.1:0-48192 GCA_050298035.1 Mangrovibacterium sp. | reverse complement strand
CGACAACACTGCCGTACGTTTGTCACAGATCGAGCGCCTGAAAAAGCTGCGTGCCGAGCGTAACGAAGAAGACGTACAACAAGCGTTGGCTGCCATTACAAAATGCGCCGAAACAGGCGAAGGCAACCTGCTTGATCTCTCTATAAAAGCTGCACAAAAACGTGCTTCATTAGGTGAAATTTCTGACGCCTGCGAGAAAGTTTGTGGACGTTATAAAGCTGTAATCAGAACCATCTCAGGAGTGTATTCATCAGAAAGTAAGAATGATAAAACCTTCCAGGAAGCTCAGGAACTGGCGAAGAAATTTGCCGAATTGGAAGGCCGTCAGCCACGTATCATGATCGCCAAAATGGGTCAGGACGGACACGACCGTGGTGCGAAAGTAGTTGCAACAGGTTATGCCGACCTTGGTTTCGACGTGGACATGGGACCGCTGTTCCAAACTCCGGAAGAAGCCGCTAAGCAAGCTGTTGAAAATGATGTGCACGTGATGGGTGTTTCTTCACTGGCTGCCGGTCACAAAACATTGGTTCCTGCCGTTATCGAAGAATTGAAAAAACTGGGTCGCGAGGACATCATGGTGATTGCCGGTGGTGTAATTCCTGCTCAGGACTACCAATACCTGTACGATGCAGGCGTTGTTGCCATCTTCGGGCCTGGTACCAGCGTTGCTGCTGCGGGTAAGAAAATCCTTGAGGTATTGATTGCCGCACACGAAGAATAAGAATTGAGGCTGTTATTCACCGGGTGACTTGAAGTCACCCGGTGAATCCGTGATATTTTAAAAGCCATCTCATTTTGGGGTGGCTTTTTTCTTTAGGGTGATGCGGTCTCCTAACCGCAGTTTTGATGTTGCTATTGAGGACTTCACTTCAAGTGAAGTCCTCAATAAGAACCTTTGCCAGTTAGAAGGAGTCAGTATTTATTGCCGTTGATATAAGAATGCTTCATGATCGTCTGAGAAATCACCATTCTTATTATAATCGACTTTCAGATTTAAACCATCTTCAAGAAGTGTATATTCTACGTTATGCCCTGAATTTATGAGAATGAAACTGGGTAACATTCCTTCAATATCATGATCATCTTTTGTATAGACAACGTATGGCTCTGAAGCAGTAGACGTTGTTGAATCATAATTGGAAAGACTGATTTTTTTAGCAGTGAATGTCATGATATTCCCGGAAACCGACAGAGAACCTTCTATGAAAACGTATTCAATACTATAACTCGATCTTGATTTATAGTTCCCAAAGGATTCGGTATAAGTGCTATCTGATAGTTTTAAAGAATATTCAATTTGTGTATATCCGGTAGTGCGAGGAATAGGTTTAAGTGCCATCCAACTACCGACATAGGCAGGTGAATCATTATCCTTTGAACATGAGGAGCAAAAAATAGCAAGTATGGATAAGATGGCTGTAAGCTTGTGCAGAACTGCCGTTTTTTTGTTTTTCACGCGTAATTAATTTTTTGATTTGCGAAGACTAAATTATGAAAATTTCATGATTTGAGAATCTACCTGATGAGGGACTTGAATTTGGGTGATGCGGTCTCCGAACCGCAGTTTTGATATTGCTATTGAGGGTTTCACTCCAAGTGAAGCCCTCAATAAGAACCTTTCCCGGTTCGAAGGAGATACTGAAACAAGTTCGGGATGACTTAATTTGTGGGGTTTTGACTAGAAAATCATGGGTTTATGAGCAGCCAGTGCGAAAGTTTAGAGCAAAAAAAATGCGGTTTCTTTTTGGGAACCGCATTGGAAAAAAAGTAGAAGTAGCTTATTTGACTTCTACTGTATAATTGAAAGTTTCATCGCCTGCTGTTAATACTGCCTGGTAGTTTCCACTTTTCAAATTTGAGAGGTTTAGCCCTGCATTTACAGAGAAAGAATTTTCCAATGCTTTGTTGTAAATAAGGTCGTTGCTGTCGTAAAGCATCAGTTTCATTTTTTCACCCGGATAGTTCAGGTAAGCTACACGTAGTACGTCATTGTTGTAAGTGAAAACCGGATCAACAACGCTTTTCATTTTACCAACATTGATTTCGTTGCTGTTGATGCTGAATTCGCGTTCGCTGGCTGCACCGTCAATGCTAACAATTAACTTGTAGTTTCCGGATTCCAGTTTAGAGAAATCGTACACTTTGCGGTAGTCTGCCATGCTTCCTTCAGTTTCTTTGTAGTAGATCATTTCGCCGAAGGCATTTTCGATACTGATTTCGAATTTGCTTTCTGCATTGTTCGAAATTGCGACTACTGCACGTTCTGCGGTCAGCGGCAGGATGTCAACACGGAGGTTCCCGGTGGCCATAGCCATGTTTGCGATAACCATTAAAGCAAACATCATTGCTAAAGTTCTAAATGTTTTCATAGTTTTGACTTTTTAAAAGTTCAACATTAATTACACTACAAATGTATACATGTTTTACAACACATGCTGTAAAACATACGTTAAGCGTAGGTTAATTTTGTGTTGTCCAACATATAGAGTAAAACTATTGCCCATAGATGGATTGAATGACAGAATCTTAGGTGAGTTTGACGTGGTGCATGATCTTGTCTTGTTGGCACGGCAAAAAAATAGAATCTAATAATTACGAAAACCAAATGCAAATAGAAATTCTTCAATTACTTGATGGTGCTCGTCAAGCACGTGGACTGACAGTTGTTATTGATGTGTTCCGGGCCTTTTCGGTGGCCTGTTATGCCAGCAATGGCGGAGTAACCCGTATTTACCCGGTTGGCGATATTGAACAGGCATACCGGATGAAACAGGAAAACCCGGATTATATATTGGTCGGTGAAAGGCACGAGAAAAAGCCTGAGGGGTTTGATTTCGGCAACTCGCCGTCGCAACTGCTGGCAGGCGATATCAACGGGAAAGTGATGGTGCACACAACCAGCTCCGGAACACAGGGAATAGCTAACGCGACACATGCCGATGAAATAATAACCGGTAGCTTCGTCAACGCGGGTGCTATTATTAATTATATAGAAAAAAGGCAACCCGAAAAACTTTCACTGGTGTGTATGGGTTATGCTTGTTCGTATCCGAGTGATGAAGACACCTTTCTGGCTGAATATATTAAAGCTAAAATAGAAGGAACACCTTTCGATTATGAATCGATGGTCGTGAAACTCAAAGAAGGGGCAGGGGCCCGGTTTTTTGCCCCCGAGAAGCAGGAGTGGGCACCATCGGCCGACTTTGACCTGTGCCTTGACCTGAACCGTTTTGATTTTGTGCTAAAGGTTGAAAAGGAAAATGGTCAGAACTATTTGGCTAAAATTGATGTGTAAATCAAGCGGGTGCAAACATTTTGAAAGCAAACGAATATGAAGTATAATTTTGATGAGCTGGTTAAACGCGAAGGAACCAACAGTTTGAAATATGATGCCCGTGCAAATTTTTTCGGGAAAGAAGATGTGTTGCCTCTTTGGGTGGCCGATATGGATTTTAAAACGCCTGATTTTGTAATAGATGCATTACGGAAAAGGCTTGATCATGAAATCTTGGGCTATAGTTTCCGTCCCGATTCTTATTTCGGGGCCATTGCAAACTGGATGAAACTGCGTCATGGTTGGGAAATCGAGAAGGAGTGGGTTTCGTTTAGCCCGGGCGTGGTAGCTGGTTTAACGCTGGCAATTGAAACATTTTCAGCCCCGGGCGATGAGGTGGTTGTTCAGCCGCCCGTCTATTTCCCATTTTTCGATTCGGTAAAATCAACCGGGCGGAAAATGCTGGAAAACCCATTGAAACTGGTTGACGGTCGTTATACATTTGATCTTGAGGACCTGAAAAGCAAAATCACCTCTAAAACCAAACTCCTGTTACTGTGTAACCCGCAAAACCCGGGAGGAATGGTCTGGACAAAGGACGAGCTGACCGCTTTGGCAAACATTTGCCTGGAAAATAAAATATTGATTATCTCGGACGAGATTCATTCTGACCTGATTTTTGATGGTTATAAACATACGCCGCTCCCGACATTGTCGGAAGAAATTGCGCAGAATTGTGTGGTTTGCATGGCGCCGAGCAAAACATTTAACCTGGCCGGTCTGACAACTTCATTCTTAATTATCCCCAACAAGCGTCTCTTTGTTCGCTACGAGCGCACCTTGAGGATTCCGCACCTGCACATGGGAAATATTTTTGGGACAATTGCGCTTGAGGCTGCTTATTCAAAAGGGGCCGAGTGGGTTGATCAGCTGGTAGCGTATTTGCAGGGGAACTACAACTTCCTGGAGTCGTGGTTGAAAGAAAATATGCCGCAGGTGGTGCCCATGAAGCCCGAGTCAACCTATTTGGTGTGGCTCGACTTTTCGGCCCTTGGGTTGTCGGACGAAGAGCTGAATGCCTGCTTGCTGGAAGTTGGGGTTGGCCTGAACCGGGGAGTCCAATTCGGAAAACAAGGGGCCGGTTATATGCGCATTAACCTGGGATGTCCGCGTGCAACCCTAAAAGCAGCGCTAGAGCGCATGGCTGAAATGATTAAATAGCGTGAACGATATTTCTAGGGGAACGGAATTGTTTGAACAGGCAATTCCGTTTTTCTTTTTAAAAGTTTTGTATGATCCAGTCGGCCATAGCAGAACTACGCTGTTCGGTCATGCACTTAAAATGGTTTTTTGGACATTGGTGCCGCCCGATTTTTGAACAGGGTTGACATTTCAGCCCATCAACCAATTGCATCTTCGATTTTGGGTCGGGAAAATACGGGAACATGCCAAAATCAGGTGTTGTGCTACCCCATAACGAAAGGATTTTCTTTTTGAAGGCGGCGGCAATGTGCATCAGCCCGGTATCATTTGCAATAACCAGGTTGGCTTGCTGAACAAGTGAAGCAGATTCGTTAATACTAAGTTTATTGCACATGTTCAGCACATTCCCCCGCGATTCTTTCTGTATCTCAAGAGCTGTATTCCGTTCGCTTTTTCCGCCAAGCAGAATGTACGGTACGTTAGCCATCTGCATATATTCCAGGTGTTTCCCGGCGGGCAACCGCTTGGTGAGGTAAGTTCCCGAAAGCACAACGGCAACATAGCCATCCCTGAATTGTACCGGGAGGTTGATTAAGTCAAATTCCTCGTTTTCGGGGATGAAGTAATCCAGTCCCTGGTAGTCGTTCTTAATTCCCAGTGGTGCAATGGCGTGAAACATCCTGTCAACAATGTGAATGTTTGGAAGGATGTTGATCCGGAGTTTTACCAGCAACCATTTTCGGATATTTATTTTGTTGAAGGAGAATGATTTCACCCGTAGGTTTGATTTGACAATCTGGCTTCTGATGTTGTGATGGAGGTCAATAATGTAGTCAAACTTCTCAGCTTGAAGCTCCGGGATAATGTCCATCAGGTTGTCTCCCATCAGGTGGATTTTGTCGATGTGAGGGTTGGCTTTTACAAGATCGTTATGCTTGTCTTTTGTGAGAAAGTGAACCTCGACATCGTCCAGTTGATGTTTCAGGCACCTGACTATCGGGCTGGTCAATACAATGTCGCCAATAGAACTAAACCGTATGATGAGTACTTTTGTCTTCAAAATGAAAAGAAAAACCCTGAAGATAAAGATTCTCCAGGGTAGTTATGAATCATCTTTAATGTTTATGCTGATTCTGCAAGAACAATAATTTTATTGTCCTTTGCTTCTGCTACACCGCTTTTAATATCAATAAACACGGTATTGTCGTCCATTTCAATCACCTTAATTTGCCCTTTTTCAAGGGTCGAAATGATTGGCGCGTGATTGGTAAGGATCTCAAAAGCACCGCTGGCCCCGGGAAGTTTTACCAATTTTACTTCACCTTTGTATACTTTTTTGTGTGGTGTTATTATCTCAAGCAACATAGTTTGTTATTTCTGTGATTAAACAGCTGCTTCGGCCAGCATTTTTTCACCTTTGGCAATGGCTTCTTCAATTGTTCCAACCAGGTTGAAGGCAGACTCCGGATATTGGTCAACTTCACCATCCATAATCATATTAAAGCCTTTAATGGTATCTTCAATTGAAACCAATTTTCCTTCGAGGCCTGTGAACTGTTCGGCAACGAAGAATGGTTGCGACAAGAAACGCTGTACACGGCGTGCACGGTGCACAACCTGTTTGTCTTCTTCCGAAAGTTCATCCATACCAAGAATGGCGATGATATCCTGAAGTTCTTTATAGCGTTGCAGAATTTCTTTTACACGTTGTGCGCAGCTGTAATGTTCGTCACCAACAATGTCAGCAGTCAGGATGCGGGATGTTGAATCCAGCGGGTCAACTGCCGGGTAAATACCAAGTTCCGAAATTTTACGGCTCAATACGGTTGTTGCATCCAGGTGGGCAAATGTTGTTGCAGGGGCAGGGTCGGTCAAGTCATCAGCCGGCACGTAAACTGCCTGAACAGAGGTGATTGATCCGTTTTTTGTCGATGTGATCCGCTCCTGCATCACGCCCATCTCGGTTGCCAGGGTTGGTTGGTAACCTACAGCCGAAGGCATCCTTCCCAAAAGGGCTGATACTTCGGAACCGGCCTGTGTGAAACGGAAAACGTTATCTACGAAAAACAGGATATCTTTTCCTGAACCGGGAGTTCCGTCGCCGTCACGCAAACTTTCGGCAATAGTCAAACCCGACAAGGCAACGCGGGCACGTGCACCCGGTGGTTCGTTCATCTGTCCGAATACCAGGGCCAATTTTGATTTCTTCACGGATTCAGGGTCAACTTTGCTCAAATCCCAGCCGCCCGACTCCATCGATTCTTTGAATGCTTTTCCGTAGTCAACAATATCGGCTTCAATCATCTCGCGAAGCAGGTCGTTACCTTCACGGGTACGTTCACCTACACCGGCAAAAACAGAAAGACCGCTATGTGCAAGGGCAATGTTGTTGATCAATTCCTGGATCAACACGGTTTTACCCACACCGGCGCCACCAAACAAACCAATTTTACCTCCTTTTGCATAAGGTTCAATCAGGTCGATTACTTTGATACCTGTGTACAGAACCTCTGTTTCGGTTGTCAAATCTTCGTATTTGGGTGGTTTGTTGTGAATGTGCAAGCCTTCTTTCGGAAGTTGTTCAAGTCCGTCAACAGCATCTCCTGTTACGTTTAGCAACCGGCCAAGGGCAATGTCGCCTTTGGGCATGGTGATTGGCTTTCCGGTCGGGATGACATCCATTCCACGTTTCAGTCCGTCGGTTGAATCCATTGAGATGGCACGAACCGTATTTTCACCAATGTGTTGCTGGCACTCCACTACCAGGTTTGTTGTCCCTTCACGGACAATCTCAAGTGCATCATAAATTTTGGGGAGTTCGCTTCCTTCTTTGTCGAAGCTGATGTCGACTACAGGACCGATGACCTGCACTACTTTTCCAATATTTTGACTCATGTTAAATACGTTTATTCCAGTGGAGCCGGAAATTACAAAAACCGGCGTAATTGAACAAATTTCTTATCTGAATAATACTTGTTAAAATTTACACATCCCAACTAACGAATTTATTGCATTAATGTTCACGCTTCATGATCGTTTTTGCTAACAAAAACAACTCATTTTTTCGTTCATTCTCGACACGGATTGCATCCAGTTCTAGTACCGCTTTTGCAAAATAGGCATCAATAATTTGCTCACTGACTTGTTTGGCACCTACCGCATCATAAATTTTCCTTACTGCAGTTATTTTTTCCTGCGGGTCAAAATCGGTCTTGTTGATCCAGAGTAGCAATTCTTCGCGTTGTTCCGGCGATGCCAGTTCCAGGGTTTTTAAAAGCAAAAATGTTTTTTTGTTGGCCAGAATATCACCGCCAATCCTCTTGCCGAATTTATCCTGGTCGGCATACACATCCAGTAAATCATCCTGCAACTGAAAGGCTAAGCCCAGGTTGATCCCAAAATCGTAAATATGCCCGGCATCGTTGGCAGAGGCATTTCCGATCAGCGCTCCCATCTTCAGGCTGCACCCAATCAATACTGCCGTTTTCAACCGGATCATGTTGATGTAATCGGCTATCGAGACATCGGTTTTATCTTCAAAATCCATGTCGAACTGTTGTCCTTCGCAAACTTCAATAGCTGTTGTCGAGAAAAGCCGGATCACCTCTTTAAAGGAGGGAGTCTCGGTTTTTAACAGGTATTGGTAGGCTAAAATCGACATGGCATCGCCTGATAAAATAGCAACGTTTTCGTTGTACTGTTTGTGCACGGCTGGCTTGTTCCGCCGGATGTCTGCGTGGTCCATGATGTCGTCGTGCAGCAAAGTGAAATTGTGAAAAATTTCCACGGCCATTGCGGCGTTCACGGCATCTTCAATCTTTCCGCCAAATAAGTCACAGGCCAAAAGCACCATCGCCGGGCGAAGGCGTTTCCCACCGTTGTCAAGTGTGTATTTAATCGGTTCGTAAAGATTGACCGGGATGGTTTTGCCTATCTTTTTTGATTCCTCTTCAATTTTGGAAACAATGATCTGTTGAAGCGATTTAAGCGTCTGCATCATTTTCTTCTTTTACAAACGGAAGTTCCATGATTTCCAGGTCTTCCAGTTCAATATCTTCTTCCTCGTCGTAAATGGTCAGCAATGGTTCGCGGAATGAGCGTGTTGTTGTTAAACGTTCGAGCCCAATCAGCAAACTAGGCAGCAATATAAGGTTCGAAGTGATTGCGATCAGCAGTGTCAGCGATACCAAGACGCCAAGTGCAGCTGTCCCACCGAATTTGGAGACACTGTAAACGCCAAATCCAAAGAATAATACGACAAAGGTATACATCATGCTCACCCCTGTTTCCCGTAAAGCCCGTTTTACCGAACGCTGAATGTCCCAGCCTGTCACCGTCAGTTCCTGCCTGTATTTGGCAAGGAAATGGATGGTGTTGTCGACCGAAATACCAAAAGCAATACTGAATACCAGGATGGTTGATGCTTTGATGGGGATTCCGGTAAAGCCCATGATGGCTGCCGTGAAAATCAATGGCAGAATGTTCGGGATCAGCGACATGATGACCATTCGCCAGGAATAGAACATGATTGCCATAAATGCCGAGATCAGGAAAATGGCCAACGCCAAACTCGAGAACAGGTTTTTGACAAGATATTCGGTTCCTTTAAAGAAGGTGATGCTCGATCCGGTTACCGTTACTTTGTATTTTTCGGCAGGGAAGATGGAGTCAACTTCCTGTTTAAAATCGCCATACAGCTGCTGCATGCGTTTTGTGCCAACATCTTTCATCCGGATGTTGATCCGGGTAATTTGCTGGGTGCTGTCCAAAAATGAATGAAGGGCGCCAATGCCGTTATCGGCACTTTGCGTAGAGTTGGCGGCATATGCCAGAATGAAATTCTTTTCCTGGTTGCTGGGAAGCGTGTAATATTTTTCTTTTCCGTTGTAGAAAGCCTGTTTCGAGAATTTCAGAATATTCAGGAGCGACACTGACGGTGAAAGCTCGCTGTAGTTTGCCAGGCGTTGTTCCAGTTTGTCAATCAACCGGAAGGTGGTCAGGTTCATTGCGCCGTTTGGTTTTTTCGTGTCAACAATGATTTCGAGCGGCATAATCCCGTCAATTTGTTTTTCAAAGAATTTCAGGTCTTTGTAAATCACGTCACTTTCGGGGATGTCGTCAACCATATAGCCGGAGCTTTTGATCAGCGAAATTCCGTAGATTCCAAGCAAAAGAATCAGGAATGCCGATGCGTAAACCCATTTGATGTGGTGATAGGTAATATCGACCAGCTTGTTGATAATTTTTTGGATGTTTTTGTTCTCGAGATGCTGAACGTGTCTTTCGCGGGGAGGGCTGAAGAAACTGAATGTGGTTGGGATCATCAGGATCGACAGCAGGAACAAGGCCATGATATTCAGTGATGCAATGACACCAAATTGCCTCAAAATTTCACTGTTGGTAATCACAAAGGTGGCAAAGCCGGACGCTGTTGTCAGGTTGGTCAGGAACGTGGCGTTCCCGATTTTAATAATCACCCGTTGCAGCGACTTGATTTTGTTGCCGTGCGACCTGAACTCGTGATGATATTTGTTCAGCATGTAAATACTGTTGGGAATCCCGATCACAATCAGCAGGGATGGAATCATCCCGGTTAGCAGGGTAATTTTAAACCCAAATAAGGACATGGTGCCAAGCGCCCAGATAACACCTGTCAGGACAATCAGCATTGGGATCATTACGGCTTTGAACGACCTGAAAAACAGGAAAAGTGTAATGATGCACAAGGCCATTGCCAGGGCGCTGAACATGTAAATTTCTTTTTTGATCCGGATGGAATTGATTACCCGGATATAAGGTAAGCCGGAATAGTGGGTTTCCAAATGGGTTTCCTGCGAGAACGCATCACACCGGTCTTTAATGGCGAGTACCATTTTTTCGCGGTCTTTCGATTGCATTTTGTCTTTGTTGACCGTAATGGCCAACATGTAAACATTGCTTTCCGGATTATAAAGAAGCCCTTTGTAAAAAGGGAGTGAATAAAACTTTTTGGTTAGCTCGTTCAGTTCCGATTGGCTTTCAATTTCTTTTGGGAAGACCGGCTCAAGCTCAAATTTGCGCTCCTTCGAATTCTTTTTTAATGAATAAGTGCTCGATGCTGAAAGCAGGTTGTCTACACCGTCAATCTGTTTGAGGTCTTCGTTCAGCTTTCGCCATTTGTTAAAATGTTCCAGTTTGAAGAAGTCGGCATCTTCAATCCCAACAACAATCAAATTCCCTTCTTCGCCAAAAATCTGTTTGAACCGTTCGTAGTCAACATAGGCGCTGTCTTTTTTGGGAAGGAGTTGGGCATATTCGTATGACATTTCAACCTTTTTCGCCTGAAACGCCATAAAGACGGTGAAAATACCCAGCAGGATAAGGATGAAAATTCTGTTTCTTAGTATTAGTCTTGAAAGCCAAACCCACATAATAAATCCCTTCAAAAAAATTTAGGGCGAAAATAGTCATTATATCGGGATTACGAAAGAATGCCACTTGCTATCTGTTGAAACTTTAAACTTCCTGAATTTATGGTGTTTTGAGGTTCTGAGAACACTATCCGGATTGGCAATTCCGGGCGATGAAATTAAGGTTTTCTATGTTATCTAAACTTCTTGTAATGGCTTGTTTGAATTAACTTTTAGATGGACTTTTTCGTAACCTTAAGTACAAAAACCGAATGCCATGAAAAAGTATTATTACCTTGTTGCAACGCCGGAATCGTTAATTGCTTCCCATTTGGCTCCAGTTGATTTTGGTAATTACCTGGCAGTTGGGACCAAAAAGCAAATCAGGGGCCAGGCCATCTTTTTCGAGATTGATCCGGATAAAACCAAGTTAAATCAGGATTATATCAATTTGAAGATGGTACCCTACGATACCGGAGAACCAAAACGTTCTGTTTATCTCTCTATTTACCGGGCATTTGAAAGTGTTCCGATGAAAGCTTTCAAGGATTTGTACCTGGTAACCGACGACGGGAAAGTACTCGAAATCGAGCCTCGCGATTACGTTGAAACCAGACCTGATGAAATTCACCTTTATCAACAGTTAGTGCCAATTACCACCCGGGTTGCCAGCAAGCTGCCTCCGATCAATTTTATCCGCTTGTTGACCGATCCGACCCAACCGGTTTCTGCCCCTAAAATCTTTATGGTCGATCTTCAGTTGAATGAATTGGTGAGCAATCCCAATGCCCCGTTAAGTAATTTGCCCTATCCAAATCCTGATCATTTGCGTGATTGTATTGCTACGCTGAAAAACTCACCGGGACGGCAAACAAAAACGGTCTTGCGCTTTTGGCGCGATGATATTTCTTACCGGACCATTCGAACCGGCTTCTTCGTTGGAGACAAGGATCATTATATATTCTATCCTTTTCCGTCAATTTCTGATCTGGAGGGGAAATATTATCTCTGGTGGAGGTCCGCACTGGTCAGGCACTTCTGATATCTATCCCCGGTTAAGAAATTAGCAGTCTGAAAGATAATCCCGGGTTGAGCTTTTAAAGCCGCAGTAACCCGGGGTTTTTGTTTCAAAAAAGCATCAAAATTTTTTAGGAAATGTTTTTTGTTTTGAGAAAAGCTGTTATTTTTGCATCGCTTTTGAAACACAAAGCAACAGTTCTAAAGATAAAAATTCCCTAGTAGCTCAGTTGGTTAGAGCGGCGGACTGTTAATCCGTAGGTCGTAGGTTCAAGTCCTACCTGGGGAGCAAAGCCGATTCAGAAATGGATCGGCTTTTTTTTTAGGATCTTTTAAAAAGAGAAAATTATTTCAATATACTTTATTCTGTATATTTTTATTCCTACTAATATGATCTAATGGAGGTAATAAGCGCCATAGGAATTTTTGCTGCTGCTTTTTATGTTTTTTTGCTCCTCAGAAAAGAAAATAAAAGCTTCTCAGATAAAATATTGATCTCCTGGTTGATTCTGTTTACAGTCCATTTATTTCTTCCCTTTATGATGGCTCTGGGCAACCGTTTTTTTATAGAAGAAGTAAATGGCCTGGACATTGGATTTTATACACTGCACCTGACTTTTATGTACTACTACGCGCTTAGCATTACCAATCATATTAACAGATTTAAATTAAGTCATTTGGAGTATTTAATTCCTACGGCCATTATTTATCTTGTGCAGGGAACGATTGATAGAAATGTAGCTGTTTTTTCAGAAATAATTCTCACGCATTTTTTTAATGATTCAAAAATATTTCATCTTACCGGGGTAGTTATTCTTAACCTCATTTTCTGCATTTATTTTACACGCAAATCCTTTGGCATACTCTACCTGCATCGTAAATCCATTAAAAATTCCTTTTCGTTTAGCGAGAATATTGATTTGATTTGGTTGCGAAATCTTTTGATAGCTACAGTTGTGTTTACACTTATTCTGGTGATTTACTTAATTGCCTTGCTTGCGGGGCATTTAAATGAGGAATGGATTAACAACTACTATTTTACATCGTTTAGTATTTTTGCTGTTTTTCTCGGATACCGCGGATACAGGCAAATTGAAATCGTTTTTCAACCCAAAAAAACGGCAACTAAAAAAGTAAAAAAGAAGCGCCCGAAAATAGTGGTAACAGCTTCAGAAGAATACACCCAAATTCAAACGCTTAAGGAATTCATGAGCCGTGAAAAACCATATCTCGACCCGGAACTAAATATTGGAAATCTGGCCAATCAGCTCCAAATTCATTCGCATCGATTATCGAAACTGATTAATTCTCATTTTAGCCAAAACTTTTTTGAGTTTGTAAATACCTATCGTGTTGAGGAGTTTAAAAAGCTGGTCGCTAATCCAAAGAATAAACATATTTCCATATTAGGCTTGGCCCTCGATTCGGGGTTCAATTCAAAAGCAAGTTTTAACCGTATTTTCAAAAATTCAACCGGCTTAACTCCTTCCGAATTCAGGAATCAATATAAATTTTAATACTCATCTCTTATCTGCAATCGCCTAAAAAACAATAACATATTTTAAGTTGATACCTCCTTGTGGTCTCAAGATTCTGAAATGAGACGATGAGCTTTTGCTGGTGCCCTACATTTGAATCGAAAATTTAAAAACCAAAAAGTTTCGATTATGAAGTTCATCAACTGGCAAACTAAATTTTTATTTCTGATTGTTATCCTGCAATCCTGCGTTCAACTTAAAGATTCGGTTTTTAACGAAGAAGAATTTTTAGGCAAGGCAACCAATCCAACAAGCATTTATTCGGGTACTCACAACGAAACTTTTTTGAATCCCTTTAATATGAATACCGATAACTGGGGAGCCGGAAACATTGAACGTTTAATGCTTACTGAGTTTAAACCATTGTTTGGCTACAACTCTATTGAACTTCAGATTATTGAAAAGGATGGGCTAACGGGAGCGATGGTTATTCTTTATTATGCAGACGGTTCGCAGTCGGATATTTACTACACTCCTGAACTGGTTTTGAACGAAGAAATGTACTCGAACGTGCTGAATAAAACTGTGCTGACAAAAACACCGTTCGAGTATCATTTTACTGAAAACGAAGGTCTTTTGCATTGCGGAATCAAACTTACCGACCGATTTGGAAATAATATTGAAATGCAGGTTAAGGAAGAACTGAGAGAAATGCAGCCCGTTGGTCTGCTGGCCCCCATTGGTGGAGAAGCCGATAACCCGGATTTTATGACCATCGTTTTTATGAAACACTTTAAGTTTTTATCGCAAAATGAACATGAAATTTCAGTTCAGATTAACGACCAAAAAGCTGAATTGGTAAAACTTCCGGTAAAAATAAACGGTGTAAACGGTTATCAAACCAAATACTCGATGGAGCCGGTAACGGTTAGCTGGAACATTAATTCAGATTGTGTATTACGACAAATCGATGCAACCCAAACTAATTTGATTACCCTGGGAAACACCGAAATTGAAACCATTAACAACAATGGATTTATCGAAATAAAACGTTTTTCCGGAATTCAAAAAAATCACAAGGTCAACATTCGGTTTTCACCTGCCATTCCCAATCTGCAATATGTAAAAACGAATATTGAAATTAATGGTCGTTTTGCAATGAGTGTTGATGAAACGAAAGGAATTATAGGCGGAGAATATTCCATTCTGAAGAAAAACGACACAGTAAATATTACGCTTCAACCTACCGAGGGATATTCTCCTGTCCCCGGTAAAGCCTGGATGAAAAAAATGACTTGGGAAGCAGCTGTCTCAAAGCAAGAAGAGGGTGGTTACAGATTAAAATCATCCTGGATCAAAAACAATTAATCAAAAAACAATTCAAAATCAGAAATCATGAAAGTCGAAGAATTATCCCAGTATGGGAAAGGGCTTGAAATGCCAAAAAAAGCTTTAAAAAAACAAGAAAAAGTAATTTTTGGCATGCTTAGAAAAGAGTTTGGAATATTTGGTGTAATGATCCTAATGATGCGGGTTAAAAAACAATCCCGGCGGATAAAAAGTGAATTTCCTGAGGTTATTAAACGGGCAAATACCATTGGTAAAGACATGGACAAACAATGTTTAATGCTGGGTGGATTATTTTTTGCCATTGCGGATAAAAAGGGAAGAAAATATGCCAAAGATTTTATAACACGAATCTTTCAAAATGTTGCGCCGGTTTCCATGCCCGCTATGTATCAATTGGATGAGTTGGTAAAATGCGAAGGCGATGTATTTGAAAACTATAAAAAATTCAACCGTGGCATGTTTGCCGAAATGGACAGGGTAGGAACCTGGAAAAACAGTGGTTTTCATGAAACAAAAGATTTGCTTGATTTTAAGGTAACATCGTGCATTAATGTGGAATTGTTTGAGGCCATTGGTTGCCCCGAGATCGGCACCCTGGGCTGCGACCACGATTTGGCAGGATACCCGCTAATTGCAGAAGCAACCAATAGTGAATTTCGTCGTCCTTGTACCCTTGCCAAGGGCGATAATTGCTGCCATTTTCATTTTTATCGAAAAGGAACAGCTCCAGACAATGCACACTTAAATAAATAGTCATGAAACAATTCGTAATCATATTTATTGCATTAATTTTCAATTGCTCTCAATTGGGAGCAGTTGAAAACCTTACTGACAAAACGTGGACTGAAGCATTCGAAATTATCCACGGTAAAGTAAAAACCCATTACCCGTTTTTGGAACACAAAGCCATCAACATCGACTCGTTGTACCAAATCACTCGCAATGAAATTTTGCAAGCTGAAAAAACAGGCAACGATACCACTTTTTTTATTGCCATGAAGAAGTATGCCTTTGCCCTTAAGGACAATCATGTTTTTCTCCGGAAGAAAGGATTCAATCCTTTTGCAAATCAAATGCAAGGGCATTATGGATTTGATATTGTAAAATTGGATAACGGTGATATTGTGGTTTCACAAATCAGAAAAGAAGGGAAGCTACAAAGCCAATTGAAACCCGGAACAAAAATTATTTCATGGAATGGCATCCCTATTTATGAAAAAATTCAAAGCACTTCGATGCTGCCGGCTGAAAGTATGGATGCTACCACCCAAAACCAGTTTATTAAAAAATGCGAGTTGATGATGTTTGGTGCCATGGGAGAAACAGCCCAAATAGAAATAGAAGATAATAAGGGTAATAGACAGTTCATCGAAATTAGCATCTCTCCATCAGAAAAACTAAAGAAACAGGTAAGTTATCCAAAAATCAGCATATGGAACAGAACTGTTGAATCGCCGGTTGATGTGGACATATTTGACGATGAGCAAATTGGTTATCTCCGGATTAACATTTTTATGCCCAATCTTGCCGATTTTTCACTACCTGAAACATTCAGGCAAAAATTATGGTTGTTGGAAAAAATGAAGGTAAAAAGTCTGATTATCGACTTGCGTGGTAACCAGGGAGGTGTTGACGAATGGGCATCAAAAATGGCCGGGCATTTTGTGTCGTCACCAAAGCATTACCAGTACATTTCGCGGTTTAATCAGGAGTCCGGGCAATTTGAAATCGATAGCTCTAAAACATCCATCGTTAAGCCGCGAAAACCTTTTTTCGATAAACCGGTGATTATTTTAGTTGACCACAAAACAGCAAGTACCGGCGAGGGAATGCCAATGGTTTTACAGGGATTGCCAAATGTGAAAATTGCCGGACAGTACAATACTTGCGGTGTTTTTGCAACCGGTTTTACCGACTTTGTTTTTAAATTACCCGAAGACATCGTGTTTGGTTTTTTAGAAGGCCGCTCAGTGAATGAAAACGGGAATATTCAGGTGGATGCTGATAATACCGGAAAAGGCGGCATCACCCCCGATATTAGAATTCCGGTTTCGAAGGAGTCGGTTAGAAGTCAATTCCTGCATGGTGAAGATTATGTTTTAAATCAGGTTCTTTTAATGGTGGAGTCAGATATTTGATAAGTGAGAAAACTATTATTGTGGCTTCTCTTTTTATAAATTAGGTTGCAACTTCCATCTGTTAGGGGAGCTGAAAAGCTGATCAGAAATGGTCAGCTTTTTTGTTTTAGTTCTAATGTGATCCAAAATCAGATCAGGCCTTTCCCTTTCAGTGAAGCCTTGAGTTTTCGATGGTTCCTCCAAAACCGGTTTTCCATTTCCTTGAAGATTCGTTTGAATTCTGGCAGGTTCTTAATGTTGTCCAACAACGGATCCTTATCCAAAAAGAGGATTGTCCAATAGTGAAAATTATCCTGTTGGGCGAACTTTCGAAAATGACTCATTGCCTGTTCAATTTGATTGGTATGTGCGTAATACACCGCCAAACTCAAATCTTTGTACAACGATTGATCGTTTTGGGCATATTGAAAGTAATCCTCAAAAAAAGCATTGGCTTGTTCCTTTTGACCAACCTCATTCAACACGAACCCAATTTTTGCATTTTCGAATCGGTACACATCCAGGTTCAAGGCATTTTTTATTGCCAGGAACTTTTTATAATACCGGTAAGCTGCAGGATAATTACGCATGTAATAATACACTTTTGCAATTTCCTGGATAATATCAATGCGGGAAGTATCTCTTTTGTGAACTTTGATCAGTCCATTTTTTAAGGCTTCCAAATCCTTGTCTTTTGCGTATAAAATGTAGGGTTTGACATAGGCCGAAAACAAATTTTGGGGATTGAACTGAATCGACTGGTTGATGTACTTTTCTGCTTCTTCAACAAAGCCCGATTGGATCAGGGCATTGCTCAAATGCAGGTAGAGATAGCTTGTCGAGGTCGAATCATTGGAGGCAACGTCAATTTGGGTACCTTTCAGCGCATACTCCAGGTATTTTTGGGTGTCCGGGATGCGGCTGTCATAAAAATCAGAAAGTGTGTTAATCACAAAAGCCGAATTCGGACTATATTCCAGAGCCTTTTGCAAATACGGCTCGGCCAGCTTATTTTCGCCCGAACTCATGTAAAAGAATGCTTTTGCCAGCAAGGCTGCAGATAACTGATCATCGTAAAACAAAGCTTTGTCTGCATAATTGTTAATCAGACGGGAAAATTTCTTTTCAGCCTGAAAGAGATCAAGAAAATAATAGGCAATGGCCAGATTGGCATAAGCTTGCGCAAATTCGGGATCATTTTCAATGGCTTTTTCAAACAATGGAATAGCTGCGTCCAACCCCTCTCTCGTTCCAGCATTAAAAGGTTCCAAACCTTTTAGAAAATAGTCGTAGGCAACCAGGTTGTCGGTGGGTGGTTTTGCCATACGTTCTTTTTCTTCGGGTGTAATAATGGCCTGAATCCGTTCGGCGATGTTTTGGGCCACTTCCATTTGCAGGTTGAAAATGTCCTTTGTTTCCCGGTTGTACTGTTCTGCCCACAAATGTGTATCATTCGATGCTTCAATCAACTGGATGTGCAACATCACCTGATTGCCGATCTTTTGCCCGCTTCCTTCAATAAAATAGCGCACGTTTAGTTCCCGGGCAATCTCCGGGATTGTTTTGGATGAGTTGCGGTACTTCTCAACCGATGTCCGGCTGATGACCCGCAGATCTTCAATCTTTTGCAGATTATTTAATAACGATTCCATTAATCCATTGATGAAATAGACGTTGGTGGAATCGTTGCTATTGTTCTTGAAGGGCAAAACGGCGATTGATTTATCCTGAGCTGCTTTTTTCGAAAACGGGTTAAAAAGGATGAACAGCGATCCGAGCAAAACGACAAGGATGGCCGCAGAAACAAAGATGATTCGCGTTTTCTTTCTTGGCACCTCTTCCTCCGTTTCGGTTTCTTCTTCCTTAAAATCCTGCTTGCTGACCTCTCCCGGCGGATAGCCATACTGTTCGCGAAAGCACTTAATAAAATAGGATGTACTGCTGAACCCAACCTGCCACGAAACCTCAGAAACCGTTAGGCTCCTTTCCTGCAAAATTCCCATGGCCTTTTTCAGTCGAACCTGCCTGATAAACTGACTTACCGATAAGCCAGTCAGTTTTTTCACCTTGCGCAACAAATTGGACCGGCTCATGTTTGTGGCCTCTGCCAATTCGGAAACACCGAATTGCTCATTGGAAATATTTTCCCCAATAATCTCGGTGATCTTTTCTAAAAAATCATTGGCTATGGGTTGCGGATCGGGCATGGGTTTTTATCGGTTTTTTCTAATTTGATGTCAAGATACAAAGAATGTTTTATTTCCGGATTTCTTACCTGAAAATCAGCAATTGCGCCATAATTGATACCTCGTCGTCATAATTTACATGCCGTCCCGAAACTTGATACGCTTTGCTTCATCCGTGATTAGTGCTGCATCGCCGTTTGGCAGAACTTTACACTATCGAAAACCGACTGGAAAACATTCTCCGGAATTGATGTCGGATTCTGCCTTAAAGTTGAAAGAAGCAATTAATTAGAAACAATTAAAAATGGACTGATGAAAACACGAATTTATTTTTTAGACAACCTTCGAACATTTTTAATCTTCCTGGTAGTGCTTTTGCATTCCGGATTGGTTTATGAATTTGCACTCGAAAATTCCTGGATTGTTGTGGATACCGCAAAATGTAACAATATCGGCCTGGTGCGCATGTACCTTGATCTTTTTGTCATGTTCAGTATCTTTTTCATCTCCGGCTATTTTGTGCGCTACTCGGTGAAAGGAAAAACCAGCTGTGAGTTTGTCAAGTCGAAATTAAAACGGATTATGCTTCCCTGGGTGATTGGCGTTTTAACACTGATTCCGGCTTTCAAAGCCATCTTTTTGTATTCGCGCGGGCTGCCGCAGGAAGAATGGTTTACCTATTTCCACTTTTATCAACGGGTTGGCACTGATTTGACTTTCTTTGCCAACAACCCCGTTCAAAACTGGTTGTGGTTTCTTCCCGTGTTGTTCCTGTTTCAACTTATTTATTTAGGGTTGATAAAAACCAAAGTGTTAGAACTCAAAATTTCGTTGAAAACAGGAGTGCTTTTAACCTTCCTTGTCAGTGCATTTTATGCTGTATTGGTTTCAGTATCCGGGTATCCGGGTTGGACACACACGGTCCTGCTTCATTTTCAGAATGAACGGTTATTGGTGTATTTTTCTTCTTTTCTGCTGGGAGCTTTGTGCAACAAACTGAATGTGCTGGAAACCTTTCGAAAAAACTGGAAGCATTACTTGTGGATCAATGTCGTTCTCTCCATTTCTTTGGCTGTGTTCACCGCTTTTGCACTGAATCTTTTCTTCAACATGATCACGCCCGGGAGAAACCACTTTTTCATTACACATATCATCGACATCATTGTACTCCACACCTCTGCTACACTCTCCATGATGGCATTCCTGTATGTGTTGATTTATCTTTTCAAATTCCGGTTCAATAAAATCAACCCGTTAATGGGGCAGTTGAATAGAAACTCTTACCCGGTTTATATTATCCATGTTGTAGTGATGGGGGTGATTGCCGTAATCTTGCTCCAAATCCCACTGCCTGCTGTCGCAAAATATTTGATCCTAACCACGCTTACATTTGGAGTCTCCAACATGATTATTTATTCGTGGCAACAAGCCCGGCAACTGACTTTTAATGCCAAAACCATTGCAACAGCGGTGATCGTTATTTTCATGCTGGGGGTTGTATTTACCGGCAAAGAAGGAAAAACGGAACCAGAACAAATTCCTGTGACAGAACAGGTCATCACACCTAAACAGGAGATGAGCATTCATGCTGCGGCGGTTTCCGGAGATTTGGAAGCTGTCAGACAACTCATTAAAACAGGTGCCAACCTAAATGATCAGGAACCTGCAGGTGGCTCAAGCCCGTTGATTACGGCAACCGTATTCGGGCATACCCAAATTGCGTTGGAATTGATTAAAGCTGGCGCTGATGTGAATTTTAGGAACAATGATGGTTCCACGGCGCTTCACACTGCTGCCTTTTTCTGCCGGACGGAGATTGTGAAAGCGCTAATCGCTCAGGGCGCTGATCCGGCAATCCGGAACAATGCAGGATCGACAGCTGCTGAATCGGTGTCTGTTCCTTTTGAAGCAGTCAAAGGAATCTATGATTATTTCTCGAAAGTGTATGGCCCGTTGGGGTTGAAACTGGACTACGAACGCATTAAAGCCACCCGTCCGGTAATTACAGAACTCCTGCAACCGTAGGCTTCGATCTGCGTAATGAATTGCATAGTAGTAATTTGTCGCATTCAAAAAAAACAAAAATTGATAACTATGGAAAAGAATGACAAAACTGAAGACAAAAGCTCATGGGCAATTGGTGGAACCACCATGATTGGGCTCGGTGTAGGATTAATTTTTATCCAAACCTCCGTGCTGATTTTTGTCGCTTCGTTGATCATTGGAATTGGAGTTGGCCTCGTGCTTGCGCCTATCCTTTCAAACAAAAGCAAATAACCAAGTTAACGAGAACCGTTCACAAATCAGGCTGAAAAGCTGATCAGAAATGGTCAGTTTTTTTGCTTTTCGCTGTTTTGGTTACTCCGGCTTTTGGGGAAGATTTCCGTATATTGCCGCATATTTTTCGAAAATCCTGAATGTTGAAACAGATGAAATACAAGTGCCTAATTTTTGACTGTGATGGTGTTTTGGTTGATAGTGAGAAAATATCGGCCAAAGTTTTTCTGGAGATGCTGGCTGAGTTGGATTGTCATCTGGATTTTGAAACTGTACTGAAACAAATTACCGGCACTTCGATGAACGAAAACCTGAAGTTTTTTAAGGAACGTGTGGGGCAGGAACTGCCTGTCAGTTTTGAAGCCGAATTCAGGAAGCGATCATACAAGGCATTTAAAACGGACTTGGAACCCGTTCCCGGCATTCATGAATTATTAGCAAAAATAACTGTTCCGGTAGCTGTGGCCTCCAGTGGCCCTGCTGAAAAAATCAGGCAGAACCTCACGACGATCCATCTTTTGGAAAGGTTTGACGGTAATGTTTTTAGCTGTTACGATATCGGAAGCTGGAAGCCTGAACCGGACATCTATTTGCATGCTGCCAAAGCAGTCGGGTTTCAACCCGGCGAATGTGCTGTTGTTGAGGACAGCCTTACTGGGATAAAAGCCGCGAAGGCTGGCGGGTTCGACGTGTTTGGCTATGCGACCCATCACAACAAAACGGCGATGGAAAAATTGGGGGCAATCACATTCTCCGATATGAAAGAACTGGAAATCCTGCTTGAAAAGGCGTGATTGGTTATTGGATAATTGGTCATTAGATAATTGGATAATTGGTCATTAGATAATTGGATGATTGGTCATTAGATAATTAGTCACTGGTCATTGCCTGTTAACTGAGATTACTTACGGAGACTAATTCATCAGAAGATGCTCGGGAACATATACTTCATGATAGCGCTTTCATTGGTTTGAAATTTATCTTTATGCCCGGATGAAAAAGTCGCGAACTACAATCACGGAGATTGCCCGGGAACTGAATGTCTCACCTTCAACCGTTTCCCGAGCGTTGAACAACCACCCCGCCATAAGCGCCAAAACGCGCGATGCCGTGATTGAACTGGCACGAAAGCTTAACTATCAGCCCAACCTTTTGGCACTAAATCTTTTGCGGAAGCGGACAAATACTATTGGTGTGATCGTGCCTGAGATTACCAGCTACTTTTTCTCATCGATCATTAACGGGATACAGGATCTGCTGAACCCGCTGGGGGTGAACATGATCATCGGACAGTCCAACGAATCTTACGAAGAGGAAAAATCGATTGTGCGGACATTTGCCTCCATCCGGGTGGATGGCTTTTTAATTTCGCCGTCTTCGGAAACCAAGGACTTTGACCACCTTCGGGCATTGACCGAAAGCAACATTCCTCTGGTTATTTTCGATCGCGATTGTGAAGAAATTGACGTGGATAAAGTATTTGTCGATGAATACAACGGTGCCTACCAGGCGGTTGAATACCTGATCAAAACAGGTTGTCGGCGAATTGCACATATCGCTGGGCCGACAACTTTATCGACCACCCGACACAGGCTTGAGGCCTATAAAGATGCGCTCAAAGAAAACAACATTCCCGTGCGGGACGAATACATTGTTGAAAGTGCCGGGTTTGCCCCCGAGCATGGGATTGAGCCAACTAAAAAGTTGCTTGCATTGCCGGAACCTCCCGATGCGGTTTTTACGATTAACGATGGGGTGGCTATTGGTGCCATGTGGGTAATAAAAGAAGCAGGGATTATTATTCCCGATGGAATATCGGTCATTGGTTTTGACGACGACCCGCATTCAGGCTATTTTCGTCCATCCTTATCTACCGTGTGGCAGCCAACCTACGAACTGGGAATGTTGTCCGCACGAATCCTCATGAAACGGATCAACTCCAATAACGACCTTTCAAAAATACGGGTTGAAAAACTCTTTCCGGAACTGATCGTCAGGGGGTCGTCCCGCTAAATTTTCATTCATTTTCATACCTTCTTCTTCGGCTTTTATCCGTGGTTTAATGCAAACCTTTGCATAAAGATTTCCGGCAAATTATTTGGAATCACTCTGAATAAAGGTTTAAATTTCATCTCGATTTTGAACTCTAACTGACTGGTTTTCATTAAATGCTAATCTCAACTAAGGAAATATTCAACAAAAGCTACGGCAAGTACGGCATTGCAGCCGTTAATGTCTGGTGCATGGAGCAAATCCATGGATTGTTCAGTGCCGCGCAAAAGGCCAACGCCCCGTTTATCGTTCAAACAACCCCGGTTGCAAGGAATTATGCCCACCCCCAAATGTTGCTATCCATGATTTCGGCAGCCGCAAAAATTTATCCCGATACCGTTTTTGCCATTCATCTCGATCACGGGAATAGGGAACATGCTTTTGACTGCATCAAATCCGGGGGATACAATTCGGTGATGATTGATGCGTCGCACGAACCTTACCAAACCAATGTGACACTGACTCGTGAAGTGGTTGAAAAGGCACATGTCAAAAATGTTGTTGTTGAAGCTGAACTAGGCGTATTAAGTGGTGTGGAAGATGATATCACGGTTGATGAGAAGCTGAAAAAATACACTCAACCTTCCGAGGTGGAAGACTTTGTCAAACAAACCCACTGCGACAGCCTCGCCGTTGCCATTGGCACGAGCCACGGAGCCTACAAATTTTCGGGTGGGCAGGGCTTGCAGTTCGATATTCTAAAAGAAATACAAAACCGGCTTCCCGGCTTTCCGTTGGTTTTGCATGGCGGATCGGCTGTAAATGTGGACGAGATTCAGCGGATCAATGCTGCGGGCGGACAATTGGGAACGGATGCCAAAGGAGTGTCGCCTGACGAACTTTTAAAAGCGATTGAATATGGGGTGTGCAAAATCAACATTGCTACCGATGCCCGCCTCATATGGGCAAGGGTGCACCGCGAATTTTTTAAGTTGTCGCCTGCCCAATTCGATCCAATCATTCCCGGAAAAACATACATGAACGCACTGGAAGAATTCAACCTTGAAAAGTTTGAGTTGCTCAAAGCTGTTGGGAAAGCCAGTGAATTGAAATGAAAGTTTGAAGTCACAGTCGCAGTTGCCACAAAACAGAAATAAAAACGGAACACATGAAAAGAGACAAAAAATACCCGCTTTTGGCGAAACCGGTTGCTGAATCCGGGATTTACCAAAGTATTTTGAAGGAAGAAACCAACTGGCAGTTCCTGAATTTTCAGGCCCGATTAATGAAGAAAGGTGAAAAGTGGATGGCCAATACCGGTGAAAACGAATATGCCATCATCCTGCTTGGCGGTAATTTTTCCGTTCAGTCTGATAAGGGAAATTGGGAAACGGTTAACGGTCGCAAAGATGTGTTCAGCGGGATTGCCCATTCGTTGTACCTGCCGCGGCACACAGCCTTTGAGCTGACCGCCGAAAGTGAAATCCTGGATATTGCCTACGGTTGGTGCGAGACCGACGAAGACCATCCGGCGTATTTCAAACGCCCGGAGGAGGCAGCTATTGAAATCCGTGGAGGCGACAATGCCACCCGGCAAATCAACAGCCTGCTACAACCCGGGTTCGACTGCCATCGCCTGGTTTGTGTTGAAGTGTACACGCCATCGGGCAACTGGAGCTCGTTCCCGGCACATAAGCACGACACCCGGAAAGTAGATGCCGATGGGAAAGTGGTGGAAGCCTGCCTCGAGGAAACGTATTTCTATAAAATTGATAAGCCGCAGGGTTTTGCGATTCAGCAAGTTTATACCGATGACCGGAGCCTGGATGAAATTGCTGTTGCCCGGAACAATGACGTGGTGCTGGTTCCCGAAGGCTACCATCCGGTAGCAGCGGGACATGGCTACAACGTGTATTACCTCAATTTTTTGACAGGAAGTGACCAGTCGCTGGCAAATACTGACGACCCGGACCACAAATGGATTTACAATTCGTGGAAAGGGCTCGACCCCCGGATTCCGATGGTTACCGCAGAAATGAACGACCAAAAAAACTAAATATGAACGTACAGGAAAAAATTTACGACGTGGTGACTTATGGCCGATCGTCGATCGATCTTTATTCGCAGGAAGTTGGTGCCCCATTTGAGGAGATCCCGGGGTTTCATGCTTTTGTGGGAGGTTCACCGCTGAATATTGCCGTTGGTTGCAGCAGGCTGGGATTGAAAGCGTCCCTGCTTTCCGGCGTGGGAAAAGATAAAGTGGGCGATTTCATTTTGAACTTTTTGAAGAACGAAAAGGTTGAAACTGAAAATGTCCGCGTCATTCCGGGCACCCGCAGTTCTGCTGTTATCCTTGGAATTGAGCCCCCCGACCGCTTCCCGCTGGTGTATTACCGCGACAATTGTGCCGATTCACAAATCAATATTGATCAGGTATTGAATGCCAACATTGAAAAATCAAGGCTGTTGGAATTTTCAGGGACGGCCTTGAATATTGAACCGACTCGCAGTGCCGCTTTTCTTGCTGCGGAGATTGCCCAAAAGAATGGGGTTCCGGTCATGCTCGACCTGGATTTCAGGGCGGATCAATGGCACGATATTCGGGCTTTCGGGGTAACAGTGCGGGCATTTATGCGGAATGTGAACATCGTATTGGGCACGGAAGAAGAAATACTGGCGGCTTACCTTTCTGATGAGTCGCAGTTGAGCATCAGCCATCAGCAAATTTCTGCTCCTGAAATCAAAGGCGATATCAACGAGGCGATCAGCGGGATTTTGCAATTGGGAGTTGACGCCCTGATCGTGAAAACCGGTTCGCGGGGTGCAGCGATCTATCTCCCCGACGGAACGGTTCAGGCTGTCCCTGGCTTTCCGGTTGAAGTGGTGAATATCCTCGGGGCCGGCGATGCGTTTGCTGCCGGGTTTATTTACGGTTTCCTGAAAAACTGGGACCTGTACAAATGCTGCCGCATGGGGAATGCCTGTGGCGCCCATGTGGTTACCCAGTTGGGCTGTGCAAACTTTACACCTTACGAGGACGAAATCCTGAAGTTCATTGAATCAAAAGGTGGGTTTTAAAGCCGTTTCGTTTGAAACTTGTACAAGTCTGACATATTAAATATAGAGGAATGGGTTCTTCCCTTCAGGGGAGTCAGAGGGGAAAAAGAAGGGGCGGACATATTCTGTGATATTAAACTGAAATACCAATAGTAATCAATCAAACCGAAATAGAATGAAGACGAAAAGATTGACTGTGGCGCAGGCGACCATCGAATTTCTGAAAAATCAGTATGTGGAACGGGATGGTATGGAGCAGGCTTTTTTTGCCGGATGTTTTGGCATTTTCGGGCATGGCAACCTGGCGGGCTTTGGGCAGGCGCTGCAGCAAAACCCCGATTTCAGGTACTACCTGGTGCGGAACGAGCAGGCTGCCGTACACACGGCTGCCGGTTATGCTAAAATGAAAAACAGGCTTTCCACCTTTGTCTGCACGTCGTCTATCGGGCCGGGCGCAACCAATATGATTACTGCTGCGGCTGGTGCTACCATCAACCGGCTTCCGGTTTTGCTGCTGCCCGGCGATATTTTTGCGACTAGGCTGGTAGCTCCTGTCCTCCAGCAACTGGAGTTTGCGGGGTCGCAGGACTTTTCCGTTAACGAATGCTTTAAACCAGTTTCGAAATACTGGGACCGCATCAACCGCCCGGAACAGTTGATCACGGCACTGCCGGAAGTCATGCGGGTGTTGACCTCACCGGCCGATACCGGGGCCGTCACGCTTTGTATTCCGCAGGATGTTCAGGCCGAGGCCTTTGATTTTCCGGTTGGCCTGTTTGAAAAACGGATTTGGCATGTGCCGCGTCCGCGCCCGGATGTCAATGCTTTGCAGCGTGCTGTGGAGTGGATTTGTTCGGCCAGAAAGCCCATGATCATTGCCGGGGGCGGTGTCATCTACAGCGCGGCTGAAACGGCGCTGAAAAACTTCGTTCACCAAACCGGCATCCCGGTTGCCGAAACATTTGCAGGGAAAGGCTCACTTCCGTATGACGATCCGCATAACCTGGGCGCCGCGGGTGCAACAGGTACCGAAGGCGCCAACGCCATCAGTAACGAGGCTGACGTGGTTATCGGGATTGGTACCCGTTACAGCGATTTCACCACGGCTTCGAAAACAGCTTTCCAAAATGAAAATGTCAGGTTCATCAACATCAATATTACCGAATTTGATGCCCACAAACACAGTGCATTGGCTTTGACAGGCGATGCCAAAGTGATTTTGGAAGAACTGGCTGAAAAGCTGTCTTCTTATAAAGTGGATGACGGCTATCGTAAGCGGGTTGCCGGGTACAACAAAAGCTGGGACGAGAAAGTTACGCTGGCTTACCAGGTTGAAAACAATGCTGTTCCGAGCCAGGCCGAAGTGATAGGTGCTGTCAATAACTTTTCTGCTCCGGAGGATGTTGTTCTTTGTGCGGCAGGCAGCGCCCCTGGCGATTTGCACAAACTCTGGCGGACCCGGAATTCAAAAGGCTTTCATCTGGAGTACGGCTATTCGTGCATGGGCTACGAAATTTCCGGTGGACTGGGGGCCAAAATGGCTTTTCCCGACCGGGAAATCTACATCATTCTTGGCGATGGCGGCTACCTGATGATGCCTTCGGAAATTGTCACTTCCATTCAGGAACGCTATAAACTGACCATCATTTTAATTGATAATGGTGGATTTGGCAGTATTGGTGGTTTGTCCAAGTCAATCGGGAGCGAAGGGTTTGGGACAAAATATTCGTACCGAAATGAAGAGACAGGGCTGATTGAGGGCGAACCGCTTCCTGTTGATTTTGCTATGAACGCGCAGAGCCTTGGTGCAAAAGTTTTTAAGGCTACCAATATTGATTCGTTTAACGAGGCGTTAGCTGCATCCAAAAAAGAGGAACGGACAACGGTCATCTACATACAAACAGTGCCCGAACGGAAAATGGCGGGTTACGGACATGCCTGGTGGGATGTGCCTATTGCCGAGACCTCGGAATCGGAGCCAGTACAAAAGGCCTATGAAAACTACACGGAACAAAAGAAGAAGCAACGATACTTTTTATGAAAGAATAATCAGGAAAACCAGACGAAATAAAATCTAACTCAAATTTTAAATAACAGAACCTAACTATGCTGACAGCAATAACTTTTATTGGTTTCACTGCCTTTGTTGCCTTTTACGCCTGGTACAAGCTACGCAAAGAAAAAATGGATTCGTCAGATGGCTACTTCCTTGGAGGACGAAGTCTAACCGGGGTTGTCATTGCCGGTTCCATGCTACTCACCAATATTTCCACGGAACACCTGATCGGGATGAACGGGTCATCGTACAAAAACGGGTTCATCATTATTGCCTGGGAAGTTACCTCGGCCCTGGCATTGGTTGTGGCAGCCCTTTATTTCATCCCGAAATACCTGCGCATGGGACTGACAACCATCCCGGAATACCTGGAGAAGCGGTTTGACGGGGTAACCCGGAGTCTGATCGCTTTCTTTTTGGTTATTTCATTTGTGATCACCCTGCTGCCTATCGTGTTGTATACCGGGGCCATCAACCTGGAAAGTATTTTCAGTATTTCCGAAGTCCTTGATGTCAGTAAGTCGGAAGGCCTGTGGATGACAGTGGTTGCGATTGGAGTGGTTGGTTCGCTGTATGCCATCTTTGGTGGCTTGAAAGCAGTGGCTGTTTCCGATACGATTAACGGCTACGGACTATTGCTCGGTGGTTTGTTGGTGCCGGTGCTGGCCCTTTACAGCATTGGCGATGGGAGTGTCTTCGACGGTTTGGAGAAAGTGTACCGAAATGCCCCTGCCAAGTTTAATGTGGTAGGAGCAAGAAATTCGGTTATGCCTTTCGGGGTGCTTTTTACCGGTTTGATTATTAACCAGCTTTATTTCTGGGGAATGAACCAAACCATCATCCAACGGGCACTCGGTGCCAAAGACCTGAGGGAAGCCCAAAGAGGCCTGCTTTTCACCGGAGTACTGAAAATCCTGATCCCCCTGATCATTGTGCTGCCCGGCGTGATTGGGTTCTACTACTTTGGCAGTTCACTGTACGGTAACCAGGATTACATTTACCCGGCACTCATCAAAAAAGTGATGCCGTTAAGCTTTGTTGGTTTTTTTGCCGCTGTTGTTATGGGCGCTGTGCTCAGTACCTTCAACAGCGTGCTGAACAGTGCGGCTACCATTTTCAGTATTGATGTTTATAAACGGTTGCTGGAGAAGAATGCCAGTGAAAAAAGACTTGTCTGGATCGGGCGGGCAACTTCATCGTTGCTGGCTGTTTTTGCCATCATGTCGGCCCCGTTGGTAGCTAATGCCCCCGATGGTTTGTACCAGCTGCTCCAGCAGCTAAACGGCATTTTCTTTATTCCTGTTGCATCAATCATGCTGGCCGGTTTTTTCATAAAACGCATCTCGGCAACCGCCGCCAAGGCCGCCTTGTTTTTTGGGCTGGCTTTCTATGTGCTGACCACTTTCATCATCAAAGTCAATATTCATTTTATCCACATCTGGGGAATTGAGTTTGTGCTGAATATGATCATCATGTTTGTCGTTTCCCATTTTTATCCGCGTACCACATTTAACGATTCAGGCGATGCCCTGAAAGTGGAGATGAAGGGTTGGAAATATGCCTACCACCTGTCGGCAGTGCTGGTTGTTGTTACCATCATGATTTACATTTTGCTTGGACATTATAATTAGAAACCGAAATAAAAATTAGAAATATGGAAGTATTGAAGAACTATATTAACGGAAGTTGGATAGCAAGTAAGGAGACGGGAACGATTCCGGTTGTCAATCCGGCCAATCAGGAGGTGCTGGCAAAAGTTCCTTACGGGGATGAAACTGTTTGGGATGTTGAACAGGCTGTTTCTGCTGCTGCCGAAGCTTTTAAGGAGTGGCGGAACACGCCGGTCATGAGACGTGTGCAGCCGCTTTATAAACTAAAACAGTTGCTTGAGAGTAATCTGGATGAAATTGCCCGGCTCATTACGCTGGAATGTGGAAAGAGCTTTGCTGAGGCGAAGGCCGAGATGCAGCGGGCCATTGAGAATGTGGAAACGGCTTGTGCCGCGCCGGTATTGATGCAAAGCGAATTTTCAGAGGATATCGCATCCGGAATCGACGAGTTCATGATCCGTCAGCCGGTCGGGGTTTGCGCCTGCATTTCCCCGTTCAACTTTCCGGGCATGATCCCTTTCTGGTTTTTGCCTTACGCGATTGCCTGTGGAAACAGTTTTATCCTGAAACCTTCGGAAAAAGTGCCGTTAACAATGATGAAAGCCTTTGAACTGATCGATCAGCTCGATTTGCCCAAAGGCCTGATCAACCTGGTTCACGGTGGAAAGCCTACGGTAGATACTCTGCTCGATCATCCAACCGTTAAGGCGATCAGTTTTGTCGGATCGACCAATGTTGCCCGCTACATTTACCAGCGCGGAGCTGCAAATGGCAAGCGCGTGCAGGCACAGGGCGGAGCCAAAAACCCGGTCATCATCATGCCGGATGCCGATATTGAAATGGCTGCGAGAATTGTTGCCGACAGTGTTTATGGCTGTGCGGGACAGCGATGCCTGGCCGCTTCGAATATTGTGACCGTTGGCGACAAAAACGGAATCATAAAAGAGGCCCTGGTTGAAGCCGCCAAGAGCAAAACAACCGGCTATGGCTTGGATGATGGGATTGAGATGGGGCCTGTGATTACCCCGGAAAGCAAAGCGCGCGTTGAGAACCTGATTGCCATGGGTATGAGTGAAGGTGCAAACCTCCTGTTGGATGGGCGGAATGCCAAGATCAGTGGTTACGAGACCGGAAATTTTGTGAAACCAACGATCTTGGAGAATGTTGCGCTGAACGGAGACGTGGTGAAAACCGAAATTTTTGGCCCGGTAATGAGCCTGTTGCAAATGGAAACGATCGATCAGGCCATTGATTTTGTAAATGGCAATGCTTACGGGAATATGGCTTGTATGTTTACCTCCAGTGGCTTGAATGCCCGCACCTTCCGCAACCGGGCAAACGCCGGAAATATCGGCATCAACATCGGTGTTGCGGCGCCAATGGCCCAGTTCCCCTTCAGCGGGTGGAACGACAGCTTTTTTGGTGACCTGCATGCCCAAGGGCGTCATGCCATTGAGTTTTACACCCAAACAAAGGTTGTCATCGAACGCTGGCCCAAGGAGTGGTCGCGCAAATTTTAGGATGAATCCTTCAGAAAAAACAAAAACAACAAAAACCGAACATGATAAAAATAGCCAACGCGCCCTGTTCGTGGGGCGCCCTTGAGTTTGAACTGGAAGGGAAATCGCTGGGGTACCAGCAGGTTCTTTCCGAAATGGTTGAGACCGGTTACGAAGGAACAGAACTGGGCGACTGGGGATTTATGCCTACCAATCCAGAGAAATTAGAGCAGGTGTTGAATGGGAAGAAACTACAACTGCTTGGGGCTTTTGTCCCGGTCGCCCTTTCTAAAGAAGAAGCCCATGATGCCGGAATTGAACTGGCCCTGAAAACAGCAGAGTTGATGTTTACGGCTGGTTACAAGGATGCTTTCATCGTTTTGGCCGATGAAAACGGGTCGGTGGAGGAACGCACTCAAAATGCCGGGCGGATCACACCTGAAAAGGGATTGACCGACGAGCAATGGAAGACGTTTGCCGCAGGTGCCGAGAAAGTGGCCAAAGCGGTGAAAGATCAGTTTGGGATGCGCACGGTGTTTCATCATCATTGCGCGGGGTATGTGGAAACGCCGGCAGAGATCGACCGCCTGATGGAGCTGACCGACCCAGCTTTGCTGGGACTGTGCCTGGATATGGGGCATTTTGCCTTTGGTGGCGGCAATCCGGTTGAGGCGCTTGCGAAATATTACAACCGGATTTGGCATGTTCATTTTAAGGATTTTGATCCAAAAGTGGGGCAGGCCGCCGTTCAAAATAAGTACGATTATTTCAAGTCGGTTGAAGAAGGGGTTTTTTGTGAATTGGGAAAAGGTGCTGTCGATTTTCAGTCCATTGTGAAAATCCTAAATGAAAAGGGCTATGATGGCTGGATCGTCGTGGAACAGGATGTGCTTCCCGGAATGGGCTCTCCAAAAAAATGCGCGGCCAATAACCGGCAATATATCAAATTATTAGGGATTTAACAGTTTAAAAAAACAGATACATGAAAAAAATAAAAGTAGCCGTGGCCGGATTGGGCCGTATCGGCAAAATTCATCTTAAAAATTTGTGCCGCAACTTTCCCGAAATTGATGTAGTGGCTGTTATGGATGTTTTCGAAGGCTCAAAAGCCATCGCTGACGAATTTAATGTACCGGTTTTTGTGACCGGTTTTGATGAACTGTTAGCTGTTGAAGGAGTGGAGGCCGTTGTCATTTGTTCGCCCACCGACACGCATGCCGATTATGTGGTAAAAGCTGCACAGGCGGGGAAACAAATCTTTTGCGAAAAACCGCTTGACCTCTCGCTCGATCGGGTAAATGAAGTGCTGGACATTGTCAAAGAATGTGGTGTGAAACTGATGCTTGGGTTCAACCGCCGTTTCGATCCGGAGTTTAAGAAAATCCGTCAGCTGGTTGTGGATGATGCGGTTGGCGATGTACAGATTGTAAAAATCACCAGCCGAGACCCAGGACCGCCACCTGTTTCGTACATCAAGGTTTCCGGGGGCATGTTCCTGGATATGACCATCCACGATTTTGATATGGCGCGATATATTTCCGGCAAACAGGTCAAAGAGGTATTTGCAAAAGGAGCTGTCATGGTTGATCCCGAAATTGGAAATGCCGGAGATATTGATACGGCCATCATCACACTCACGTTTGACGACGGTTCCATGGCGGTAATCGACAACTGCCGGAAAGCTGTGTATGGATACGACCAGCGCCTGGAAGTTTTTGGCAGCAAAGGAATGGCGCAGGCCGAAAACAACTACCCGAACAATCACAAGCTTTACACCCAGTCGGGCGTGTCGGGCGATCTTCCGCTGCATTTCTTTCTCGAACGGTATGATGCTTCGTACAACCAGGAAATGCGGGAGTTTACCGATGCACTGGCCTCGGGAGCCGAAATGCCGGTTGATGGAAACGACGGTTTGCAATCAATCGTTATTGGATTGGCGGCCAAAAAATCGGTTGCCGAGAACCGCCCGGTGAAACTGTCTGAAATTTTATAAGTTGTTGTGATGAAGAAAATGACCGGAAATATGCAGTAGTTACAATTGGTTTTGGTTGGTGGGGCTTGCTTGTTAAACCTAAACTGGTCATTTTCTTCTTAGTGTTGCTCCCTGAGCGTTTTGCCTGCTGCCGGTACAACTGGTTGATCCGTATCTATGTTGTATTCCAGGAACCTCTCCATCATCTTATTCATTTTGTTGAAGGAATCAGTCATGACCTTTGAGCGCCATTCCGGTGAACTTGGGTAATACATTTCTAAAAAGTCATGCTTTACCTTTTCTGCTGATTTTTGATCATTAAATCCAAAGTGAGCGCCTTGATTTTCACTGATCATGATCTGGATGGATTTAAGCGAGCCGAGTATCGTTTGACTGTCGAGGGTGCCAAACTCAAAACGCATGGGAATGCACATGGCTCCATTGGCAGACTGGTTGACTAACTGCACGTATTCCCCGTTTATCATGTAAAAGTCTTCGTTGGTGCCCCAGTCAATCTGTTCATCTTTAAAAATGTACTGCAGGCCGGTCATCACCTGTTTATTTTCAATCGGATTCAGGAACAGGTGCATTTTGCCCCGCTCGCCGTAACCGGTGTGGAGGTCAACATTCAGGATTGCCCGGTAGTTTTTAATGGTGTCTGCAAATAGTGACTTAATTGCTGCAATCTGTGGTTCCGGCTTTTTCCCTCCGAAATAAATTCCATCCTCGAATTCATACTGTCCTTGCAAAGCTGCCTGGCGAAGGGCTGGGAGCGATTCTTTTATGATTTTGTAAATGGCATTCAGGTGAAAAAAGCGGTATTGAAGTTTGTCGATTGATACTTTTCCCCGGGGAATTAGCAGGTTTGACATTTTTGCATAACCGGGATTGGAACTTTGATACAAATTGGGATTGATCGCGCAGTTCCGGTTTAAGTCAACATTGTTTTCTGTCACTTTTCGGTAATACTTAAACCCATACGGATTTACACCATGGATAAGCAAGATGCCTAATTCATCTAATGAAAGTTTGCTGAGGATTTTGTCGATAAACAGAAGTTGGATGGCGCTGCCGGTGTACCCTTCGATTCCGTGTACCCCCGAAGTCAGGATCAGCAGTTTCCGTGCTTTTTTTTGTGCCGGAATGTAGCACCAGTCAACCGTCAGGTCGGTATCAATTTCACTGTCAATGTTGATTTTCCCGATGTGGACTCTTTTATAGTTGGTCTTTAGTTCGCCGGCGGCCTTGCGAAAGTTGCTGCGGCATTCTTCATAGGTTTCATAAAAGTATTCCATATCCTCCGTATTTATTTCAGGTCAATTTTCTTCTTTTACAATTAATGTCAGATATTCTTTTGCAACCTCAATTTTACATGGCAGGTAACCGGCAGGATCTCCATCCAGCTCGATTTCCGGATTCATGTAATTTCCCGGAATTTCAATCTGATCAATATAGTCAAGATAGAATTTTGCTGAATTTTTAAACTCGTTCCCGCTGTATGCTTTCTTCAATATTCCGGGAATAGAGGACAAGGTAAAGTCTCGTGCAACAAGGCAATAAAATTGCTTTGACTCGGGCTGCAACGTATTAAAAACTTTAATGCCTGAGGCAATGTAGCGGGTTCTTCCAACCGACAGGTTATAAAGTTTCGGGATGGAGGAGCGGACACCATCTATGACAACAAACTGATCGGGCGCATGGTAGGATAAAATGGATGAGACCAGTGAAAACAATGTGCCTAAAAAATCACCCAGGTATTTCCTTGTTCCGCTATTTGCTTTCCGGGCAACCATTGATCCGATACCAATATTGGCGCAACACCCGAAGTATTCGGTTTTCTTGTTCCCGTACCCGTCGATGGTCAACGTATTTAATTTAATATCATTTTTTACTGAAAAGGTGATTTTACCAACAGCAATTTGTTTGCGGTAATTCAGGATTAAAGTTTGGATGGCGCTTTCTGTGTCAATCGGGATATGATAGCTTTTGCAGAAATCGGGGCTGGTGCCCGTGTAAATGACTCCCATGGACGCTGTTGAAATTCGCCGGCCATCTTCATCGTAAAAGCCGTTTAGTACCGTTCGTATTGTACCATCGCCTCCAACAGCTACAATAACATCGTAGCCGTTTTTGTTGGCTGACAAGGAGTATTCGTAGGCTTCCCCGATGTGATCAATTATTTTGAAGTCATACGAGATATTCGATGCATCCAGGCGGGAGAAAATACGATCGAACACTTTCCGGCTTTTTCCTCCCCGGGCTTTTGGGTTCATTATCAGGAAATATTTCATCCGGTTTCTCCTTTTATCTTTTTAAAACACGAAATTGCCCTGTTCAGGTTTTCGGTTGATAAATTTGCCCCGGCAATTAACCGGATTACGCCTTTGTTTTTTGGTACCGAAGGATAAATAAACGGGGTCGAGATTATTTTGTTTTCAAATAATCGTTTGGCAAACTGAATTGTGTCTGCTGATTCGCCGGTTTTTAGTGAAACAATTGGAGCTTCGGCGGGTGATAACTGGTATCCGCTTTCGATCAACGCATCCCGGAGGGTATTCCGGGCAAGCCACATTCTTCGGCTTAGGTCGTCAAACTCCTTGTCAATAATGTTCAGCACTTCCAGTATACCAGCCAGAACATGTGGTGGAAGAGCCGTGGAATAAACCAGGTGTGAAGAGTAATATCTCAAATAATCAATCAGGCTTTTCTTTCCCCCAATAAACCCTCCCAGATTGGCCAGCGCTTTTCCCAGCGAGGCAACATAAATTCCCGGGTAGTCGGTTATTCCCTGATGTTCCAGTATTCCTTTGCCGGTTCTCCCTAAAACACCAATCCCGTGCGAATCGTCGATGATTGGCAGGGCATTGTATTTCAGGCAAAGCTCAACGATTGATTTGAATGGCGCAATGCTTCCTTCTGTTGAAAAAACGGATTCAGTAACAACAAAAACCTGGTTGTATTTGGTGCAATTCCGAAGGTTGTTTTCCAGGCTGTCGAGGTTGTTGTGCAGGAAAGGGCGGATTTTGCACCCGGTTGCCCTGGCTCCTTCAATTAATGATGAATGCGCAAACTGGTCGATCACAACAACATCATCTTTGCCCGTAATTACCGAGAATACCCCGTTGTTTGCCTGGTAACACGAGGGGTAGAGGAGTGTGTCTTCTACGCCGGAAAAAGATGCCAGTCGCTGGCTGACTTCCTGGTATAAATCGGAAAAGCCAACAGAAATGGGTGTGGCGCACATGGAGGCGCCATACTTTTTTACGGCCCCGGTTACGGCTTTTTTTAAGCGTTCGTCGTTGGCAATACCCAGGTAGTTGTTGGAGGCCAAATCCACCACCTCCTCATTTTCAACAATAATGATGTCGTTAAGCCCGGATTGTACTTTTAAATAATAAGGATTGAACCCGGCTTCGCGAATTAAATGATCGTCTAACCGGAACCTCATGTAAAATGTTTCAGATGCCATGACTGTCTTTGGGTTTTATGTATTTGCTTTCCAGTATTTTTGCAATGTCGCTGGCTGTCCTGATATGCCCAAGGTCGGTACCGTCAAATTCAATGGCGAACTCATCTTCAACGGCATTAATAATCATGAGCGTATCGAATGAGTCAATCCCCAGTTCTTCAACTAAATCAGTGTCCGGAGCAACATCCAGGCAATTCTCTTTATTCGCTTTAATTATTGATATTACTTTTTGCAGTGTTTCCATGGCTTTTCGTTTTATAACATTGGGTTACATTTTGCGTGTCGCACATAATTGCACAATAATTACAATTGAGACATTTTGACTGATAGTCAGGATCAATTTCAATTTTCAATACAAAATCGGGTTCACAAATAAACGGACGGCACATGCTGATGAAATCAATGCCTTTATTTTTGATGGCAAATTCCATTTCTTCCCTTTTACGGAAACCGCCAACCGAAATGATTGGGATTGTTGTATGTTTTTTAGCCAGGCTGGCACATTCAAGATTGTACATGGGCGAAAACGGGATCAGCTTCCTTTTTACCAACGGGAAAATGAATGATTTTCTCAACTGAGCAGAGAACTTATTTTCTGTTTTGAAGACTTTGTTTTTTGCAAGTATCAGGTCAATGGGCATGTCGCCCCTGAAAATATTCAGCGCGTAATCCATTGTCCCGTAACTCACCTCAATGGCGCTTACTTCTTTTTTGTCCAAAAACCGGATCAGGTTTACGAATTGTTCGCGGCTGAACCGGGGAGAATAATCGTCACTGCCGCTGATCTTTACAAGGATGGGAAAGTCGTGCCCACATTTACTGCGGACATTTTCGATAACTAAATCAAGAAATCCGGTGCCAATCCCGGTTTTCGGGTCAATGCCAAATTGGTCGGCCCGGTTATTCATTTCCGGAAGAATAAATTGGTGGATCAGGTATCCGTGGGCTGCATGCAGCTGGATGCCGTCAAACCCGGCCTTTTGCGCGTAACGTGCACTGTTGCCAAACTTTTCGATAAGCTGGTATATTTCTTCCGGGGGCAACTTTCGTGGTTTACTTCTGAAATAGGTCGAACGTTTCGTTGAAACCCCAACTACTTCTTTCCCAGTTTCTATTTCGCGGGTTTGCCGGCCGGTATGGGCAAGTTGCATAAATATTTTGCAGCCGCTGGCATGTACCTCGTTTGTTACTTTTTTATAGTGTTGAATGAATTCTTCGCTGTAAATACCGGCCTGTCCCGGTTGCATTGCTTTGCCTTCGCCGGAGATGTAGGCAAACCCGGTGATGATACCACCAATTTTGTTTTTCGAGAGTTCCTTGTAAAAAGACAAATAGGTTTCAGTCGGAAAGCCGTCCTTGTCGCACATGCCTTCGAACGTTGCCGACCGGATGATCCGGTTGCTTAGTTCACATTTTCCAATATTTGCCTTTTCAAATAATTCCATTTTTAGGCTTTAATGTTTGTGTTCAGGTTAAAAAGAAAACCGACAAAAACATAGGTCAGGATAAAAAGGATCATCCCAAGTTCGGGATTGAACAGTGCAATAATGGCCGCTTGTGCACAAGTACATGCCCTGATATTCGTTACCAGTGAATAGTAGGTTAACTCTCCTTTGGGGTTTCGGTAGTACAGGTAACCGGTCCAAACCTGGAGGAAGACTGTGAGTAACCCAAGGATGACAAATATCCGGTTCAGCTCTATCTGGAAAGCCTGGAAGCCGTAATAGCCAATTACAAACAAAACCGAAGGGAGAAATGACACAACGATTGCAATGTACCTGTTTCTTTCGAGGCCATATTTGACAACCACCGTATTCTTCCCTGCAAGCTTGTCACCTGTTGCATCTTTAAAGTAGGTGTAATAAGTCATCAACCCGTTGGTCACGGTAATAAAAATCAGGGCGCTGATTGTGCTCCTTGTGAAATAGGTGTCGGTTGGGCCTGCTGCCCAGCAGCCATATAGCCCGCACATGGCAATCATGACCCCGAAAACAAAATTTCCCCACACACCATGCCCTTTGGCGTATTCATAAACAATGTTTAGCCCAATGCCCGCGAGCAATGGGATTATTGCAATGGGCTCAAGATAGAACCAGGTGATCAGTAACGTGACGGTTAAAAGGGAAGCAGACACTGTCAGTGCGCTTTTGGGGTTCAACTCACCTGTAACCATTGGCCTGTCGGGTGCATTGATCCGGTCTTCCTCTAAACCGAGGTAATCATTGAAAATCTGGTTGATGCCCCAGGCCAGGAAAAGGATGATAATGATGACAATTTTCTTGAAAAGCGGAGTGGGCTGCTGTATCGTATGCACGAAATTGGACAAGGGGTTATAATAATCTTCGCGCGCAATGAACTGGTAATAAGATATTCCAAGCCATCCGACAATTCCGGTTACAAAGGCATAATATAACCGCATGGACTTGATATACGCTTTTAAAAAACTGATTGCTGGAGCTACTTTCATCTTTCCTATTCTTAAAGGTTGTACAGGTTGTCATAAAATTCAGCAGGCTCTTTTCTGTCCCAGTTCGAGTACACTTCCTCCGAAATATCGGGCGGCAGGGGTAGTGACTGAAGCTTGTTCTTCTTTTTGAGTTCGTAAACTACATGGGCATATTTCTCACAGAGCTGACACGAAGATGGGTGGTCGAACACCGTCCTCATCTTGTTGTAGATGACATCAAAATCGTCATGTTGAATGTTGCCAAACGAGATGTTGAGGAACTCGCAGGGTTGTAAATCACCCTTGGCATTGATGTAGAACCGGTCGATTGCCCCCGCCGTGCACCCAAAGAACTCTTTCGATTCTTCCCGGATCATCGCGTAAACAGCAGTATCGCTTTTGTGTTTTGAGCTGAGGTTATAATCGTCAACCTTCGTTAACAGTTGGTCAATGTCTTCCTGTGTAAATTTTTCAAGGGTAGTATCAAGCCAGCCTCCGGCCGGTTTGGGTTTGATAAGCTGAAGAATTGAGCCGTTGAAATCTTTAGATACCTCTAAAATCCGTTCGAACGTTCCATCGCGAAAGGCATCCTTCAAAAGGCAGGTGTTAAACATGACCGGGATTCCAGCCTGATGACATAAGCGGATACCGTTTTCCAGGTTTTTCCAGGCCTCATCAACCCCCATAAACTGGTTTAGCTTTTCAGGAGAATCGGTATGAAGCGAAAACATGATGCCTAACAGGTTATTGCGAGCGTTTAGTTTTGTCAGCCTTTCCAAAGTCATTCCGTCGCCCGTCGAGTTGATAAGTATCTCGGACCGGTCATCAAGGGCGTTGCAAACTTTTAAGAGCCTGTCAAATACCAGGAAAGGTTCACCTCCTTCGATGTTGAAGAAAGCAATCCCTTTGTCCTGGAGTTTTTTGACTGTCTCAACAAGTACATCTATGTCAACATCTTTCCCTTTGTCAAACTTTTGGTAGCAATGCGGGCAATTATACCGGCAAGCTGCTGTTACCGAGATTAGGCAGGTGATGCCGGGCATCTGTCCATCGAACTCAAGTACTTTGCTGCACGCCTGGTAAAAAGCCTTTGACGGGAAACCCGGCACATACAGGTTGATTTTTACACGCTTGCCAATTTTTACATACTTGTTGTGTTTCATGTTTTTCAGGAAGAATAGCAAACGTTTGAGTACCCGTGTGTAATGCCTGGCAGGCAGTCGCCCGCGAAATAGTTCACCTGTAAAATGCAGGAAGGTGAAGAGCTTTATTTTCAGGGCTACCAGTTCTTTCTGAAAGCCGGTGTAGTTTTTTATCGTTATTGTTTCCATTTGCATCAGATTAGGTTTTGTTCTTTATACCATTCTACGGTTCTTTTAATCCCTTCCTCTAAACTGTATTCGTTGATGAACGAAAGAAGGTTCTTTGCTTTTTGTGTAGAAAACTCAATGTTATCGTAAAACATGTTCACCCTGCCCCGCGAAAGCAGAGGTGGATGTTTTAGCTTAAATATTGTATGGACTAGCTCCCATAAGAAGCTGAGTGGATAAATTGCGAACCAGGGGAGGTTGCGGGGTTTTTTCACGCCCAGTTCCCTGCAAAAAACGGAAAATATGTAATCCATTTTTTCGTTTTCGTGATTCCCGATAATAATCCGGTTTACGCCCTGTAGCTTTTTCTCAAAAGCAAGAAAATACGCCCGGGCAAGGTCTTTTGCATAAACCACATTGAACTTGTTTTTCTTCGAACCCGGAAAGAACGGGATTTTGCCTTTTACTGTTTTCAGGTAGGTGTAGAACCCGGTGTTGAATTCCCTTTCGCCGTAAACCCAGGTTGGCTCGATGATCGTTAAGTTGAGATTGTTCTCATGGGCATATTTCATCGCTTCTATTGTGCAGATCGCTTTGGTATCACGGTAAAAATTCATTTTACACGGGAAGGTTTGGTCTAAAAAGTAGTTGTAATGCGAGTTGAACGGATGGTTCTCGGTTTTTACCTCGCAGCAATTTTCTTCGCCATAACTTGAAATGGATCCGGTGATGATAATGTTATTGATGCCGTTGCCGGCACACGCTTTCAATACATTTAATGTGCCTGTGACATTGGTGTCATAAAAATCGGAGTAATTGCCCCAATCTTTTACGAGCCCGGCAATGTGGATAACGCAGTCCATATTGCGAAACAGATTGGGCAGGAATGCTGAATCCCTGACATCGCCATGAAGAATACTTACCGGGAGGTGCCGGATGTATTTCAGGTCGCTCGAATGTTTTACCAGGCAATAAACATCCAGGTTTTTCCGGCAGAAGTATTCTGTTACATGACTGCCAATAAAACCGGCAGCACCTGTGATTAATATTTTTTTCACTTCAGCCATTTTGCTAGTAACGAGTTATAAATGAATGTTGTCGCGTATGTTTTGATCCTGATCCGGCAATTTCCATTCGTCATACCAACTCATAAGCTTTTTCCCGCCATCTTTGGGGGGCTTTTCAATTGCATGCCATACCATGTGCGTATCACCATTGTTGTCAACCATAATTAGCGCGGTAAGCCCTTTTGACCGGTATAAAGTTTTAAGGGCTTGTTCCGGCGAATGAACAATCGGTGTCCCCACATTTAAAGATGTGTTAACTGCAACCTCTACTCCAATATATTGCTTTAAATGTTTCAGGATGGCATAAGTGAGCGGGTCGGTTTCCTGGCGGCATATCTGGATTCTGCTTGTGCCATCAACATGAATTACGGAAGGTATTACGGAGTAACTCTTTTTTCTGGCCTCGACGGTAAGAACCATATAATTGTAGGCATTATAATTTGCCATTGCTGCTCCTTTGGATAAGTGGAAAAATCGCTTGGCGTCTTCCATTGTAAGAACCGGGGCCAGCGGGCGGATGCGCTCCCTGAATTTCACCCGGGCATTCAATTGTTCGAGTGTGTCCGGGTTACATGGGTTTGCCAAAATTGTCCGGTGCCCTAAAGCTCGGGGGCCGGTTTCGCCAACTCCCTGATAAAGTCCGATAATTCCATTGCGTGAAATTACATATGCTAGAAAATCCGCAATCTCGTTCATTTCGTTTTTGTCAGAAATGTTGCCAAGCTTAATTGATCCTATATCTGTAGCTTCAAAGATTGTTTTTTCTATCTCACCGTTCATTGGCGGATTACCACAGATAAAGGCATGTTCCATTGGAGTGCACTTGTGCACATTATTTAGCAGGGCAAAATGAAAAGCAGCTCCCATGGCAGTGCCCGGGTCGCTGGGGTTGGGCGGGACCCATAAATTGAGCCTCGTATCTTCTTTGTGCAGCGTCTTTTTGTAATAGGAAGCATTAAAATGGTTGAGCAGTTTCATATTGGCGATACAATTCAACGCTGTTCCACCACTAAGGATCAGTTTATTACTGCCTGTTTTTTTTATGAGGTGATCAACCATGTGAAACAGGGCGTCTTCATAAATCAGTTGCAAAGCTGCTGCTTTATCAACTCGTTGTCTTGTAATGGGAGCATGTTGGATATCATCAACATTTAATACAATATCCGGATTCCAGATTTTATCCTGTGGAATTGGTTCTCCAAGAATGTCAATCAGTCTCTTGTTGTATGGTTTAACTTGCCCGTATTTGTGGTAATTAATTAACGAACGATTGACATAAACCCATCCTTCGCCTTCGAAGTGTAAAACCTGCCTTAATCTTTTATAGTATGGATTGGTTAACCGGTTCGTGTCACCCCATGCGCTTGCTCCCATGTATCTGCCTTCGCTGCTTAAAGGTTCCCACCCTCCCTGTGTTGAACTAATAACTGCATACAACAACCCTTGCGAATCCATTATGCCGGAATATTTCCGGATTAGCTCAACCTTATTTTCATGTGCTACATAATGAGAGATAGAACCATCATCACCAAAACCATCCATGACCACAATGAGCACAGGGTCTTTGCTGTTATAGAACGGAGACATGGCGTAGGCATAATAAGCATGGTTATTATGGTGTCTCATGCCGATTACCGGAATACGTTCTTTTGATTGCAGATAACTTTTGAGGATGTTAGGAGCTTTTAAAGCCTTGACAAAATGCCAAAAGTTCATATGTGGCGATGCCTTTTGATAGATCAGGTTAAAACTTTGAGGCGCTTCTTCTACTGTATGTCGGGCAACTGTTGCAATGCCTTTAATGTAATCCCATGAAGCAACGACTAAAAAAATGTCTTGGGGAGACAATTCCATCTCATCCATTTTCCGAATAATATCTTTCAACGAGTTTTCGGGGAAATTACCGTCGTTCTTTATCCCGGTGTACCTTTCTTCCTCATTATTACATAAAACATTTATGCCTTTGGCCTCTGAAACTTCAACCAGCGCCGCAGCTGAGTTGTGCCCACTTGGGATGATCCCTAAAAGATATAGCGTTTCCCCGTTCTCAATTTTTTCGGTAAACAGCTTCCCCATCTTTTGATAATAGTTGCTGTCAGCAGTGTAAAACTTCAGTGCTTTGCCAATTATTTTGGTAATAAAGAGTGTTATTGCTTCGGTAAGTTTGCCGGCAATGGGGTGGGAGGGTCGATAACGTCCAATATGTGAGTCTTTTATTGTCATAATACACCATGTAGCGTCTTTGCATAATTGGTCAAATCATTCACATAGTCACTTATGTGCTCATAATCTCTCGCTCTTAAGCTAAAGTCATTAAGATTTTTTTCGATCCGGTCAATCATTAAAACCTTTTTACCTTCTCCTGTTATTTCACCGATTTTTGTTATACCAAAACGGTTTGCTTTTACCTCATCACAAAAAGCTTTTTCGTTACTTCTCTTTACCGTAAATACCAGTTCATATTCGCCACATTCACCCAAAAACATAACTGTTTTGGGTTTGCCCAGCAGTTTACAGGCAAGTGCGCCTGCGCTCAGGTACGGGATATTGGTGATCGTAAAGCCCACATCATTAATTTCAGCAATCGTGTTCAGTGCGTTCAAAAGTCCGTCGCTTGAGTCAATACAGGCTGTGGCATATTGACGGATTAACGCTGACTCGCGTGACCTGACCGGGAACCGGAGCCGATAGTTTTTGGTGATCCGGCTAAGGATTTTGTTTTTATCATTTAGTTTGAGTGCTGCCTCCAGGTTACCTGCCCCAACGTGTCCTGTCATGAATATTGAATGGCCGGGTTCTGCACCTTTCCTGGTTAGTGGATTGGTTGCCTCGCCAATGGCGATGCCGGTATAGTGCCAGCTGGTTGAGGTGCCTAAATCGCCGCCAATAAAACCCGCTGACAATTGGTTGAGCACATCGGTTATCCCTTTCGAAAAGGAATCTAAAAAGGTGTTGTCCCATCCCTGTTGCGGGATTGACATGCTGTGCCCGTAAAAAACAGGCTTGCCGCCCGAGGCAAGAATGTCGCTTATGGTACAGGCGGCTACGTTCCAGCCGAGATTGTAGGGATGGTCATCCCGGAAGAAATCCTCCTGGGAAAATTCGTCAATGGTGAAAAGGAGCTTTTGCCCGTTGTAGTTGATTATTTCGGCATCAGATTCAAAGAATTTATTCGAAAGGGAGTGACTTCCGGGTAGGATGTTGAGAATCCTTTTTATCGTTTCCTGTTCTGTCCTCATCTTTTTAAATAAATGGTAGTAGTTCGTTATCGGTTTTTGAATGAACCTTGTTTTTTTCAAGCGACAGAGCCAATTTTGATCTGTTCAATTAATTGATCGCATTCAGCTCAAATTTCCCTTGTTGCTGATAATTTTTCTTACGAATGATCAGGGCTTTAAGTTCAAAATGAAAGCCATATCCTTTGGCGGTGGATTTTTTAGGGGTAGCAGGTGTGATTTGTTGGTGTAGTGGGATGAGCTATCCTTTCTTTTTTATTTCTTCGAGCTTTATCTCGTCAATAATAAAGATGTCGTTTCTGGTCATCTCGATGATCCCGTCGTTCTGAAAGCTTTTTAACATTCGGGTCACACTTTCGCGTGAGGTGCCGATAAGTGAGGCCAATTCGGATTTTGTGAGGTTGATTGCGAACGGGTTCTTTTTATAAACTTGCTGGTAAAAGTATAAGATGGCATTGGCCAGTCTGCCGGGTAGCTGCTGTTGTACATTGTTCAGAAACCGGTTAAAATAATTTACTTCATTATCAATGATGCATGTGATGACCTCTTTGGCAAAACCTCCGTTATTTTCCAATAAGAATCCAAATTTGTCGATATCCAGGAAACACACTTGGGTGTCGGTTAGTGCATATGCCGAATAGAATGTGATGTCTTTCGAGTTGTTCAGGTTCAGTAGCCCAAGGTAGTCGCCTTCCTTCGAAATGTTTAGGATGTAGTCTCTCCCGCTGATTCCCTTCTTGGTTATTTTTACATAGCCATCGCGGATGTATGTAACAAACCTGGCCGGACTTCCTTCTTTAAAAATAAGCTCTCCCTTTCTAAACTGGATTTTTGAGCAAGCCTCGTCTAAAATACTCAACTCGTGGTGTGATAAAACTGAAAGTGTTGAGGATCTGATACTACAGTTTTTGCATTTATTTTCTTCTTGTATCATTTCATACTAATTTGCCGGAGTGCTTTTCATATCACGATTGTACGTGATTTATATCACCCAAGTTTATGAACAAAAGTTTAAAATAGCAACTAGCTTTGTAAAAAATGAGGTATGAAAAAGACATTGACACTGATTTGTTTTTATTTGGGACTGTGGGGAGTTCTTGGTTTTCTGGCAACAATTGCAATGGGATTTTTGATTTGCTGTATGGGATGGTCCCGGAATCTCTATTACATACTTCTTGTCCTGGTTGCGTTGTTCGGAATCGTAATGACTTGCAGAAGTGTTTATAAATGTTGCAGCAAGAAGCCGGATCAGTTATAAAAGAGGCTCAAATTGCTAAACCGGAAGTGTTTCAATCGAAATTTGGGTTAGTCATCAAAAAAATAGTAGCAGTATGGGAGGAAAGCCGGTTCAGGATTTGAACCGGCTTTTTTGTTATTTTTGCCAACTATGAAAAATAATCCCGAACAAAAAAAGATACTGGGGGCAGGCAGTGCCCTGGTTGATATCCTGATAAAGCTTAATGACGATAGTTTGCTTGGTGAGTTTCAGCTTCCGAAAGGAAGTATGACTTTAGTTGATGCCGGGTTGTCGCAGAAAATACTGGATTCGTCGGCCGGGCTCGACCGCACCATTGAGACGGGTGGTTCTTCGGCAAATACGGTCAGGGCGTTGGCCCGCCTGGGTGGCCAGGGCGGTTTTTTAGGCAAGATTTGCCAGGACGAGATGGGCGCTTTCTTTAAATCTGAATTTGAAAAACTACAGATCAGGACACACCTTTTCTACAGTTCCATTCCAACAGGCAAGGCTGCTACGTTGATCACTCCGGATTCGGAACGCACTTTTGGGACCTACCTTGGTGCGGCCAGTGAATTGTCGGTTGATGACCTGGATGAAGGGATTTTTGCCGGGTACGATTATTTGCATGTTGAAGGTTACCTGGTTTTCAACCATCAGCTGATTGAAGGAATTTTGAAGCTTGCGAAGAATAGCGGTTTGAAAGTTTCGCTTGATATGGCCAGTTTTAACGTGGTTGAGGCAAACCTTGAGTTTCTGAAACATTTGATTGACGAGTATGTCGACATTGTTTTTGCCAATGAAGAGGAAGCCAAAGCATACACGGGCAAGGAACCGCGGGAAGCTTTAAAACAAATTGCTTCGCGGTGCGAGATTGCCGTTGTAAAGATTGGGAAAGATGGTTCGCTGGTTCAGTCGGGAGAAGTTTTTGAGCGTGTTGAAACGCCGCAGGTTGTTAGTCTTGATACTACCGGCGCCGGCGATGTTTATGCCTCCGGGTTTTTGTTCGGGTTGGCTAACGACATGGACCTGGAAACATGTGGCCGGATTGGTTCGTTGCTGGCGAGCCGGGTCATTCAAGTATTCGGGGCCAAAATCCCCGATGAAGATTGGCCCCGAATATTGGAAGAAGTCGAAAAAATGCGTGGCTAAAACAAACCATGAATTTGAGCGTCAATCTTGTCGATTACACTGCTCAGGTCTTCCGGGTTATTGGTAATATCAATTTTATCGACATTGATTATCAGTAGCTTTCCGTCTTTGTAGCGATTGATCCATGCTTCATACCTCTCGTTCAACTGTTTCAGGTAATCCAGACGGATCGAATTCTCGTATTCCCGTCCGCGTTGCTGGATTTGGTTAACCAACGTTGGCACACTGGCGCGAAGGTAAATCAGCAGGTCGGGTGCTTTTACCAGTTTACTCATCAACTTGAACAACGAAGAATAATTTTGAAAATCGCGGGTCGACATCAACCCCATGGAGTGCAGGTTGGGGGCAAATATTTCGGCATCTTCATAAATTGTCCGGTCCTGGATAACTGTTTTCCCTGAATTTTGGATGTCGAGCACCTGGTTGAAACGACTGTTCAGGAAGTAAATCTGAAGGTTGAACGACCAGCGTTGCATGTCCTCATAAAAATCATTCAAATAAGGGTTTTCGTCCACATCTTCAAAGTGAGGGGTCCATCCGTAATGTTTTGCCAGGAGTTCAGTCAATGTTGTTTTTCCGGCTCCAATGTTTCCTGCAACTGCAATATGCATGTCAAATATTTTATTTGTTAAAGGTTACAAATTTAATGAATGTGGCTAAGTCAATACCTAACATTTTACATTCTTTTTTGAAGTTCAAGTAATTCGTCCAGGTATTTCCGGTCGTTTGCCAATCGCGGGATTTTATTCTGTCCGCCTAATTTGCCCCGTTGTTTCATCCATTCGTAAAATAGTCCCT
>JBNKTK010000014.1:0-48753 GCA_050298035.1 Mangrovibacterium sp. | reverse complement strand
GATCGGTGTCAGTTGTATCCCGGTGCTGCAACGGTCGTTCGCGGCAGTTTCGCGGGCTGCCGTTCCGGTGATGGGTTTGCCGTTGCTGTACGACGGGTGCGAGAATACCAATACTGATTTTGGTTGGTTGTTTGAAGAAATGCACCAGCTAAAACAAAACCCGGAGGTTCAGCCGCTATCCGTTTCATTATTGAAAGATCAGGTGCAGGATTATTTTTCGGAGTTTACCTTGCCGGAATTTTTTCGTGCCAACAACGAAACTGAGACTCTGGCAAAGCAAATGCTGGTAATGGGCGGACAACGTATTCGTCCGCTGTTATCGGTGCTGGCTTATCGTTCGTATTCCAATGAATTTGATGAAAACATTCAGGCTGCACTTGCTATTATTATTGAGTGCTTCCATAAAGCCTCGCTAATCCATGACGACATTGAGGATGGTGATGATTTCCGCTACGAACAGGCAGCCCTGCACAAAACGCATGGCATTCCGGTAGCGATCAACGTGGGTGATTACCTGGTTGGGAAAGGTTATCAAATGCTGGCCAATTTGCCTGTCGGGCCTTCGGTCTTGGCTGCGTCGCTAAAGGTGGTCTCATCATCGCACATCAACCTGTCTGCGGGGCAAGGGGCCGATTTGCTGTTGGGTAACCGTTTGGCTGACCTGGCTGTTGATCAGCTCCTTCAAATTTATGTGCAAAAAACCGGCGAGGCCGTGAAGGTGGCTTTGTTGCTTGGTGCGATAAACGGCGGGGCTGGTGAGGCTGAGTTGATGGTGCTGGAAGCTTTTGCCGATTGGTTTGGCATTGCCTACCAGGTTCGGGACGATTTGAATGAATTCCGTGATGACCATCAATCCGGGCATGTGCATCATTTCCCGTTTTTACTGGCTTTGCTAAACGAGAAACTGATTGAAAACGGGCACACGAACCGGTTGAAAGAGTTACTGGAAGAGGACATGGAGCAACTTCACCAGCTTATCCGGGATGAAAAAATCGATCAGCATGCCGATGCGTTCCTCAAACTGTATGTCGATAAATGCTATCGCGAACTCAACCGTTTGCAGAACTTAAAGTTGAAGTTAAGTTTATACGGCCTCATGGGTAAAATCTTTTAAATTGAAGGATAATGGCTTCTGTCAGAATTGATATGCCTCTATACCTTCAGCTGGTTCAAGCCATCGAGACCGGCTTTCAGTTGCTGGATGAGGAATCTCAGGCTGCGATCAGAAGATTTGTTGCGGGGCAGCAGCAATCGACCGGTGTATTTTCAGACCGGGCAGGACATCCAGATTGGTACTATTCACTGTTTGGCTTTTGGTTGTCATCAGCTTTAAAAATGAAGGAAAGCCTGATCCTTTTAGCAAAGTGTGTTGATGGAAATACCATTCATGAGCAGGCCAATGTCGTTGATAAATTTGCCTTGATTTTAATTCAGGAAGGCTTGGCTGACGGGAAGGAGAGAAAGCCCGGTTTGTTCCGTTTATTTCGAAGGAAAGAGAGTCAGGTGAACTTCATGTACCGCATGTTTTTGCTGGTATTGGTTTTTGATGCCCGTTACGGAAAAAATAGATGGGTGAATGTCATCGCCCGTTTCGTGTTGAAGCTGTATCAGATCCCCGACGGTTCGCCTTGCAGTGTCCAGGCAGCTTTAACGGTGGCAAGGCAAGAGACGGGACTTAAAACAGAAATTCAGCAACAACAATTGTTGGAATATTTAGACAAAAATACAGGCGGATTCAGGGCATTTACGCATGTTGAATCCGCAGATATGTTATCGACAGGAGTTGCCTTGTTTGCATTGAAAAAGACTGGTTTTGATATGCGCTTAATTGCGCCCGGATGCCTTGAGTTTGTTCAGTCGAATTTTGTTGATGGTGCTTTTTTGTCGGGAGATGGTGACCCAACCTGTGATTTGGAATATACTTTTTATGGCTTGCTGGCTTTGGGATGCCTGGCTGGTAATTCAATATGAAAATGAAATGGAAAAACAGGAACTGCAAAATCGATTTGAGGAACTATCGGAAATCTTGCTGGCGGAGATGAACCCGCAAGGCTTTTGGCCGGGCGAACTGTCGTCGAGTGCGCTTGGCGTTGCTGTTGCTGTTGCCGCTTTGCACTTTTACGACAGGGAAGCGTATGCCAGCGAAATCCGAAAAGGGCTGGTTTGGTTGCAGGAACATGTGAACAGGGATGGAAGTTTCGGTGATACACCTGCCAGCCCGGGAAATGTGAGTACCAGTTTGCTGGTTTATGCGGCAACCAATTTATATGCTGGACATGATTCTGAGACGAAACTATTGCAGGGAAAAATCGCATCCTGGCTGGATGGGCAGGGAATTGATGTCCGTTCACAGCAGGTTGCCCAATACGTCCTGGATCATTATAAAAAAGATTACACGTTTTCTGTCCCGATCCTGACCTTGTGCGGTTTGTGTGGGGTACCCGGGAGTGAAGCATTTGACCATATTCCGCAGTTGCCATTTGAACTGTCGCTCATCCCACGGAAGTTTTACCGCATGCTGAATCTCAGTGTGGTAAGTTATGCTATTCCTGCCTTAATTGCAGTGGGGATTGTCATCTTCAAAAAGAAGAAATCGAATATATTTTGGCGTTTTGTCAGGAAGAGGTCAGTACAACCTTCGCTATCACTTTTGCGGCGGTTGATGCCGGAAAGCGGCGGTTTTTTGGAAGCCATTCCATTAACGGCATTTGTAAGCCTGAGCCTGATTGAAGCGGGGTACCGTGATTCAGAAATTGTGCGGCAGGGAATAGAATTCTTGATCAAAAACCAGCGGGAAGATGGCAGCTGGGCGATTGATGTTGATTTGTCGACTTGGGTAACTACCTTGTCTGTTAAGGCGCTTTGTTCCCGGCTCGATGTGGTTCTGTCGCCTGACCAAAAGAACCGTTTGACGGAGCATCTTTTATCAATCCAAAACAAGGAAGAGCATCCGTTTAATGGGAGCAAGCCCGGAGGTTGGGGATGGACCAGTCATTCTGGCTCGGTGCCTGACGGGGATGATACCCCCGGCGCAATCCTGGCGTTGCTGAAATTGCAGGATAAGGAAAAGGTCAGACAGCCTGTGGTTGCCGCTTGCGAGTGGTTGTTGCAGTTGCAAAACAAGGATGGCGGTTTTCCGACTTTCTCCAGAGGTTGGGGAAAACTACCGTTTGATCAGAGCTGTGCCGACCTGACCGGACATGCTTTGCTGGCAATATCGACCTACCTTGAGGAGTTTAGAGATAAACTGGATTTGCGTTTGTCCAGGTTGTTCCGGAAATCGTTTTTGCGGGCGTTGACGTTTCTTGGCCGGAACCAGGACCCGGACGGGAGTTGGGTTCCGTTGTGGTTTGGCAATCAACAAACAACCGGTCATGTTAACCCGGTTTACGGGACTGCCAAAATTATGACTTACCTACAGGATGTTTTGACTCACAGCTGGATTGAGCAGGGAGCAAAAGCAAAAATAAGCGAGATGATGGGGCAAGGGGAGAAGTATTTGCTTTCGGTACAAAATGAAGATGGAAGCTGGGGGGGAGGAAAATCTGTTTCGGGAACCATTGAAGAAACATCGTTGGCTGTTTCTGCACTAGTAGCTAACAATTGCCCGGAAGCTTGTCGCAGAGGATTAGCATGGCTTGACCGGTTTTACCTTGATTATGGACTTTCTGCTTCTCCTATTGGGTTGTATTTTGCTTCACTTTGGTATGATGAACGATTATACCCACTAACTGCTTACTTAGAGGCCGTTGTTCGAACCCGGGAAGCATATGCTGAGGTTTCTAGTCCCGGGCGCTAATCATTGTGATTACTTCGCCATCAGTCGTCATGTATTTCCCCATCAGGTTGGCAGTCAGGCAGCTGTGTACGGGGATAACTTCAATCAAATCACCTATATTGAAGTAGTTAAAGTCTTTGTAAGTCACCTTTACAACACCATGTTCCTGGCTTAATTTATACAGGTAGTTTCGTTCATCGAGCAAAATCTTTTTTCCGACAGAGTTGACAATTATTTGCCCGTAGAGCTCTTTCCCGTCAATGTTCGTAATCGAATCTTTTGAGATATGAATGGCTCCCCCGTAAATTACCACTTCGTTGCGGGAGGCATGTTTGGCAATTACCGGACAGGCAAGTCGCAGGGCAATATCTTCGAACCGGCAGGTCCCAAGCCTGAATTGCATTAGGTCGTAAAAAATGAAGTTCCCGGGGCGAAGCTCGTCTATTCCGTCGAAGTTCTCACAAATACTGGCTGCTGGGGTATCACCCAGGGAAAGCTTCAGGTTGGGCCAGTCATTTTTATACCGGGTTTTTAACGCTCTCATTTTTAGCAGTGCATCAAAATGACGGTTGAAGATATCATGTCGTGAATTTGCCAGGTAGGTATGTCCCGAATGGGATAGAAAACCTTTAAAATCGAGTAGCTTGTTACCTTTTATAATTAGGAGCAAATTGTCAATTAAATTGGTTTTGTGCGTGGGTATACCGGTACGGTTGTGTCCATTGTCAATCTCAATATATATGCCGGTCGGGTATTTGATGAATTTATCCAGGATAGTCAGCGATTCCTTGTTCTCAATGAGTAAATTCAAATTTATTTTTTCAGCCAGTTTGTTGATGTGATCAATTTCGAGGACGTTAACCGGGAACGCAATGGTGATGTTTTTCCAACCGTGCAGGGCAAAATACTCAGCCATTCGCACTGACGAAACGGTAATTCCGGTAACGCCAAATTCGCGGAACCATTCGCCTATTTGAGCAGACTGATGTGTCTTAAAGTGAGGTAGGAATTCCAGGTTTTTCCTTCTGGCTTTTTCTGCCATCTGCTCAATGTTCCTGAGGCATACTTCTTTGTTGAGTATCAAAGTTGGCTGAATAATCTCCATCTTGTTAGTCTTAATAAATTAAACAAGTCATTTTTTCCCCTTTTTCCCGGATGGACACAATATTCTTCCGCAGTAAAATTACTTTGAACGGAGGCTTCTTACTTTGAAAAATATTTTTTGATACGAGATGAACCGATTTTACTGAAAAAAGACTATAAAAATCCGATGCACACAATTATCGGATCATTACTCATTTGTCTTTTTCAGGATAACGCCCTTAAAGTTATACAAATCATTGTTCAATGAAGACAGTTGGTCGTCAAAATATTGAAAAACTGTGAATCTTTTTTGAGCATTGAGGAATGTCAACCGAATTTATATCGGGATCGTCGAAATGACGTCATCGCGAGTCCCCACCCAAAAATATTTGGGCATAATGTGTGAATGACAGTTCAAAATGGTCGTCATTGCGATCGCGAGGAACGAAGCGGGAAGCAATCTGTAGCAATTAGGAGATTGCTTCTCTCGTTCCTCGATCGCAATGACGACAACGAACAATCTGTCATTGGTAGGAGGAGGAGCGACAACGCAGCGAACTCTACATGAAAGTTCAGACTAATAGTAGGGGATAACTGAATTTATTGAAAACCGGCAAAGTCAATTGATTTTAAATGAAAAGAGCCACACTGATGGTGGCTCTTACAGGAACTTATTGATTCAAAATAGATTATTCTTTGTCCAATAAAATTGTTTGTGCCCGGTTTGGACCAACTGATGCGATAGTGATTGGCAATCCTGTTTCGTCTTCGATGAATGCAATGTAGTTGTTGAATTCTTCCGGAAACTCATTTTCATGTGTCATTTTGGTCAGGTTTGTTTTCCACCCGGCTAATTCAACGTAAACCGGTTTCACATCATCATTCAGTTCAAACGGGAATTTCTCGACCACTTCGCCATTGATCTCGTAACCTACACAAACTTTAATGGTGTCGAAATCGTCCAAAACGTCAGCCTTCATCATGAACAGCTCGGTTACCCCATTGATCATGATCGAATACTTCAAGGCAACCAGGTCGAGCCAGCCGCAACGGCGTGGGCGGCCTGTGGTTGAACCGTATTCATTTCCTGCATCGCGCAGTTTTTGTCCGGTTTCGCAATGCAGTTCTGTTGGGAACGGTCCCATGCCAACCCGGGTGCAATACGCTTTGAAAATACCGAAAACACGGCCAATTTTCTGAGGCGCAATGCCCAGTCCGGTACAGGCGCCGGCACAAATTGTATTTGATGAGGTTACAAACGGATACGATCCAAAATCGATATCCAGCAAAGTGCCCTGAGCCCCTTCTGCCAAAACAGATTTGTTTTCAACCAACAAGTCGTTTACCATGTGCTCGCTGTCGACGATGTGGAATGACTTCAGGATTTCAATGCCTTCCATCCATTCTTTCTCACAATCGTCCAGAAGTTGTTGGTAATCGAACTGGTAAAATTTTTCAAGAAGCTCTTTATGTGCATTGATCCGGCTGTCGTATTTCTCTCTGAAGTTTTCAAATAAATCACCTACCCGAAGGCCGTCTCTTCCGATTTTATCTTTGTAAGTCGGGCCAATCCCTTTTAGCGTTGAACCGATTTTTGTTTCACCTTTTGCTGCTTCCGAGGCTGCATCGAGTAATTTATGTGTCGGCAAAATCAGGTGTGCTTTTTTTGATATGTACAGGTTTTTATGAAGATCGATCCCGAGTTTCATGATCCCTTCAATTTCCTTTTTGAAAACGATTGGGTCCAATACAACCCCGTTACCGATGATATTGATCTTATTTTCATGAAAAATCCCGGATGGAATCGTGTGCAACACATGCTTCATGTCGTTTATTTCCAGTGTGTGACCTGCGTTTGGCCCGCCCTGGAACCGGGAGATTGCATCATACTTTGGAGTCAGAACATCCACAATTTTCCCTTTTCCTTCGTCTCCCCATTGAAGACCTAAAATGACATCTACTTTCATTTCTTGTTGTTTACAGCTGTTCAAACATATTAAACCGCAGAAATTTGGCCTTTTCATCTGGCTAATTTCCACGGTGCCGGTTTGAAATTTATTTGGCAGATAAAATTACAAATTATTTTCGCATCAGGCATAAAAAAATCCTCTATTTAAAAGAGGATTTCACTTTATAATGAGTTTTACACAATTAACGGTCAAGATGTTCCCCGTAAATGTAAAGGGTGTGGTGCGATAGTTTGAAATTGTACTTCAAACAAGCTTCTTCAATAATTTGCCTGATCCGTGGATCGTAAAATTCGTGCACGTCTCCGGTGTTTGTATCAATCAGGTGATCGTGCTGAAGTGTGGCAAACGCTTTCTCAAACTGCGCAATGTTTTTGCCGAACTGGTGTTTCACCACCAGCTTGCATTCCAGTAACAAATCGATGGTGTTGTATAAAGTAGCCCTGCTCACGCGGTAGTTCTTGTTTTTCATTGAGATATAAAGAGACTCAATATCAAAATGTCCTTCGCGGGAATAGATTTCATCCAGAATGGCAAAGCGTTCAGGTGTTTTCCGATGTCCGTTCTTCTCCAGATATTCTGTGAACATGTTCTTCACAGTTTCTTTCGTCTTTGGGCTATTCATACTTAAACCAATTTTAAATAATGGTCAAAAATAGGAATTTTTCCAGAATAGTTTAGTCTAAATAAGAATTAATCTTCGATTTTTTCGATGCGTTCAATGTTCTCTATCCCTTTGATTTTCATGAGGCGGGAGATGAGGTTGTTTAAATCCTCAACATTGTGGATGTATAAATATAGCTCACCTTCGAAGATGCCATCGTGTGTATCGAACATAACTGTTCGCATATTGATATTATTCAGTTTCGAAATAATGTTGGTGACTTCGGATACAATCCCGATACGGTCAAATCCGTTCAGTTTCAGGCGGGTCAGGTATGAGCGCTTTTTGAATTTTGTCCATTCGGCGGTAATAATGCGGTCGCCTTGTTGTGACATTAATTTGTTGGCCTCGGGGCAATTCCGTTTGTGAATGACCACGTGATTGGTGGAGGTCAGGTAGCCCAGTACATTGTCCCCGGGAATTGGCTGACAACATTTGGCCAGCGAGTAATTCGTCTCTTCCGGGTCTTCTTTTAAAATGAAGGTATTTTTTTTGTCGATTTTCCGATCCGGGATGTCCAGTTCCAGTTCATCCTCCATCCCTTCTTTCTTTCTGCTGAACGTCAGGTTCCAGTATTTTGCCAGTTTCTTCTGCCGACGGGTTTTCAGTATATTTTCCAGGTCATTAAAATCGATGAACCCCATCCCAACCTGTGCATAAAGCTGGTCCTTGTTCGACAGGTTGTAATAGGCCGTCAATTTTTTTAGTGTATCAGAAGATGGCTTGATGCTATATTCCATCAATTTGTTCTCGATGATTTCACGGCCTTGTTCCAGGTGGCGTTTTTTGTCGAGTTTGAATGCCTGTTTAATTTTTGCTTTTGCTTTTGCTGTGACAATGAATTTTAGCCACTCAATATCTGGTTTTTGCGTTTTTGAGGTCAGTATTTCAATTTGGTCGCCACTTTCCAGCACATGACTGACTGGCACCAGCTTGTGATTTATTTTTGCGCCAATACAGTGATTGCCCAGGTCGGTGTGTATTTCGTATGCAAAATCGATTATGGTAGAGCCTTTCGGTAAGTTGACCATTCTCCCTTTTGGGGTGAAGATGACGATTTCGGAAGAGTATAAATTCATTTTGAAATCATCCAGGAACTCTAGTGCATCCGATTCCGGGTTTTGCAGCATTTCCCTGATTTTCTCCAGCCAGCGGTCCAATTCCGTCTCCGAGTCTTTGACTCCCTTGTATTTATAGTGGGCCGCAAAACCGCGTTCAGCAATCGCATCCATGCGCTCGGTCCTGATCTGTACTTCAACCCATTTCCCCTGCGGCCCCATGACAGTAACATGGAGTGCTTCATAACCGTTTGCCTTTGGAATGGTAATCCAGTCACGGATGCGGTCGGGTTTCGGTTTGTAAATATCAGTTATTAGTGATAAAATATCGAAACACTGTCTTTTCTCTGAAACATTCTCTTTGGGTTTGAAGACAATCCGGATTGCCAGCAGGTCATAGATTTCATCAAACGAAACACCCTTGGTTTGCATCTTGTTCCAGATGGAATAAACAGATTTTAGACGGCCTGAAACCTGGAAATCAATATCCTCTTTTGTCAGTTCTTCCTGAATAGGTTTGATAAATTCATCAACCAAATACTCACGTCTTTCTTTTTGACTGTGAAGACGGAAGTGAATGAGATTGTAAGTTTCGGGTTGTTTATATTTTAAACTGAGGTCTTCCAGCTCGGTTTTTATGGCATAGAGTCCCAGCCGGTGGGCGAGGGGGGCAAAAATGTATAATGTTTCAGCTGCAATTTTTAACTGTTTGTGGGGAGGCATGCTTTCAAGTGTCCGCATATTGTGCAACCGGTCGGCCAACTTGATCAGGATCACCCGTACATCGTCAGACAGGGTCATGAGCATTTTTCTGAAGTTGGTGGCTTGTTTCGAATCCTGCTGCGAGGTAATCTCGTCCGAAAGCTTTGTTAATCCATCAACAACAGTTGCCACCCGATCGCCAAAGAGGTTGGAAATATCAACCAACGTGTAGTCTGTATCTTCAACAACATCGTGCAAAATAGCTGCAATGATGGAGGTTGCCCCGAGCCCGATTTCGGCAGAAACGATTGTGGCTACTGCCAGGGGATGGATAATGTACGGCTCGCCTGATTTTCGTTTAACACCTGCATGGGCGCTATTGGCAAATTCGAAAGCCTTTCTGATCCGTTCTTTCCCTTCCCCGGAAATACGTTGGTCGAATGTCCGGGTCAGATCTTCATAATAATCCGAGATTAATCGTTGATCGGCCTTAGTTTGTAATTTGCTTGCTCCATCCTCCATGGTATGCTCCCTTGATCAGTGTTGTAATCGGTAAATATAGTTTATTTCGGAAATAATTATAATCCGATCTTCTTAATAAGATAAGTAAAAATTTACCAGTCGTTAAAATTATTGAAAGAGATAACGGTTGGCTTTTGTTCAGCTACAAAGCTAGAAAATTAACCGAAAAGAGTATTTTCTACTATTTCACAAATGATGTGGCCAATCAGGATGTGTGCCTCCTGGATACGCGGAGTGTCCGAACTGGGGATGTTTATCAGAATATCACAATGATTTTTCAGCTTGCCTCCGGATGCACCGGTCATGGCAACAACGGTCATGCCCATTTTTTTTGCCTGAATGGCAGCTTTTACCACATTGGCCGAATTGCCGGAGGTGGAGATGGCTACCAAAACGTCGCCGGAAGCCCCAACCGATGAGATGTACCTTTCGTAGGCATTCTCAAAATTGTAGTCGTTGGAATAGGCCGTGATGAAAGAGGAATTTACGTGGCAGGCTTCTGCCGGAATCGGTGGACGCTCGAGGTAAAACCGGCCTGACAACTCAGAGGCAAGGTGTTGGGCATCGGCTGCGCTTCCTCCATTTCCGCAAAATAAAGTTTTACCCCCGTTCTTGTAACAACGGATCAAATTTTCTACTGCATCGTTAATCGAGCTTAAAAGCTGATCGTTTTTCAGGATTTCTTCTTTAACAGAGATTGCTTGTTTTATGCGGTCAGTTATCATGGTTGTCAGTTATCGGGTTATTTGTTTTGATACGTTTAGAAAGGCATTTACCATGTTGCTCCATGAAAATTTCAGCTTTTCTTCTTTAATATTTTCTTCGAAATATTCCTGACGGTTGTTTTCGTAAAAATCAACCAAGGCATCGGCAATCGCTTTTTCGTCAGGTTCTACCACATAGCCAATCACTTTATCCGGAACAATCTCTGGTAATCCACCGACATTGGTAACCAGCATCGATTTTTCGAAATGATACCCAATTTGGGTGACACCGCTTTGTGTCGCACTTTTATAAGGCTGAACAATTAAATCGGCTGCACTGAAATAGCGGTTCACTTCATTGTCCGGGATAAAATCAGTGCGCAAAATAACGCGGTTTGCTAGTTTTAGCTGTTTCAGCAGGTCGAGGTACTGATCAGGCTTGGTATAAAACTCACCAGCAACGATTAGTTTTACCGGTAGCTTTTTGAGCCGTTCGTCGGCAAATGCTTTTAGTAGTAAATCCAGACCTTTGTAGTCGCGGATGAAACCAAAGAAAAGCAAATAGCTAATATCCGGTTCCAACCCCAGAAGCACCTGGGCTTCTTTCTTGTCAAGCTTCTTCCCAAAATTGTCAAAAAGAGGGTGGGGACAGAGCGCACGAGGTAATCCTTTTCGGAACAGGTCAATATCATTCAATACCGATTGGGACATGGCCACCATGCCGTCAATGCTTTTCATGAAATAGCTTGTCAGTAAATTATCTCCCGGTCGTTTTTCATGCGGGACAATGTTGTCGGCCAGACAGATTACTTTCGTGTGTTTATTTTTTCTGACGATCCGGCAGATTGTACCCAATGCCGGAGCCATAAACGGCAGCCAATACCTGATCATTAAAATATCAGGTTTTTCTTTTTTGATTCTTTTTCCGGTTTTGTACCAGTTAACCGGATTAATTGAGTTTACAGTCCGTTTTATCGACAGGTTTAAAGGAGCTGGTCCATCAAGATATTGGGTTTCGCCGGGGAAAAGAAAACCAGGATATTGCAACGTGAATGTTTCCATTTCAACCTGAAATCCTTGAGAAATGAATTCGCGGGCGAGCCTTTCGTTGTATGCCGCCAAGCCGCCCCGGTATGGATATGCGGGCCCGATTATTTTGATGGTTTTAATTTCTTTTCCCATTTATTGAATATTGCCGTGTTGGTTAATTCAGTATCGATGAAACCTGAAAATACAAATCGAGTCCTAAAATAACTACAATTAAATGATGGAACAATGTCAATGGGGAGTTTTGGGTGTAAATTCATCCATATTATTCCAATGTCGTTTAGTTAAGCATTTGAAAAACGCTGTGTTACTCTGTGATTTCCTTTGTGCCACTCTGTGGTGAAAAAAACGATGACAAACAATTTAACCACAGAGTTTCACAGAGTCTACACACAGTGTTTCACAGAGAAAACAAGTGTTTCTTAAAGCCATTTTCTTTAACTAAACGGCATTGCATATTATTCTTCCAGTTTTTGTTCGATAAAACCGATGATGTCAGTTTCCTGTTCCGGCAGAAACCAGGTAATTTCCGGATCCCGTCTGAACCAGGTCAGTTGCTTGCGGGCATAATGCCGTGAATTCCGTTTGATGAGTTCAATGGCTTTCTCTTTATCTATCTCTCCGTCAAAGTACGCAAACAGCTCTTTGTATCCAACCGTGTTCAACGAGTTCAGATGGTGCAGGTGATGTACTTTTCTGGCCTCTTCCTCAAGTCCGGCTTCCATCATCTTGTCAACACGCAGGTTGATTCGTTCATATAGTTCAGATCTGTCGCGGTTAAGTCCGATCTTAATAATGCGGAAGGGCCTTTCCCTGACCTGCTCAGTCCGGAATGAAGAATAGGTTTTGCCGGTTGTCAGGCATATTTCCAGTGCATGCAACAGGCGCTTGGGGTTTTTAAGATCAACTTTGGTATAATACTCCGGGTCCAGTTGTTTTAGTCGCATCCTCAAATGTTCGATGCCTTTCTCTTCAAATTCTGAAACCAACTCAGCCCGTAATTGCAAATCTGCATCCGGAATATCGTCAATGCCTTTACATACGGCATCAATATAAAGCATTGATCCGCCGGTCATAATGGCGATGTCTTTGCGTGTAAAAAGGTTTTCGAGTATTTGCAGGGTGTCTTTTTCGAACTGGCTGGCGCTGTAATAATCAACCAGGGAATGACTGTGGATCAGGTGATGTTTTACTTTTAGAAGATCGTCGGCAGGTGGCACTGCTGTACCGATAGATAATTCACGATAAATTTGCCGGGAGTCAGATGAAATGATTTCAGTCTGAAAATGTTGAGCCAAATGGATGCTTAAATCACTCTTTCCAATACCAGTTGGCCCTATAAGTACTAAAAGCGTTTTATTCATATAAATTACCTAAGGGCGCAAAGGTAGGGCTTTTCATTAAAAAAGGAAGGGTTTTACAACCCTTCCGTGAGATCCTCCATTTCTCCAAAAATTTCGGTATAATCGTCTAAATCACCGTAATCCAGCCTGTCCTCTTGCTGTAGGATTTCTGTACCCTGTTCCTGGAGATCTTCTTCCAGGATTTGTGCAGGGGCATCACCTTCGTATGAGGTGACTGTTGGTTCGAAAAGATTTTTTCCCATAGAAATGTGCGTTAATTCAATATAAAATGATCTGTCATAAAAAAAATCAAAAACATAAAGCAAGCGTTGCTGTTCGCTATAAAGCAAATCTTCAAGATGCGTTTTGGACATGATCTTGCTGGCCAAACCGGCAAATCCCATATCTAATTGAGTGATTTCTATTTGCTTTCCCCAGTTTTTACCTGCTAAAAAGAATGAAGCCAATTGGTCGGGGCTGTAGCGACATGCTTGTTGTATGCATTCATGAAAGTCAGCAAATGTATGTTTCCCGTCCAGGTCAACAGTTAATGAAAAATCAGGTTTTTCAATTGATGTAATTTTAAATTGATAAATCATGCTCAAATAAAATCGTGTTTGAGGGTCGATATAAAATTTTCTTTCATTTTGGCACACAGGCGGATTTAACGGCCAACTTTCCAGAAAGGTTAGGCAATAAGTGTTAAAAAATATTAAACGGGAAAATGCTCTTTTCAATGTGTTGAAACCTTGGTTTTTAGAAGTGTAATTTTTTTGCGAGACTGAAGGGAGAATAATGAACAATAGAAGTTTATGGTCATTTATTTGATAACTTTTTGACCATTTGAGAATGAAATTCAATTTTTAATACCTCCGCTGTTGTCACCATCGTGGCTGTTTCTTTTCTTTTGAAAACAGATAAAGAAGTAAAACCCATTGTTTATGCCGTAATAATTTAGGAACTTAACGGACTCATAACCTAAATTCTCCGGTATGCGGTATAGTGCCCTGTTTTATGAAAACCTTCGGATTGCTTTGTTGTCAATCAAGAGCAATTTGTTGCGCAGCGTTCTGACTGTGTTGATTATTGCAGTTGGTATTACCGCACTTGTTGGGATTCTTACTGCAATTGATTCGATAAAGTCATCAATAACAAAGGAATTCACCTTCATGGGAGCAAACACATTCACCATTACTTCAAGGGGGATGAGAGTGCAGGTTGGGAATAACCGTTACCGGACAAAAAACTATGCATACATTAATTATTACCAGGCCCGGGAATTTAAGAAAAGGTTTGATTTTCCGGCAATGGTTTCAGTCTCGGTCTATGCAACCGGAACGGCCACGGTCAAATATGAGTCAAAAAAATCGAACCCGAATGTTTCGGTAACCGGTGTTGACGACAGTTATATTTATACCGCCGGATTCGAAACTGATCTTGGGCGAAATTTTAGCCGACAGGATATTGAATCCGGTGAAAACGTTGTCTTGTTGGGCGATGGGCTTGTTAGGCGACTCTTTGAGAAAGGTGAAAATCCCTTGCAAAAGCAAGTCAGTATTGGTGGTGGAAAATATCGGGTGATCGGTACATTGAAAGCAAAGGGCGGAGGTTTCGGCGGTGGTGGCGATGTGATTTGCCTGCTTCCGTATACCAATGTCCGGACTTATTTCTCGCGGCCCATGATGAATTTTAACATCCAGGTGAAAGTTGACAATCCCCAGCTGGTGGATGCTGCTTTGGGTGAGAGTGAAGGGCTTTTCCGCATCGTTCGTGGGCTAAACCCGACAGATGAGACCGATTTTAATATCGAGAAAAGTGATAATCTGGTTAATATGTTACTTGATAATATTCGAAACATCACTCTTGTTGCCACAATAATTGGGATCATTACCTTGTTTGGGGCAGCAGTTGGCCTGATGAATATTATGCTGGTATCGGTAACCGAGCGAACCCGCGAGATCGGGATTCGAAAAGCGATTGGAGCAAACTCGTCACTGATTCGTCAACAGTTTCTGATTGAGGCTGTTCTGATTGGTCAGATGGGTGGTTTTCTAGGGATTATTTTGGGGATATTGGTTGGAAATGTTGTCTCCATGATGATTGGCAGTTCCTTTATTGTTCCCTGGCTCTGGATATTTATCGGGGTAGCGTTGTGTTTTGGTGTTGGGATTGTTTCCGGATACTATCCCGCACAAAAAGCAGCCCGGTTTGACCCAATTGAGAGTTTGCGGTATGAATAAAACCTCCCAAGAGGTTGTCCTCAAAGTGAAAAGGTTAAACACAAAGCCACGAAGTCACGAAGAAAAAGATATTAACAGTCTGTGTCTTCGTGACTTCGTGTCTTCGTGTTTGATTTGTATTTCGGGACTTTCTGGACGGTCTCATCATTCAAAGCGAACTGTGTCGCATCTTTTGAAGTGGATATATTCTGCAACGTGATAGAAAAAAAGGCGTCACATTGTGACACCTTTTCTATTTCGTTTGCCCAAATTCCTCTCCCTGTTGGGGAGAGGTTAGGAGAGGGGCTATTCTTATTTTACTGAATCCATGTATTGGATCAATTCGCAAACTTTTGCTGAGTAACCCATTTCGTTGTCATACCAAGAAACAACTTTAACGAAGTTTGGAGACAATGAGATACCTGCACCAGCGTCGAAGATAGAAGTACGAGTGTCGCCAACGAAGTCGTTAGAAACAACTTGATCTTCAGTGTAACCAAGGATACCTTTCAATTCGCCTTCAGAAGCTTCTTTCATAGCAGCACAGATTTCTGCGTAAGAAGCGCCTTTTTCCAAACGTGCAGTCAAGTCAACTACAGAAACGTCAGGAGTAGGAACACGGAAAGCCATACCGGTTAATTTGCCATTCAATGCAGGGATAACTTTACCTACAGCTTTAGCAGCACCAGTTGAAGAAGGGATAATGTTTTGACCAGCACCACGACCACCTCTCCAGTCTTTTGCTGAAGGACCGTCAACAGTTTTTTGAGTAGCTGTTGTAGCGTGAACTGTAGTCATCAAACCTTCAACGATACCGAATTTGTCATTCAATACTTTAGCGATAGGAGCCAAGCAGTTGGTAGTACATGAAGCGTTTGAAACGAAGTTCATATCGTTAGTATATGAAGTGTGGTTAACACCCATAACAAACATAGGAGTATCGTCTTTTGACGGAGCAGACATGATCACTTTTTTCGCACCAGCATCGATGTGACCTTGAGCTTTTCCTTTTTCAAGGAACAAACCAGTTGACTCAACAACGTATTCAGCACCTACAGCACCCCAGTTGATGTCAGCCGGGTTTCTTTCTGCAGTAACGCGGATTTCGTCGCCGTTTACAATCAATTTACCGTCTTTTACTTCTACTGTACCTTTGAAAATACCGTGAGTAGAATCGTATTTTAACATGTAAGCCATGTAGTCAACATCAATCAAGTCGTTGATTGCAACTACCTGAATAGTGCCTTTTGCGATAGCTTGACGGAAAACGAAACGTCCGATACGGCCAAATCCGTTGATACCGATTTTAATTTTTGACATAGTTGAAAGTTTTAAATTAAAAGATTTATTCTTTGTTTATTAGCCTGTTTTTTTTTTAAGCCACACAAAATAACGAACATTAATTAAGAACATCAAATTTTTTGTTTTTGCTTGACTTTTTTTCACCCGAGTTTAAAATTTAATTAATGTTGATGTTTTTTTGCAGGTCATTGGATTCTCGATTCTGGTTCCTCGATCCTCGGAGTGACGTCACTGCGAAGACGAGGAACGAGGATGAAGCAGTCTCAACCAGAAATTTCAGCCTTGACTTCACACTGGTCATTGGGTTGTCGCCTGCTCCAAACGAATGAATAAGCGGCAAATAGTAAATCGTTAATCAATGTCGTTTAGTTAACGCTTTCAGGTCTAAAGACGCTGACAGGTTGGTTGTGGTTTCTTCGACCTGTCAGCGTACCCTGTACCTGACAGCGTCAAAAAGAGAATAGGAAATATTTACTAACTAATTCTACTTTGACACATTCGAAAAATCTGGATGCTTTTACCCTAAATCCCTGAAGGGAACATCCAGATTTTTCTCCTGGCTCCCTTCAGGGACGGGGTAAAACAGGAGAAAAATCGAACACCAATATTAATCTGTCAAAGTAGAACTATTATAAAATCAGCAAGATGAACCTAAAGACCGAACGACTGCTTTTGGAGGAAATTATCGACACCGATCTGGAATTAATCCACACCCTACACTCCATCCCCGAGGTGGATGAGTTCAATACACTTGGCATTCCCGAAACGATTGAAGACACCCAGAAAGTTATTCAACCAGCCATTGAAGACCAGAAAAACGCCGTTCGCAAACAGTTCTGCTGGAAAATTACCGAACTGGAAACAGGCACATTTATCGGGCTGGCCGGTATGTTTCCATCAAACGACCGGTTTCGTCTGGGCGAGATTTACTACAAATTGCACCCTGACTTTTGGGGACAGGGCTATGCCACTGAGGTTGCCCAGGAATTGGTCCGGTTTGGCTTCGATTTTTTAAAACTGCACAAGGTTGAAGCCGGCGTGGCTACCGAAAATATACGTTCCATCAATGTTCTGGAGAAAATTGGCATGACCCGCGAAGGCCTTCGTCGCAAAATCCTTCCGATCCGTGGCGAGTGGAAAGACAATTTTCATTACGCAATTGTTGAAGATGATCCGCGTGACTATTAAAACAGGAAACTTGATTCTGGATTTTTTGATTCTGGATAACTCAATTGAAGGGGCATGCCCGGAATAAGCAGAAACTACCCCGTGACCAGTGTTTTTGTTGAAAGTAAACCGCAGGCGGCATAAATATCCTGGCCCCGCGAAGCGCGAATGGTGGTGGTAATCCCTTTCTTTTCCAATCCTTCTTTAAACTCCTGCAAGGTTGCTTCGTCAGTTCCTTTCAGCGGGGTATCCGGTATCGGGTGAAAACGGATCAGGTTGATGCGGCACTTGATGCCATCCAGGATACGGGCCATTTCTTTCACATGCTGCGGCGTATCGTTCAAGCCGTGGAAGACGATGTATTCAAACGACACGCGGCGTTGGCGGCCAAAGTCCCAGCTTCGGATTTCGCGCAACACATCTTCCAGCGGATAGGCAATCTCAACAGGCATCAGCCTTTGGCGCTCATCATGAAACGGTGTGTGCAAACTGATGGCCAGGTGGCAATCGCTCTCGTTCAGAAAACGAACCAACCCGGGAACAATCCCGATTGACGAAACAGTGATACGGCGGGGACTCATAGCAAAACCCCACTCACTGGTCAGGATTTGCGTACTTTTCAGTACTTCATCCAGGTTGTCAAACGGCTCTCCCATTCCCATGTACACAATATTGGTCACTTCCTGCCATTCCGGAATACTCCGGATTTGGTTGACAATCTCGCCGGCAGTCAGCTGCCCCTGGAAACCCTGCTTTCCGGTCATGCAAAACAGACAGCCCATTTTGCAGCCAATCTGCGACGACACACAAACGGTCTTCCGATCTTTGTCCGGAATCATGGCCGTCTCAATGAATTTTTCCTGCACTGTCGGGAACAAATACTTTTTTGTGCCGTCTTTGCTTTCCTGCACACGTGTCGGATCAATCAACCCGAAAGTGTATTTTTCATTCAGCAATTCGCGTGCTTTTTTAGAAAGGTTGGTCATCTCGTCAATTGATGAAACCTGCTTTTTATAAAGCCAGTCGGTCAATTGTTTTGCCGTAAACTTAGGCAAACCCAGTTCAGCACATATCCCTTGAAGTTCATCAAGTGTCTTTCCAAATAAAGCTTCTTTGGCCATCATGAATGATTTTCGGCAAAATTAGAAATAAATTTCGGCAATGATATTTTCGTACGGAACACCTCGTGAAATCAGCAAATCGCGCACCTCAACCACCATGAGGACCTTCCCGCAAAGGTAAAATTCCATATTAGTTGGTATGCTATCAAGGCTTCTCAGGTAATCAGTCACCCGCCCGGGAAAAACATCGCACGATTGTTCGCGCGAACAGCACCGCAAATAATTTTTCCCCATTACCCAATCCAATTCATCTTCAAAATAAAACTGGTTGAGATAACTCGCCCCGTGAATCAAAACCTTATTCGTTGAAAGCCCCGACTGGAACATGCTGTAAAAAGGTGCAATGCCGGTTCCGGCAGCAATCCACCAGGCCGGTTTTTTACTTCCGGTAAAACCGCCGTATGGTTGGGTCACTAAAACATTGTCGCCCGGGATCAGTGCTGCCAACCTTGGGGTGAGGTACCCTCCTTCTTTTACATTGAAAAGAATACGCAACTCGTCTTCGTGGTTTCCGCTGCAAATACTGTAAATGCGCGGGGGTTGTTCCCAATCCACCGCCAGCTTTACGACTTGTCCCGGCAAAAAATCAAACCGACGACTGATTGACAGCAAAAAAACTCCCGGTGAAATTTCGGTATTGCTCAGAACTGTTTCCTCAAAAAGTTCCCGTTCGTTTTTTATATATTCTTCGGCTTTTGCCATTCTCAAAATTTGTTTTATCAATTAACGCAACCAATTTCATTTAGTTCTCATCTTCCTGGAAAATTTATTAATCATGAACCGATTACTTTTCATCCTTCTACTCGTTCTTTCCGTCTCCTTTTCCTGTAAAAAGGACGAACGTACAAATGAAGAAATCCCCGATTGGCTGAAAACAAAGATTGAAGAAGCCACGGCCGAATCAAGCATTGATCCCTGTGTTCTTTGCGATGTAACAGTGACAGAATACGACGGCAAGAAGTACTATGATTTTTACTGCGGCCTCTGGTCCTGCCTTCATTGCTATTTTTTTGATGAGAACGGGAATGAACCACAATGGGAAACGGCAGAGTGGCAAAGTTATGATGTCGGTAAAAAGGAGATCGCCGTTTTACCAATTTGTAAATAACTCCGCCTCGGGCTAACCATAAATACACCGGAGGAAGAAAAAGTACAACCCCCGCCAATTTTCGCTAACTTTGCCTGCATTAAAAATCAGGCAGATGCGTTGTGTTGTTAATTTTATACTAAAAGGCTTAAGCTGGATACTGATTCTTCCGGTGTATTTCTACAAATATGCCATCTCTCCTATCCTTCCGGCATCGTGCCGCCATGTGCCAACCTGCTCGCAATACGCCATCGAAGCGCTTAAAATCCATGGCCCGTTTAAAGGACTTTGGCTTGCCACCAACCGGATTCTACATTGCCATCCGTGGGGAACCCATGGCTACGACCCTGTTCCGCCCAAGGGGCAAATCAAAACAAAGAAACTGAACCTGAAAAAATAATAATTGCTTAACCTCAGAACAAATTCAGGGGATTAATTGTATAGGTATAAATACTACCTTTGATGAGTATAAATACTTATTCGTTTTCACCCTAAATTATTCTACATGGAATGGGTAATCAGTGTAATTGTTATTTTAATGGCTTCGTTACTGAAAGGGATGACCGGATTTGGGTTTGCACTTTTAGCATTACCGGTTCTCACGGTATTTTTCCCGATGCAGGCGTTGGTGCCGGCAATGACCTTGTTTAATCTTTTTACCTCGTTATACATTTTAGCCAACATCCGTTTAAAAGTATACCCCAGGTATGTCATCCCGATGGTTGCGGCCAGTTTCATAGGCATCCCGGTTGGGGTATACGTTTTGAAATATCTGCCTGAGCGAACCCTTGAATTGACTACCGGAATATCCATTTTCGCAATTTCAATGGTATTCCTTCTTGGAACGGGAAAAGAAATCCCTGAAAAACGGAAATCGAGACCAATCTTTTTTGCCGGTTTTTTAAGTGGCTTTATGGCCTCAAGCATGTCGATTGGCGGCCCGCCGATTGCACTGGCCATGAACCGGAAAGGTTATTCCAAAGAACATTTTCGAAAAATATTTGCACTGGTCAGTGTCATCAATGCCGTAATCAGCACTGTACTCTATATTGCAAAAGGGATATTTGTTGTCTTCTCCCTGAAGTTTGCGGCCTTCCTGTTCCCGGTCATATTAATCGGCTCAAAGATTGGCGATAACCTGTCTAAGCGGGTCAACCAATTACAATTCAGAAAAGCCATTTTATTCCTCAACATGTTTCTGGGACTGTTTATCATTTTCAGGTTAATCGTCTGGCATCATTAAAAAAAGGGCAACGCATTCAACAAACAAATGAATTTTTGGTTACTTGAAGGGATAATGAAGTTTACTATCTTTGAGTAAGAATTTCGCGAACCGAAGAAAGTCCATGAGAAAATTGATCCTGTTTGTTTTGTTGATTGCCATTGGCTGCAGCCAGAAAACCATTTCCGACAAACCCATTGTTGCTGTCAGTATTCTTCCGCAAAAGTATTTTGTGGAAAAAATTGCCGGTGATTTGGTTGAAGTGAATGTTCTTGTCCCGCCCGGAGCCAGCCCTGAACTTTACACGCTAATGCCATCTCAAATGAAAGATCTTTCGCAGGCTGTTGCCTGGCTGCGAATTGGCAAAATCGGGTTCGAGGAAGGCTGGGCCGAAAAAATCCATCAAACAACACCAAAGCTAAGAATCATCGATACATCGGTGCAGGCAAATTGGATTGAAGGCGAGAATGAAGAGCACGGGGATCACATTCATGCACATGGAATTGACCCACACATCTGGGCAGCCCCCGAAGAAACACGCAAAATAGCGGAAGAAACATTTAAGGCCTTGGTTAACTTATTCCCTGATGAAAAAGAAAACCTCCAGGCTGGTTATGATACATTTGTAAAAGAGATTGACCAGCTTGACGCTGACCTTAAGGCACAGTTCAGCCGGTTGGAAAGCAAAAAGTTTCTCATCTTTCATCCCGCTTTGACTTATTTTGCACGTCAGTACGGGCTGGAGCAAATTCCGCTGGAACTGGAGGGAAAGGAACCTTCGCCCAAATACATGCAGTCGCTGGTTGAACTGGCAAAAACGGAAAATATCCGAGTCATCTTCATTCAAAAAGAATTTGACCGGGACAATGCCCGTCAGCTGGCAGACGAAATTGGAGGCGAAGTCGTCCAGATTGACCCGCTAAACGAAGCATGGGACCGGCAATTACGGGAAATAGCAACAAAAATCGCATCAGCTTCAAAACAATGACAAAATTGGTTGAAATAAATAACCTGAGGGTCAGTTACGACGATGAAGTGGTACTGAAAGACATCAACCTGAAAATCGGCAGGCATGATTTTCTGGGAATGATTGGCCCCAACGGCGGCGGCAAAACCACGCTGATAAAAGCATTGCTTGGCTTGGTAAAACCTGAGCGGGGCGAGATCATTTTTCACATTCCGGCGACAAAAATCGGCTACCTGCCACAAATCAACCAGATTGACAAACGTTTTCCCATAAAGGTGCTTGACGTGGTACGCTCGGGCAAAACTGAAGAACGCCATTTCAGTCTTTTCCGAAATAATAAAGAAGAGACAAGTTTTGCCGAAGAACTGCTTGACGAGATGGGAGTATTGCACCTTCGCCATAAAGCTATCGGCGAACTTTCGGGTGGGCAGATGCAGCGCGTTTTCCTGTGCCGTTCGCTGATGAACAAGCCAGACCTGTTGATTTTGGACGAGCCGGACACTTTTGTAGACAACCAGTTTGAAAGTGAGCTGTACGAAAAGCTGAAAGAACTTAACGAACGAATGGCAATCGTTTTGGTTTCGCACGATGTGGGCACTATTTCACGGTATGTGAAAACGATCGCCTGTGTCAACACAAAGCTGCATTACCATCCAAGTAACATTATCAGCCAGGAACAACTGGCATCGTACAATTGTCCATTACAAATTATCACTCACGGAGAAATTCCGCATACCGTACTTGGTTTGCACGAAAAGCACAATCATCATGGGCACACTCATTGAACTTTTTTCATACGATTTTTTCCTGCACGCTTTCTGGGCATCGCTGTTTGCTGCAATTAGCTGCGGCATTATTGGCTCGTACATTGTTGCCCGCCGGATTGTCTTCATCAGCGGTGGTATTACCCACGCTTCTTTTGGCGGAATAGGCATCGGATATTTTCTGGGGATTAACCCGTTGCTGGGAGCTGCGGTTTTCGCAGTTCTGTCGGGGCTTGGCATCCAGTTTTTCACTCGTAAAGGGAAGTTGCGTGAAGATTCGTCCATTGCCATCTGGTGGTCACTGGGCATGGCGATAGGGATCATCTTTATTTACCTGACACCCGGATATGCCCCCAACCTGATGAGCTACCTTTTCGGGAGCATCCTCACCGTATCGACTACCGAAATCTGGTTGATGGCTGTGCTTTCACTGCTTCTGACCGGGTTTTTCATCATGATGTACCGTACAATTCTCTACGTTGCTTTCGATGAGGAATTTGCCAAAACCACCGGCTTGCCGGTTGCCCTCATCAACTATTTGCTGATTAGTTTGATTGCTGTCACCATCGTCCTTAGCATACGTGTCGTGGGAATTATCCTCATCCTGTCGTTGCTAACCCTTCCGCAGGCAACTGCCAACCTGTTTACCAACGATTTCAAGCGAATGATGTTCCTATCAATTGCTTTTGCTTTCGCCGGATCGTTTGCGGGTTTACTTGTTTCGTTTTATGCCGACATCCCATCGGGGGCATCTATCATTTTCACCCTCGTGGTTATTTTTGGGTTGATGAAGTGGTTTGTGTTCACACGCAAGAAATGGTTGAGAAATGGACGATGAAAAATGGCTGACCTGTACCAATTGCAGCAAAACATTTGAAAAAGAAAGCCTGCAACGCGACTGTGGCAACTGCTTTGCCTGCACCGGCTGTGAAATATATATTTGCCCAAATTGTCGTTCCGAAATTGTCGTGAAACCCATGAAAAAACCGGAAATAAAGAAATAAGCATTTCCCTCTGTTCTTTGAGATCTCCGTAAAACAAAAACCACCCATGGTACCTCAAAGCCTTTCCTAAAAATCAAGTATACAAAATAGTTGTTCATTCATTAAGCCACATCAACAAAAAACAATTCCTTAACAGTCATAATACAATCAAACCAAAGCTTTTATATAACTTGCATGAAATTTTCAGGATATGAATTACCGAAAACTTTATCTCGCTTTTTTTCTGTTCTTCACCATTCAACTCTCAACTTACGTTTCTGCTCAAACGCGCAGGGAAATTGATATTCCGGACATCCTCGGGTACCAGACCCTGAAATGTGATTTTCACATGCACACTGTTTTTTCCGATGGCGATGTCTGGCCAACTGTCCGTGTGCAGGAAGCCTGGCAGGATGGACTGGATGTGATTGCAATCACCGATCACATCGAATACCTACCTCACACACAAGATATTGAGGCAGACCATAACCGTTCCTTTGAAATAGCAAAGCCACTGGCTAACCAATTGGGCATTCTCTTAATCCGAGGGACTGAGATCACCCGCAATATGCCTCCGGGGCATCTGAATGCTATTTTCATTAAAAATGCCAACCTAATTGAGCGGGAAGACTGGTGGGAGGCCTGTGTTGAAGCGCAGGAACAAGGAGCATTTGTTTTCTGGAACCATCCGGGATGGAAAGTACAGCAACCCGATCAGACCCGTTGGTTGGCAGAACATACACGACTGGTAAACAGCGGGATACTTAAAGGAATCGAGATTTATAACGATCGTAGTTTTTATCCTGAAGCGTTACAATGGGCCAACGAAAAATCGTTGACGATTCTTGGAAACTCAGATATTCATTCTCCGGTTGACATGCTCTACAATAGCGAACATCATCACCGCCCGGCAACATTGGTTTTTGCAGTCGAAAAATCAGAGGAGGCACTGAAAGCAGCACTCTTAGACCACCGCACTGCCGCTTATTTTAATGATACCATCGTTGGAGAAAGACGCTTTCTTACCCCAATCTTTATTGGTTCAATTCAAATTAAAAACAAAAAAACAGGGTTGAAAAATCAGGAAATCAAGCAACTCCAAATCCACAATAACAGCGACGTCCCATTTCATCTTAAACAGCGTCAACCCTCTGTCGGCTTTTCCTGTCCCGATGAAATTGTACTCCAACCCCATCGTACTGTATCTGTCGACTTGACCGGAACATCTGATGAGGTGGCGCAAATGGCCACGTTAAAACTATTCTACGAAGTAACAAACCTGATCACGAAAAAAGGAGAGAATTTACCTGTAAATATTGATGTTACAAACAAATAGAAAAGCGGTGGATAAATCCACCGCTTCCCTCTAAACAAACAACTAAAATTACCTTTCAAGCTTTGCAATTGCTCAACCAATCAACCCCAATAAGTGCGAAAACAAATCTATGTATTGCAAAGCTGTATGTTAAATACGTTTATTTACAGCAATTAGTTTCAAAATGTCAGCTTTTTAACATTGATCAACCAATATTACCTGTAAATCGATTTACTCAATACCCTTCCTTCTAACATTTTGGCAACAAAAACTGATCATTCTTGCCTCTTATCCCATTTTGAGATTTATTTGATTTGTACCAGATATCTTTTGATCTGTTTATATTGTCCAAATCCTTCGATTTCAATTTTCACGATGAAATAATTATCGCCCAAATTCAAAAAAAACTTGCTTTTGAGTGAAAAATTTCATTTTTTTACAGCTCAATTCAATGACTAAGAAATAAATACAATATGGCTTCCGTGGTGGGGTCTTCTTAAAGTCAAGAAGTTATAGCCATATTGGTATTTTTAAGAGATATTAAAATGAAAGTATTCATGACAACAAATTGGTGGTGGCGCAAGAACTTTTCACAATACCGTGGGGAGAAGTAGCTATCATGTCGGACATGAATCAGGAAAGCGGCTTATCGGAACACGGTAAGCCGCTTTTTTTATGCAAAATTTAAAATACAACATATGAATCACATCAATGTAAAAGTAAATGTCAAGAAAATTCTCGCCGACACACTCACTCCGGTCAGCGTTTATTTGAAGTTCCGCGAATTATTTCCAAAATCAATTCTGCTGGAAAGCTCAGACTACCATGGAAATGAAAATGCTTATTCATTCATCTGTATTAAACCGATGATTTGTTTTACTGCTGAAGAAGGCACGATCACCATTAAAAACCACGACAAAATCCTCAAACAGGTCGAAGTTGAAGACCACCATGCCGTTGCGCGTGAGCTAAACAACTTCTTTAAATCGTTTCAACTTACCGGCGACACAGCCGATGCCCCGGCAAATGGACTGTTTGGCTACCTAAGCTATGATTCGGTAAAATATTTTGAAAAAATTGATATCACAGCCGAAAAGAAAGAAGCTTATGCAATTCCTGAAGTGAAGTATTGTTTTTACAAATACATCCTGGCCATCGATCATTCCAAAGACACCATTTCCCTGATTGAAAACCTACCCGAAGGTGAAGATGCCGAGATGGGGCAGATTGAGGCCCTGCTGAGGAATTTGTCATTCCCGACAACCAAATTTGATATCGAAGGCGACGAAGTTTCCAATATTACGGATGATGAATATCGCCACATGGTTACAAAAGGGAAAGAGCATTGCTACCGCGGCGACGTGTTTCAGATTGTTTTATCGCGCCAGTTTTCACAAAAATTCAAAGGCGATGAGTTTAACCTGTACCGGGCTTTACGTTCGGTAAACCCGTCCCCATACCTGTTCTTTTTTGATTATGGCGATTACCGGATTTTTGGTTCCAGCCCCGAGGCAGAGCTGCGCATCAAAAAAGGACGCGCAATCATCAACCCGATTGCCGGTACTTTCCGGAGGACCGGAAATGATGAGCAAGACCGCATTTTGGCTGAAAAGCTTTGTGCAGACCCCAAGGAAAACGCCGAACATGTGATGCTGGTCGACCTGGCCCGCAACGACCTCAGCCGCAACGCCGACGATGTTCGTGTTGATAACTATCGCGAAGTGCAATATTTTTCGCATGTCATTCACCTGGTTTCTGAGGTTTCCGGCCAATTGCCGCAAGATGCCAACATGGTGACTGTTTTAGGTGACTCATTCCCGGCCGGCACACTGTCGGGAGCTCCCAAACACATGGCCATGCAATTGATTGATCGGTATGAAAACCAGCGCCGCAGCTACTACGGCGGAACAATTGGGTTCATCGGTTTTGATAACAGCCTGAACCACGCGATCATGATCCGCTCGTTCCTTAGCAAAGGTGATACACTTTACTACCAGGCCGGTGCGGGAATTGTAGCTGATTCGGTTGAAGAGAATGAATTGCAGGAAGTAAACAACAAATTGGCTGCATTGAAAAAAGCCATCGAAATTGCCAAAGAAATTTAAAAAACGGAAAACATGAAAATAGTAGTCATCGATAATTACGATTCATTCACCTACAACCTGGTGCATGCAATTAAAAAGATATCAGGCCTTCCGGTTGATGTAATCCGCAACGACGAGCTGGAGCTAAGCGACCTTGAAAAATACGACAAAATTGTACTGTCCCCGGGCCCCGGTATTCCTCAAGAAGCAGGACTGCTGATGGATATCATCCGTGAATTTGCCCCCCGAAAAAGCATGTTGGGGGTCTGCCTGGGTCATCAGGCCATTGGAGAAGCATTCGGGGCCAAACTGACCAACATGAGCCGGGTGCTGCACGGCATTGCCACTTCGGTAACACTTGTGTCTCCCGATCCAATCCTGTTTGAAGGCCTGCCTGAAAAATTTGATGTTGGCCGCTATCATTCGTGGATTGTGGATGAAGATGGTATGCCAGACAGCCTGGAGGTTACCAGCCTCGATGAAAATGGGCTGATAATGTCGCTGAAACACAAACAATATGATGTGCGTGGCGTACAATTTCACCCGGAGTCGGTACTGACCCCGCTGGGAGAGAAGATGATCGAGAACTGGCTTAAAAGCTAAATCATCTGACAATCAACATTGATATTTAGAAATAGAGCCAAAAGATTTCGATTCCCGAAACAAACCGGAACCCATACCTGAAACTTGTAACTCATCATGAAAAACACTTTAGATTATCTGTTTTCGGGCAATAGCCTGACAAAAGAAGAAGCCCGCACTATTCTTACAAAAGTTGCTGAAGGGCTATATTCGGAGGCTGAAATTGCCTCATTCCTGACCGTTTACCGGATGCGCCGGATCAAACCGGAAGAGCTTGCCGGATTCCGCCAGGCCCTGCTCGACTTGTGCGTGGCAGTTGATTTTTCAGACTTGAACACCATTGACGTAGTAGGAACTGGTGGTGACGGGAAAAACACGTTCAATATTTCGACTGCCAGCTGCTTTGTACTGGCCGGGGCTGGCTATAAAGTCACCAAACACGGAAATTACGGACTGTCTTCGGTTAGCGGCGCCTCAAACATGTTTGAATACTTCGGTTACCAGTTCAGTAATGACACTGCAAAGCTGCGCCGTGAGGTGGAAGAAATTGGTATTTGCTTTTTCCATGCCCCACTGTTTCATCCGGCGATGAAAAACGTTGGCCCGGTCCGCAGGGCATTGAAAGTACGCACCCTTTTCAACATGATGGGGCCAATTATCAACCCGGCTTCTCCCAAAAACCAATTGGTTGGGGTCTCCGATCTCGACATCATGGATTTGTATCACCAGGTGTTTAAAGAAAGTGGACAAAACTTTCTGATTGTCCACAGCCTGGATGGATACGACGAGATTTCATTGACCGGCGACGCCCGCTATGTTTCAAATGAAACCGAAGACAACCTTTCGCCTGCCGATTTCGGGTTTAAACCACTTAAGCAGGAAGAACTATCAGGAGGCAATTCGGTAGAAGATGCAGCAAAAATCTTTAAAAATATTTTGGAAGGAACAGGCACAACGGCACAGGAAAATGTCGTGATTGCCAATGCTGCCCTGGGAATTAAATGTATGTTCCCCGAAAAATCACTTTTGGATTGTGTTGCAGAAGCAACTGAATCGTTAAAAGGGAAAAAAGCGCTGGAAGTATTCCAAAAGCTGATGACAAACTAATATATCAGTTCTTACAATAACTATTTGGATTTTGAAATTTGAAACCTGGAATTTTAACAATGACAATACTTGACGAAATAAATGCCAACAAACGCCGCGAGATAGCAGCAGCAAAAGAAAAGATCAGCCTGGACGATTTGAAAAAATCACCTTTCTTCACCCGGAAGACGAACTCACTGAAAGCTGCGCTGCAACAACCTGGTGCTAGCGGGATTATTGCCGAATTTAAAACCAAATCGCCATCAAAAGGGATCATTAACGATACCGTAGAGGTAACAGAAGTAACTTCCGGCTATGTAGCTGCCGGTGCGAGCGGACTATCTGTCCTTACTGACCACAATTACTTTGGCGGCTCGTTCGAAAACCTGGCAAAAGCCCGTTTTACCAATCCAAACACCCCCATCCTTCGTAAAGACTTTATGCTTGACCCGTACCAGGTGTACGAGGCCAAAGCGCATGGTGCCGACCTGATTTTACTGATTGCGGCCAGCCTGAGCAAAGAAGAGATGATAAAGCTAACCGAGGTTGCCAAAGAATTGGATCTGGAAGTTTTAGTTGAAGTGCATACCGAAGAAGAAGTTGAAAAACTAAACCCGATAGTTGACCTGGTTGGTGTAAACAACCGGAACCTCAAGACATTTGAAGTGGATATTGAAACTTCAGTCCGCCTTGGCAAATTGCTTCCCGAGACGATGGTACGCATCTCGGAAAGCGGCTTGTCAACAATCGAAAATATCCATTATTTGCGCAATGCCGGTTTTGAAGGTTTTTTGATGGGCGAGAATTTTATGAAAACTGAAAACCCGGGCAAGGCATGCGCCCAGTTTATAAGAAATTTATAAGAGTTACTATAAATGATGCGTGCAGAAGTCAATTATAAACAGACTTCTGCATATAATCCAACTGGTACACCAAATGAAGAACTTGAAAATAAAAGTTTGCGGAATGCGAGCCCCGGAGAACATTGACGCGGTTTGTGCTTCAATGCCGGACTATCTGGGGTTTATTTTCTATTCAAAATCGAAAAGATATGTAGGCGAGGAACCGGACGAATCAATTTTCAACCGGGTTCCATCATCCATAAAGAAAGTTGGTGTTTTTGTCAACGAAGAACAGGACAAAGTGATCTCTCTCTGCCGGAGATTCAAGTTGGAAGTTGCACAACTCCATGGGAATGAGCCGCCTGAATATTGCAGGGAAATCAGGGATGCTGGGTTAACTGTTTTTAAGGCTTTCTCGCTGGATGATAATTTTGATTTTAGCCGGTTGGTGGATTACACTTCTTCGACTGACTATTTTCTTTTTGACACCAAGGGAAAGCTGCCGGGCGGAACCGGGGAGAAGTTCAATTGGGAAATCCTCAACAGGTACACCGGGACTTTGCCATTCTTACTGAGTGGCGGCATTGGCCCCGATGATGCAGAAGCAATAAAAAAAATCAGCCATCCGCAATTGGTGGCGCTCGATATAAACAGCGGGTTTGAGTTGGAGCCCGCCTTAAAGGATGCACAGAAAGTGGCAACATTCATTCAAAAAATAAGAAACTAAAAAACACAAAATATGAGCTACCAAGTCAATCGAAAAGGTTATTACGGCGAATTCGGAGGGGCATTTATCCCGGAGATGATGCAGCCGAACATTGAAGAATTGCAGGAAAAATATATGGAGATTATCAACTCCTATGAATTCCGGCAGGATTTTGTTAACCTGTTGAAGCACTACGTGGGCAGGCCTTCGCCTTTGTATTACGCCAGGCGCATGTCCGAACGGTACCAGAGCCACATTTTCCTGAAAAGGGAAGACCTGAACCATACGGGTTCACACAAAATCAACAACACGATCGGGCAGATTTTGCTGGCAAAGGCACTGGGGAAAAAGCGCATCATTGCAGAGACCGGCGCCGGACAACACGGGGTTGCCACCGCAACTGTCTGTGCCCTGATGGGTATGCAGTGCATCGTATACATGGGATCGCTTGATGTACAACGTCAGGCTCCGAACGTGAAAAAAATGCGCATGCTGGGAGCACAGGTTATCCCGGCCGAATCGGGCAACAAAACGCTGAAAGATGCCACCAATGAAGCCATGCGTGATTGGATCAACAACCCCGTTGACACACACTACATCATTGGCTCGGTAGTTGGCCCCCACCCCTATCCCGACATGGTTGCCCGCTTCCAGTCAGTGATCAGCGAAGAAATTAAATGGCAGCTTGACGAGCAACTTGGCCGCGAATTGCCAACCCGCGTGCTGGCCTGTGTGGGAGGAGGCAGCAATGCAGCCGGAGCATTCTATCATTTTTTGGATAATGAAAGCGTGGAACTGATTGGCGTGGAAGCTGCAGGCAAAGGTGTTGATACCGATGAAAGCGCGGCTACCCTTTTCCTGGGGAAACCCGGTGTTTTGCACAGTTCCCGTTCTTTTGTAATGCAAACTGAAGACGGTCAGATTATTGAGCCTTATTCAATTTCTGCCGGCTTGGACTACCCGGGAATCGGGCCAATGCACGCCAACCTGTTTGCCACAAAACGAGCCAAATACCTCTGGGCAACCGATACAGAGGTACTGGATGCTGCACTCGAACTCACTCAACTCGAAGGAATCATCCCCGCTCTGGAATCGGCCCATGCCCTGGCAGCATTGAAGAAAATCGACCTGAAACCGGAAGATGTCAATGTTATCAACCTCTCAGGCCGCGGCGACAAAGACATGGAAACGTATTTAAATTATTTTGGCTATTGATTTAATTTATTCACCGGATGATTTAAAGTCACCCGGTGAATAAGCCACAAAAAAGATCATTATCATGAGAAACAGAATCAACCAACTATTTCAGGATAAAAAAGAAAATATTTTATCGGTATACTTCACGGCCGGCTATCCACAGCTGGACGACACCGTAACTATCATCGAAGATCTGGTAAAAAACGGAGTTGACCTGATTGAAATCGGGATGCCGTTTTCCGACCCGGTTGCCGACGGGCCAGTTATTCAACACAGCAGCCTGGTGTCTCTGCACAATGGCATGACCATCAAAAAACTGTTTGAACAACTACAAGGCATCCGTGAGAAAGTAAATATCCCCCTGATCCTGATGGGATATTTGAACCCGGTCATTCAGTTCGGGATCGAGAATTTTTGCCAAAAATGTGCCGAGGTTGGTATCGACGGGCTTATTCTTCCCGATCTACCACTTAACGAATACCAGGAAGAGTATCAGGCGACATTTGAGAAATACAACCTGCATAATATCCTGTTGATCACGCCACAAACATCGGAAAAACGGCTTCTCCAGATTGATGAAGCGTCAAGCGGGTTCATTTATATGGTATCAACTTCATCAACAACAGGAATGAAAAACAGCGTTTCGGATTTTCACCAAGACTACTTCGAACGTGTTCAGAATATGCAACTGAAAAACCCACGCCTGATTGGTTTTGGTATTTCGAACCGCGAAACATTTGAAAATGCCTGTAAGTATGCCCAGGGAGCAATCATCGGGAGTGCATTTGTCAAAGCACTTGATGAAGACCTGACATTGGAAGAAAAGATTTCAAATTTTGTTAACTCAATTGTAACCGCGGTTTAATCATGGCAAGCTTTCTTTGGGCAGGTTTCCAAAAAATGGATGTTTAAAAACAACGGGAGGACAAAAAATAGAAATAAAGCTGAAAATCAAAAGATTAAAACCAGCCGGGTAAACATCAGGCTGTTAAACATTGTTAAGCCATATTTTTCAGCATACTAAAGAATTCCTCAAAAGGGTTAAATTTATAAAGTAACAACTAAAAGTTCATAACCATGATTGAATACGCAAAAGTAATCCTGCCCAAAGTCAGTTTTAGTCGTGAATTATTTCAAAAAGAACTGACAAAGTGCGTTAACTGGGCGGAACAGCCCAATGAACTTGACGAATTAATCAAGTGGTGTCATGAAAACTTCGGGGAAATGTACCCAAAAATACTTGATGATGTGTTTTCGCATAATGCTGCATAACTGAAAGGCTCCGTTAATACGGGGCCTTCTTTATTTCCTACCGGTTCATCCAATGCTTAAATAAAGCGACTTTATCCCGGCTGGAAATGAATCTTTGGAGAAACAGGAAATTCAAAATTCAACAAAAAAGGAGGCCCCATCCGAGACCTCCTTCACGTTCTATCGATAAGATTAAACTATCCGCATTTTGATGATCCGCAGTCAGGGCAAGTTAAGCATCCTTCCTGGTAGATCACGTTATTTGAACCACATTCGCCACAAGTAGCCCCTTCGGCAACTGTACCGTTCGGGATGTACTTTTTAAGGGCACGGGCAACACCGGCTTTCCAGCTGTTAATCGTGTCGTTGTCCAACTGAAGGCTGGTTACCGTATCAACCACTTTGTGGATCGGCATGCCGTGACGCAATACTCCGGAGATTAATTTGGCGTAGTTCCAGAATACCGGGTTGAATTTGTATGACAGCCCCTCAATCGTTGTTTTGTAGCCCCGTTTATTGACATATTGAAAGTCATATCTAGAATTACCTTCTTCATCACGGTTTTTGATAATTTTTCCACCTGTAACTGATCGAGGTAACAGGATTCCATCTTCATCGTCCTGCAAACCGGTAAAGATTTCGTATGGTTGATCTTCAATCAATCCGATAAAGGCCACCCATTTGTCTTTGTTGTTTTGAAAACGAACCACATCGGCGTCCAATTCTTCCGGGCGTTTTGTCGGGAATCTAGACGAGCCTTTTTTCTTTTCTTCCTTCTTGTTTGAAATCAGCACGCCCGAACGTGAACCATCACGGTAAACAGTCACCCCTTTGCAACCGCTTTTCCAAGCCTCGAAATACAAACGACCGACCAATTCTTCTTCTACATCGGCAGGCAGGTTGATGGTAACACTGATTGAATGGTCAACCCATTTTTGGATACGGCCCTGCATGCGCACTTTGTTCAACCAGTCAACATCGTTTGAAGTGGCTTTGTAATAAGGTGACTTTTCAACAATTGCGTCCAGCTCATCCTGGCTGTAATTTTTTGTCGAGTCAATTCCATTAGCGTCCATCCAAGTCAGGAACTTATGATGGAAAACGATGTATTCTTCCCAGCTGTCTCCAACTTCATCTACAAAGTCAACACGCACATCCTTGTCGTTCGGATTTACTTTGCGACGGCGTTTGTAGACTGGCATAAACACCGGCTCGATACCGGATGTTGTCTGGGTCATCAAACTTGTTGTACCTGTTGGGGCAATGGTCAACAAAGCAATGTTACGACGTCCGTATTTGACCATATCCTGGTACAGCGCTTCATCTTCTTTCCGGATGCGATTAATCATCGGGTTGTTTTTCTCACGCTCTGCATCGTAAATTTTGAATGCTCCGCGTTCTTGTGCCATTTTTACTGACGAGCGATAGGCTTCGATAGCCAGTGTACGGTGTATTTCTTCGCTAAAATCAGTTGCGGCATCTGTTCCGTAACGCAGTCCAAGGGCGGCAAGCATATCACCTTCAGCAGTGATACCAACGCCGGTACGACGTCCCTCGCGGGCTTTGGTCTGGATTTTTTCCCAAAGTTTGAGTTCGGTATATTTAATCTCTTCGTCTTCCGGGTCAGCACTAATTTTTTCAACGATCGCATCAATCTTCTCAAGTTCCAGATCAATGATATCATCCATCAGCCGTTGAGCATAACCGACATGTTCCTTAAACAGATCGAAGTTGAATTTTGCCTGGGCAGTAAACGGTTTTTCAACATACGAGAAGAGGTTAACAGCCAACAAACGGCAGCTATCGTAAGGGCATAATGGAATTTCACCACATGGGTTAGTTGATACAGTACGGTATCCCAAATCAGCATAACAATCAGGCACTGATTCTTTAATGATGGTGTCCCAGAAAAGAATTCCCGGTTCAGCTGATTTCCATGCATTGTGAACAATTTTTTTCCAAAGGCTGTCGGCATCAGTATCTTTCTCGTAAAGCGGGCTTTCCGAATCAATCGGGTACTGTTGACGATAAGGAGTTCCACTTTCAACAGCTTTCATAAAATCGTCATGGATTTTTACCGATACATTTGCTCCGGTTACTTTACCTTGCTCCAGCTTTGCATCAATAAATTTTTCCGAATCCGGGTGTTTAATCGACACAGAAAGCATCAACGCACCACGGCGACCATCCTGTGCCACTTCGCGGGTTGAGTTGGAATAACGCTCCATGAACGGAACAATACCGGTTGAAGTAAGAGCCGAGTTCTTCACAGGAGAACCTTTGGGACGGATGTGCGACAGGTCGTGCCCAACACCTCCACGACGTTTCATCAACTGTACCTGTTCCTGGTCAATTTTCATGATGCCGCCATACGAGTCAGAATTACCTTCGTTTCCAACAACAAAACAATTGGAAAGGGAGGCAATTTGAAATTCGTTACCTATGCCGGTCATCGGGCCACCTTGCGGAACAATGTACTTAAAATCCTTTAGCAACTGATAAATCAGTTTTTCATCCATCGGATTTTCATACTTCTGCTCAACCCTGGCAATCTCACTTGCCAAACGCTTGTGCATATCATCAGGGGTTTGTTCAAAGAGATTTCCGAACGAGTCCTTCAACGCGTACTTGTTTACCCACACCCGTGCTGCCAGGTCATCTCCTTTGAAATACTTCAACGTTTCCCGAAACGCTTCGTCCTGGGAAAATGTCTTCTTGCCCACTTGGGGCTCAACTGCCACATTTTTGAAAGCCATACACCAAAAATTAAATCTGTTGTTTTGTTAACTGATTGTAAACTTGAAATAAAATCAGTTCCTCTTTCCTCGAATTTGTCTACTGCAATATAGTATCTGGTCAAAAAAAAATGAAGACTATTTTTTCAAAACGACCCGAAAGTTATCAACTAAAAAGTGTTAGTTGACTGAATATCTGATCGTTTAGTTTTTGATAATTAAAAAATGTTTACCAAAATGGTAATTTTTTGGAAAGAATTGCCCCTAAAAGTCAACAGAAGCTAAAGAGTTGAAAGACAGAAAGGGCAGTGATACGATGATCAAAAAATATGGTTTCAAATAAGGCTACTTGTTAAAAACTTTTTTCAGTACAAGATTAGTTGCCCCCAGGTTTTCGGACATAAATTGCCTGCATCCCTCCGAAATCTCCTCTCTGCGGAGATCATCTTCAAACAACCGGCTAAGTTGTCCTGTAAGTTCCTGCCCGTTTTTTACAGGAAAGGCAAGATTCCGTGAAACCAACTCCACGGCTTCCTGAAACTTCAAATAGTTCGGTCCGAACAACACAGGAACATTATAAATTGCAGCCTCAAGTGTGTTGTGGATGCCTACCCCAAATCCGCCTCCAACATAGGCAATATCAGCATAGCGGTAAACACTGGAAAGTAATCCAATTGAATCGATGATTAAAACGCGACAATTTTCAAAATCATTTTTCGGGTTGGAATAACGTGTCACATTAGGCTGAAACAGCGACAATAACCTTTTTATATTGACTTCTTTCACCTCATGCGGCGCAATAACCATTTTCACATCCTTATTCGCGGTCATGAATTCAGCCAGGATTTCCTCATCGGGTTGCCACGAACTGCCAACAACAATCAATTTTGACTTGCCTTTAAACTGTTCCACCAACGGGAGGTCTTTCCGGTTGGCAGCAATCTCTGCCACACGATCAAAACGTGTGTCCCCCGTCACAGTACTATTTTTTAATCCAATCCCGGCAAGCAGCTCTGCCGATTGCTTGTTTTGCACAAAAAAATGCTCAACATGATTCAAAACCTGACGATACCATTTGGCACGTACCCCGGTTTTGAAAAACAACTGTTCTGGCCTGAAAATAGCCGAAACCAGAAAAATCGGGATTTGTCGGTTGGTACACGCTTCAAAATAGTTTTTCCAAAATTCATACTTGATAAAAAATGCCATTTGAGGTTGCACCAAGTTCAGAAACTTAATTGCATTTTCTTTCGTATCGGCCGGGAGGTAACAGATATAATCAGCCTTATCGTAGTTTTTCCGGATTTCGTACCCCGACGGGGAAAAGAAAGTGAGCAATACCTGATACTCCGGATGTTGCTTTTTTATTCCCTCAATCAACGGTCTTCCCTGTTCAAACTCGCCCAACGAAGCGCAATGAACCCAAACCAATGGCTTATCCCGATTGATCTTTCCCTGTAAATAGGAGAACACCGACTTTTGTCCGCGATACCGGAAACGCGCCTTTTCGTTGAATGGGAAAGCCACCCATACAGCCAATTCATACAGTCGAATTCCAAGTTGATAAATCAGGTTCATGAAATGAGTTTAAATCAGCAGCAAATGTAACGATTTGTTTTATGTACAGCCAGAATGACAAACACGAAATCAATCCGTCTGAGATTCAAGATATCCAACATCCTTAGGCAAGTTCGGCCCCATGGAAGCCTCAACGGCCAGCTGGTCGCAGCGCTCATTCCCGGGAATACTGGCATGCCCCTTCACCCAAACAAACCGCACCTGGTGCTTTTCATATATTTTAAGGAAACGCTGCCAAAGATCGGCATTCTTTTTCCCCTTAAAACGTGTCTTTACCCAATTCCACACCCAACGTTTCTCAACCGCATCTACCACGTATTTTGAGTCGGAATAAACAGTCACCAGGCAATTTTCCACCTTCAGCGCTTCCAGCCCCTTTATCACGGCCAGCAATTCCATCCGGTTATTGGTCGTCAGTTCAAAACCCTCCGAAAGTTCTTTCCTGTGCTGACCGGAAATCAACACAACACCATAACCGCCAGGCCCGGGATTACCACGTGCAGCGCCATCTGTATAAATCGTTATTTGAGGAGAAGCCATGTAATTGTTTTTTGGCAAAGATAACATTCAATTCCAGAAGCGAGAGGGAACATATGCCCTGCGATCAAATAAAAAAGGCCACCAACAGGCAGCCTTTGCTTCATATCGAATTGGTTAATCTTATATAATCAGCATGGCATCGCCGTAAGTTCCAAAGCGATAACCTTCTTTAATGGCTTTTTTGTAGGCATCCATTACAAAATCATACCCTCCAAATGCGGCAACCATCATCAATAAGGTTGAAAGTGGCAGGTGAAGGTTGGTAATCATCCTGTTGGCAACACTAAACTCGTATGGAGGGAAAATAAATTTGTTTGTCCAGCCCTCATACGGCTTCAAATGTCCCTGTGTAGAAACTGAACTTTCCAGTGTACGCATAACGGTGGTACCAACAGCGCAAACATTTTTCTTATTCATTTTGGCTTTATTGACCACATCGCAAGCTTTGTCTGTAATCCAGATTTGCTCAGAGTCCATTTTATGCTTGGTCAGGTCTTCCACATCAACACTACGGAAGTTACCCAATCCCACGTGCAAAGTCACAAAGCTGAATTCGACACCGATAATCTCCAGACGCTTCATTAACTCACGGCTGAAATGTAAGCCGGCAGTTGGTGCTGCCACAGCACCTTCATGTTTTGCAAAGATTGTCTGGTAGCGGTCTTTATCTTCAGGCTGTACCGGGCGCTGAATGAATTTCGGCAGCGGGGTTTCCCCCAGGCTGTAAAGTGTATCCTTGAATTCATCATACGGACCATCAAACAGGAAACGCAATGTACGTCCGCGTGAAGTTGTATTGTCGATCACTTCGGCAACCAACAAATCATCTTCTCCAAAATACAATTTGTTACCGATTCTTATTTTCCGGGCCGGGTCAACCAATACGTCCCACAAGCGTTGCTCACGGTTTAGCTCACGAAGGAGGAAAACCTCGATTTCGGCTCCGGTCTTTTCTTTATTCCCATACAAACGCGCCGGGAAAACTTTTGTATCATTGAACACCATCACATCCTGATCACTAAAATAGTCAGTGACATCTTTGAATAACTTGTGCTCAATTTCCCTGGTTTTACGGTTTAAAACCATTAGTCTCGATTCGTCCCGATTATCAGCCGGATGTAGGGCTATTAACTCTTCCGGTAATTTGTACTTAAACTTCGATAACTTCATACTTAAATGATATCTGTTTTTGCTTAATAGACATTCAATAAAAACTGGCTGCAAGAAACAAGGCAGCCTAAATTCAAAGTGACCTTTTACGGCACACTTTTCAATTAGTTACAAATTGATCTAAATTTTCTAAAAAATAATCGATGCTCATAGCATCTTCTACGTTGAAACGGCCAATTTTGGTGCGCCTTAAACCAACCAAATATGCTCCGCTATTAAGTTCTTTTCCAATATCACGGGCAAGCGCACGAATGTAAGTCCCCTTGCTGCATGTAACCCGAATAACGGCTTCGTTGTTGGAAAAACTGATTAACCCGATGGTTGAAACCTGTATTAACTTAGCGTTCAATTTTACATCGTCACCTTTCCGGGCATGGGTGTAAGCCCTTTTCCCGTTAACTTTTACCGCGCTAAACAATGGCGGCACCTGTAACTGTTCGCCAGTAAATTTTTGTAAAACCTCAAGGAACAACTCTTGAGTAATGTGATCGGTCGAAAAATGAAAATCTTCTTCAGTTTCAAGGTCAAACGAAGGAGTAGTAGCCCCTAACTTTAGCGTAGCAATATATTCCTTTTCCTGCGCCTGCAGGCTTTCAATCTGCTTGGTTGCTTTCCCGGTACAAAGAATCATCAACCCGGTTGCTTTCGGGTCGAGCGTGCCGGCATGGCCTACTTTAAGTTTCTTTTCGTGTATTGCTTTCGTCAGTTTGTTCCTGACTTTTTTCACCAAATCAAACGAAGTCCAATCTAAGTCTTTATCAAAAAGCAATACCTCTCCTTCTTTAAAATCGTATTTTTTGGGAGTAATCCCCATTCGGAAAATCTTTTAAATTATCTAATTACCGGGAAGCTCCACCCGAATTTTTTAGGCTGCAAAAATAGCAATTAACCCGATAATCAGACAATAAGCAGCAAAATAAATCAATTTTCCTCTCTTCACGATGTTAATCATCCAGCTACAGGCCAGCAAACCGGAGATAAAAGCAGCAACAAAACCAACAGCCAGGGGTACAAAGCCAATTGACGAATCAGCCGTAATTTCACCGCCTGCCACATCCAGAAAATTGGCACCCAAGATTGGCAACAAAACCATCAGGAATGAAAAACGGGCAACCTCATCTTTCTTTTTCCCAAGCAAAAGTCCGGTGGCAATCGTAGAACCGCTCCTTGAAATGCCCGGGACAACAGCCATGGCCTGGGCAATACCAATCACCACACTATCAGTCCATTTAAATGACTTCTCCTTTGATTTCGCAAAATAAGTGAATGCCAGCAAGGTTGCGGTAAGCAAAAGCATTGAACCGACAAAGACCAGGTTTCCGGTAAACAAGCTTTCTATTTGTTCTTTATAAAGCACGCCCAGCACGGCAACCGGAATGGCAGAAAGCAGCAACAACGAAACGTATTTTGTTTCTTCATTCCATTGAAATTTGAACAACCCACCCAACAGGGAAAGAATGTCCTTCCGGAAAACAACCAGCGTACTTAAAACAGTAGCGCCATGAACGACTACTGCAAACAACAAATTATCATGGCCTTTTATGCCAAGTAAGACATGGCCAATTTCCAAATGTCCACTGGAGCTAACCGGCAAAAACTCGGTCAACCCTTGAATGAGCCCCAACAAAAGGGCTTGTAAATTATTCATGGATTAATTTTCTGATTTTGGTTTTTTCATGATAGCGTAAATCTCGAACAGAAACCCCAAAAGCACGACAACCGGTGCCAGGGTGATCCGTCTAAAGCTAAAAATCTCGGGATTAAAGACCGATGGATCTTCACTTTTCCCGCCTACCATCAAAATAAAACCGATAACGATTATAGCAAAACCGATTAGCAACAACCGGTAATTTTCGCGACCCAGTGCAAATTGCTGTTCGCTGATATTTTGTTCCTTTTTGCTCATACCTTTTTGTTTCTTATAAAACCCGGGCAGGATCAACTTAAACTCCTTCCCCCTCTTTTAAACGTAATATGCTGTCAAAATTAATCAATAGTACAAATCTTCAAACCGAAGCCGGAGAAATTTATTCACTGCCATCCAGGTAGACAACCATGAAATCAAAACCCCAAACAGGAGTACAACGGCAAAAGTAATCCCAATAGTATCAATTTGCCTTAAATCCAATATTCCCTTAAAATCCTGCTGATAAGAATATACCAGCGAAAATATGGCAACATTGGCAATCAAGCCGGCTACCAGCCCGTAACTAATGCTCTTAACAACAAATGGTTTCCGAATGAATGAACGGGTTGCGCCAACCAGCTTCATGGTATTAATGATAAACCGCTGCGAGTAAATCGAGATTCGGATTGTATTATTGATCAAAGTTGAAAAAATAAACAACAACAAAATTGAGAATACCACCAGGAAAAAACTGATTCGCTGAACATTCTCATTAATAATCTTTACCAAATCGCGTTGATAATAAACTTCCTTCACCTGTGGGTACTCCAGAAAATGGTTTTCCAGCAGCACCAGGCTGTCGGGGTGCATGTAATCGGCATATAATTTTACATCGATTGAAGAAAACAGCGGGTTAAAGCCAAGAAAACCAACAAAATCTTCACCCAGGTCTTTGGTCAGTTCTTCCGCGGCCTGTTCTTTATCAACATATTCAGTAGACTTTACAGCCTTGGTCGCGCTGAGCACCTTTTGAAGCTGAAGTATTTCAACTTCACGGACGTTGTCGTGCAAAACAAGTGTAAAACCAACATGCTCCCGCACATAATCAGAGAGCCGTCCGGCATTCAATACCAATAGCGACATAATTCCCACCAGGAACAAAACCAACGTGATGCTCACGGTTGAAGTCAGGTACGATCGGATTAAGCGTCGTTTAAGCCTTGTCGGACGTTTTCTCTTCATTTACTATTTTCTTCTTTTTTAATTCGGAAAAGCCAACGGCTGCCAATGCCAGCAATAAAATAAGCGAGCTGGCCAACGAAACCTTATTTCCTATGAAATAGGATGCCGGTTCAAATTTAAATTCAATTTCGTGATCACCTGCCGGAACTGGCATTGCCCTCAACACATAATCAACGCGGAGATGTTCGGTTTCTTCTCCATCGATAAAGGCTTTCCACCCTTTTGGGTAATAAATCTCCGAAAAGACAGCCAACGGCTCTCCGCTTCCCACATGGGCCCGGTATTTCAGGTAATTCGGTTTATACTCAACCAACTCGATCGACGATTCGTTTGCCCCTCTAAAATCAGCCTTCTTCAACTGATCGGTAAAACGTTGATCGACAATTGCGGTTTCGCCGGCATCAAAATTTGCCAGGGCCGCGATTTCTTCATCAGCATTTTCAACCACTTTCACATCATCGACAAACCAGGCGTGACCAAGCGCATAATTGTTCTGAAGTGGGGCGCTGTTCGGATCGTAAATAAAATATTTCGTGTTCAGCATGTTTATCACCGAAAGGGAGCGCATCACCGAATCAATTGCAGCGGGCTTTTGAAAACCGCCAACCAAGGTGCGTATCTCCGGGAAAAGCTGATGATCAAAAAGCTCCTGGTAGCGTTCTATTTTAGCGCCATGGTAGCCACCCAGCGACTTGTGGAAATAAGATGTTGATGCATCCTGGAATGGACTGACTGTCAGGTTTAACACCCGGTAGTCCGGATCGGCATCCTTCAAAATCAGTTGATCGGCCTTTGAAGCTGTAAACGGCACAGCCACTTTTGTTTTTGACTCGAAATTATCATTGTTCAGGTACTTCTTATTTACCGGCCACATATCAACCAAAATCAAGACTACCCACAAGGTCAAGGCATAAGTGGCCTTTATCTTTTGTTTCACATACAACCAAATCACCGCGGCTGCCAAACTCACAAAAACCAAGGCTTTAATGGCATCAGTCCGCAACACCATTCTCCGGTCATCGCGCAGGGCATCCAACAACTGTTCCGGCCAGCCCATTTGAGCATATCGGGCATCAGTCGCAGAACGGAAATCGCCCGCCAAACCCGGCAGCAGGACAAAAATAAAAGCCAGACCACCAACAATAAACCAGGCATATTTTAGCTTTTTCAGCAACTCGGCCTTATCGTATTTCTGAAGATACAATTCCTTAACTGCAAGTACGCCCAGCAAGGCCATGGCAAACTGCTGAATGACAATAATGTTTTTAACATCCCGAAACTTGTTGTAGCCCGGAAAGTAATCGATCATGAAATTGCTGAGCATCGAAAAATTCTTCCCAAGCGAGAGCAGGAACGATATGATCACGACAGCTGCAATCCACCATTTATCTTTCCCTTTTACGATGAACAGTCCTAAAACAAACAGGAAACAAAGCACAGCCCCATAATAAAACGGCGCATTCGAAATTGGCTGAGCCCCCCAATACAAGGGCGCATGTTCGGCAAATTGTTTTGCACGGGATTTCCCTTGCGATTTTTCAAGTACCTGATAAAAATTCGAGTTCTCGCCCAACGGCTCGCCCATACCGCCACCCTTAAACCTTGGGATAAAAGCCGTCATTGCTTCGCCAAGATCGTAACTGTAATCCAGGATGTAATCCTTGTCCAGACCATCAGTTTTATTTTCCGTATCGGCTGCCAGTTCCGACTTCCCGCGTATCGAATATTTCCCATATTCGTAAGTTGTATACAGGCGGCTGAAGTTTGTTCCCACAGCCAAAAGCAATGAGACAACCAACAAACCGGAGGCTTTCATAAACGATGGCAATGTTTTTTCACGAACAGCCGCAACCAGGTAAGTGATCCCGATGATGACTACCATAAATCCGGCATAGTAGGTCATTTGGGGGTGGCCTGCAGCAAGCATAAACGACAGACCGATAGCTGTCAGCACAGCTCCCAGCAGTTTATCCCGCTTAAAGGCAAGCAAAACACCGGCAGCCACTAATGCCATGTAAGCAAGGGTATGTACTTTCGACATATGACCAGCTACCATCAGCACAAAAAAGTAGGTTGAAAAACCAAAACTAAGAGCACCTGCAAAACTTATCCATGGGTTGATCCTAAGCATTAAAAGCAGGATAAAAAAGAAAACCAGTATCAGCGTAAGATAGCCGGCAGGCCGGGGAATAACATTTAGGGTCGCCTGTACCTTTGCAATTAAGTTCCCGGGATATTTCACCGAGAGCAAATAGGCAGGCATACCACCAAACATCGAATTTGTCCACAATGCCTCATCTCCTGTATCATTTCGGAAGTCAATTATTTCCTTCGCCCCTCCGGTGAAATTATTGATGTCACCGGCAACAATCTGCTTTCCCTCAAGCTGCGCTGAGAAATATGTGAACGAGATTAAAATAAAACCAAGGATTAGGCCAGTAATGACGAATATATTGCGATTGCCTTTTATCTTTGCCATAATAAATTGAAGGTTATTCTGTTTCAAATTGAAGCAAAAGTAAGTAAATAATTACTGAATTACGCGCATAAATGGGCATTATCATTAAGCAATCAATCAGAGGAAGTATTTGGTCATACCTGGGGGTGATTATCGGATTTGTAACCACCACCTACCTGTATACTGAATACCTGTCTACTGAAATTGTCGGTCTTTTTGGTCTGTTAACTGCCTATTCAACCCTATTTGGACAATTTTCACTATTAGGGTTAAATGGGGTAACATCGCGGCTCTTCCCCTATTTTAGGGATAAAGAAAAAGGGCATCACGGATTTCTGTCTATTTCGGTCCTCTTTATGGTTGTTGGTAGCGTTTTGTTTATAGCTGCTTATTCCGTTTTTTCGCCATACCTGATTGAAACAAACCTCGAAAAATCAAGGTTATTTGCCGATTACGTTTACCTGCTAATTCCCCTCACTTTATTTACAATGGTTTTCGGATTCTTCGACACCTACAACAAAGTGTTGTATGATGCTGTTTTCGGAACTTTTTTGCAAGAATTCCTGCAACGAATATTGATTTTCTTATCTGTCATCCTGTTTGCATTTCATGTACTTACCCTCAAGCAACTTATCATTCTTTATGCTGTTGTTTTATGCGCCAAAGGATTGATCATGTTTTTGTTTTTGGCAGTTAAAGGTGAAATTCATTTTCGAAGGGAATTTAGCTTCATTACTAAAGCGCTACGCAAAGAGATGATTGACGTAGCCCTTTTTTCCATCCTCGGCGGACTTGGTTCAATGCTCGTTTTTAATATCGATAAGATCGTGATCAACCAAATGCTTGACTTGAGCAAAACAGGGGTTTATACAATTGCCTTCTATTTCGGGACATTGGTTGTCATCCCTTCCCGCCCTTTGCTGAAAATTTCGGGAACGCTGATTGCCGATGCCTGGGCAAAAAACGACCTTGATAAAATACGGGACATTTATTACAAAAGCTGTATTAACCAGTTTATTATTGGTGGTTTTCTATTTCTTGGGATTTGGGCCAATATCGACAATATCTTAACCATCCTGGGACCGGATTACCTACAATCGAAATGGGTAATCTTTTTTATCGGGCTAGGTTATTTATTTGATATGATGACAGGGGCAAACGGGCAGGTGATCGCTTTCTCACGACATTACAGGGCATCCTTGTATTTCATCCTGTTGCTGATCATCATCATTGGAGTCTTGCTTTTTCTTCTTATTCCACAGTGGGGGATTGTGGGAGCAGCCATTGCCATTGCCTGTAGTCTTCTACTGAACAACCTCTTACGCTACATGTTTTTGTACCGAAAATATGGCCTACAACCGTTCGGCTATCATTTTATGGTTATCTTCGCTTTTTTTGTCACACTGTATTATTTGCAGGCGCTGATACCTCAATTATCCTTAATCCCTGATCTATTGCTCCGAGGAAGTGTGATCACCTTGCTGACCGGGGTATTCCTATTCTTGTTCCCGGTTTCCGAAGAAGTAAAAATGCTGATTACCCGGGTACTAAGCCTGTTTTTCAAAATCAGGAAATAACCTCCCTGCGTTCGGCATAAACGGCATAAAACCGAGGCGTAACAGCCCGGAGCACCGAGCGAAATCCGCCCGGAGTAAAAGGGGGAACCCATCTTTCACTGGCTTTGATTTCCCATCCGGCTTTTTCCAATAACATATCCAACTGCCAACTTTCAAATTCGTGGTAATGCTGATCGTAGGGATCATTGATATTCCTATAGGCCTTTGCAAACCAAAGCTTCAGCGGGACGGTAACAATAAGTTTATTAGCTTTTGTTTTTTGGACTATCGAAAAAGGTGAAACCAGATGTTCCAGCACCTCAAATGCCGTTAAAACATTGTATTCATGATCATTTACTCTTTCCGGCTCCAAGTCAAAATCAAATCCATGGGCACTTTTTATTGAAAAGCTGTTTTTCGCCAGAAATCCGGATAAATCATTGGGTGTCCCTAAGTCAAGGATTTGGTCATTCTTGTCAAGGTGGGTCGACACAAACGACAAGGTTTTATCGAAACGGTATTTTTTTACTTTATTCATAATAGATTCTCATTTAATCAAATCAGAAGTCTCAACAAAAGATTTGTATATAGATATCAATTCATTTATTGTATCTTCCCAGACAAATTGATTCTTAATTTGTGAACAGTTATCTCGTATCCTAAGTTCTTCTGCTTCACGGTTCCTGTTAAATTGTAAAACCACATCTGCAAATTCATCCGGACTATCCTCATTGATCACATAACCAATCCCATACTTTTCAACAAAATCTTTCATCATCTTTGCTTGTCCCACAATTACAGGTTTTCCAACCTGAGCATATTGATAAATTTTTGTGGCAATTGTCCGGTTAATCTCCTCCCGGTTTGAGGGAGGTGTAAAAAAGCAAAGGTCACTGGATTGAATATAAGAAGGAAGCTTCTCTATAGGCGACCAACCTTCAAAATGAACTTGTTCCGAAACACCAAGATCAGCAGCCAGTGCCAACGGATCATAAGATTTTCGGATATTGCCAACCAATAACAGCAGTATATTCGGGACTTCTGCCTTTATTTTTGGAAGAGCTTTAATTGCCACATCAATTCCCCGAAGAATGTCCATTCCTCCAGCGTATAACAATACAAACCGGTCTTTAAAACGTGCAGTTATAGCCGGATCAATATTTCCCTCATTAAAAACCCTGCGAGAAGGTGTATTGGGCAAGCAAATAATGTTATCCTCCGGAATTCCGACCTCATTAATGTATATCTCCCGGAGCGGCTCTTCTACCGTAATCACCAAGTCAGCCAAATTGAGGTATTTCTTTTCATATTTTCCCCATGGACTAAGCCACTTAACAATCTTTCCAATAGGTGTATTTAGATGTGCTGTATGCACGATCCAGTTACTGTAAAACTCATGTTGGTCGCATATCAGTTTTACCTCGTATTTCTTTTTAAAATGATAACCAACTGATGCCAAGGGCAGATCGTGGACATGTAAAATATCAAATTGATCAGCCTTCAGCAGTTTTTCAACAAACGACTTCCATAATTGAAAAAACACAGGGACAACCAAACTGGCTGCACTTAGTTTATATTGAAGTTTAGACAATTGAAGCCGAAAAACCTTTATGCCGTTATATTCTTCATATTCCGGCCTGCCTTGGGTTGTTTGACAAGCTATGGTTACCTGGAAACCATTCTCAATTAAACTTTGTGCTTCTTTCTCCACCCGGTTATCAGGGGGAAATTCTTCGGCCAACAACATTAATATCCTCATTTTCCTAACTCCTGTACTAATTTTTCGGTTAACTCCTTGCGGGAATATTGATTTCTTTTATTTCCATTCACTTGAAAGAGATGATCCATGCAGTGATTCAACATCCGTTGGATTCCTTCCACATCCCCAAACCCAAACAACCGACCGCAGCCGGTTTCTCGAATTAAATCATCCAGATCGCCGCCAACGGGGCCAATGGCCAGCACGGGTTTCCCGGAGGCGAGATATTCAAAAAATTTTCCGGTGACAATACCTTTGTTGTTTTCAACTTTAGGGATGATGAGCAGTTGCATAGACGACTGTAGCAAATAACCGACCGACCGTCGGTGATCGACATAACCAACCAACTCAAGCTCAATTCCGGGGACAGTCTGCCTGATTTTTTCGACAATTGACGGCAAAACCTTTCCAACGAAACGCAACAGGATGCTGTGTTGTTGCTCTTCCGGCAAACCACGCAGTGCCGCCAGAAAACCATCCAGGTCGTACTTCGCCGAGATCGTCCCGGTGTAGGTAATAACAAATTTACCAGCCTCACTTTTTACTTCCTGCCGAAAGTCCTCCTCATCGTAACCGTTGGGGATAACCGCGATTTTCGCCTCATCGCCCGGCTGAAGTTTTTCAGCAAATATGCGCTTCACATCACGGCTAACGGTAATCAACTGATCTGCATGGCGAAGTACTTTAAGCTCCAGCTTACGATCGGCACGACGGGCCAATGATGAGTGATAAAGCTCGCTGTAATAATAAATATCCGTCCACGGGTCGCGCAAGTCGGCAATCCAGTGGATGCCTAGTTGCTTTTTCAGCTTCAGCCCGATTAACTGTGTCGAGTGCGGCGGACTGGTGGTCACCACCGTGTCGATGTTATGCAGGCGGATCAGCTCAACAGCTTTTCGGTAGGCATAGCGGTTCCAGCCTTTTCTCGGGTCGGGAATGAAGAAGTTGCCTCGAACCATTTTTGCCACACGCTGCAACAACGACTCACTCGATTCGTTGGCAAATCCTCCGTAGGGGATTTCCTTTTTGCCGGTTAACCACTTGTACAGGTCGTACAATTCAAAAGTGCCGGTGCGATGCACCTCGGTACTGTCGGCCACTTCCTGCTCAAGGCTCTCATCAATTTGGGCATAGCTGGCCTGAGCCGGATCAACCGTCAACACAATGGGTTGAACGCCAAACTCCGGCAGGTACTTGGTGAACTTCAGCCAGCGCTGAACGCCGGCCCCGCCACTGGGCGGCCAATAGTATGTTATGATGAGAATTTTCTTCATTGGTTGATTTCGGTAACAAAAATAACATAGTTAGGGAATTTATCAGGGATT
>JBNKTK010000013.1:0-50101 GCA_050298035.1 Mangrovibacterium sp. | reverse complement strand
CAGCGGCACAAGCACCTCGAACCTTGTCGAGTTCTGTTTCATTCACCAAGCCTGCAATACATCCGGAGTACAGGTTATTCCCTACACGTGATGCCACCCGGTAATTATACTTTTAAAATTCTCCAACGGAGACTTCCCGATAGAAGCCACGTAAAGGTGAATTACTAAAAATACCGAAATGAAAAAGCCAAGTGCAGAATGAAAAACAGCTGTTACAAATACCCCACTGACATTATATACTTTCTCGATGATTATTTCTGGGAAAAGCAATGCAAATCCAGTAATTATCACACCGGGTACAGCCAGGTACATCACAATAATGTAAAAATACTTTTGAAGCGGGTTGAATTTCCTTTTTTCGGACAACGGATAAGGGGCAGTTTCCCCATGAAACATTCCCCAAACATAATAGCGTGCCTGTTTAATTGGCCTCTTCAAAAAACCTTTAGGCTTGACGATATAAAACTTACCGTTTTCGGTAACAAGATTTCCAATAAAGAACAGGAAGTAATTAAGCGTTACTACAATGCCGGAAATATTGTGAATATTCACTGCTTTATCAAACCGAACGATAAAAGTCGATTCAACACCTGACTGCATTGAAATACCGGTGATAATCAACAAGATAATTCCAACAGCATTAATACCATGCCATATACGCAACCACACCGGATAAAAATATATTTTATTATTCTCCGCCATCTATTTACTTTTTTTAATTATCCTAAAAATTCCATGTACCAATATCCCAATCAGTGTCAAGATGAAGATAATGTAACTCAACAATTTAAGCAATGGAACCTGTTGCGTGCCGATAACATACGATTCGTTTGCAATCACATTCCCAAGTATCCCTTTACCCGACCTTGCCTGAATATTCTGATATTTGTAGAGCGATGCCTTTAACCTGGAGTCAGCGGTATGACACTCAACACAATTCCGCAGAGCTTGCTCTTTTGGCAAAATATTGTGAGAAACCATCAAACTATCACTTACCAGGGTATGACATTCAATACATCGCACATGGCTAAAATGAAGTTCCTGGTTTGGTAACCACCCATGAACCTGTACCAACTTCGGGTTCTCATGTCCAGCGACCATCTGATACTTTTTCATATCGTTATGACATGACAAACACATTTTGTTGCTATAGTCAACAATTTGAAGGACATCGCTGCTTGTGCGGGCTGTTGCCATATAGGTATGCTGGCTATGACATTTTGAACAAGAAAAACCTTCGCCATAAACCTGATAATGGACACTTTTCTGAAACTCTTCGTTAATTCGTTCAAACTGATAGGTTGCAAAGGCTTCATCGCCGCCATGACAGTCAAGACAAGTATTCATTGGCTCAAGCTTAAGGCTTGCAACATGTGGATAAGTTGCATACTCGTATGAGTGACAATCGGTACAATCAAAAGCATGGTGTACCCCCGACTTTATCGCAACAGTGTCGAGGATATAATACGGGTTCATTAACCTCCTCATCTCCGTATCCATCAAATCATTATGAAAGGTATAACTTTGATTTGAATGGCACTTCAAACACTGATGGTGCTGTGCATTGTCATAATAGGATTGTGCATGGACATATCCATAAGTTATGGAGAGAAGAATATTTAATATCAGAAAGCGATTTCTCATCCGTATATGTTTTGTTATTCTATTTCGTTTATAAAAACTAATTTCCAAAAGCCTATATCTACTGAATGCAATGTTTTATAAAAATGGTAATACCGCGTTTCTTGCAGTATTACCATCGCTAAATACTTTTATAAGAGTTAATCACTTATTTCAACTAAAACATCCACAAACGGGTAATTGTGAAACCAAATGAAAAGTTTTTAAAACTCAGCTTACTATCATTTGAAAAATCAATTGGAGAACTATTATACACCATATTATGCTGAGGCAAAATACCATTTGCATTCCCAATATAAATCTGGAAAGCATGAGTGAATGTAGAAATCTCAAGACCAAATGAAAGATTGGGATTAGCATGAGTATCCCAACTGGTCTGTTCCGAGATATCCTTTACCTTCAATGGAACATCATAATTAAAAATGAATGACGATTGGGACGAGAATTTATATCTGCCACTTAAATGTGCCCCGATAACATCGTGATCAAAGTCAGTTTCAATCATATTAAAGTGCGAAAAACTTGCGCCCGCCTGTAACGAAAACTTATCATTAAACTTACGGCTGATAATTAACTGAGAAAAATATGACAGTCGGTCTGAAAAAACAATACTGTATTGTGCAATTCCTTTCCCTGAATGATTTACTTTCCCAATACCAAATACACTCTTGCTTTGTCCGTTAATAGCCATATTCCCATAAAGGGTCACATCAAACGGAACTGCATTTTTCTCGGTTTGCTCAAGAATGGTCCATTTGGCATTAAAATCAGTATACATGTTCGTTTTTGTAACACCGATCCCAAGTTGAAGATTTTTAACTGGCACATAATTCAACCCAAGCCTCACGTTTGCACCAGGAGCATAAATCCCGTACAAATCGGAAACACCATTTTCCATGGTGCCAAACTTGTGCTGAATCACAAATTCAAGTGTCCTTGCATCAGGGATATTTGTTGTTTGTGCATCTATCAATATTCCACTTTCAAAAGCTGCACCTACTGGTGTATCTTTTTCTTTGGTTTGAGCAGAAGCATCATCCTGTGCCCACAAGTTAGTGCAAACCAATAGACTTAATATGACAAGTAATAATGTTTTTTTCATGTTCATAGGTTCTTTAGATTATCACTAATTGTTCTGAGCTCCTTCTTCAATCCATGTGTAGATCAACTGAGCTTCGGTCGCAGTGAATTTATGATGCTTATGAGCGTTTGTATCAGAATAAATATGCTTATACAAATAGCTGTCTGCAGGAGAACTTACGTTGACATATTTTGTTACAGCTAAGCTACCATACGCCTTATCTGCTGTCAAATCCGGTGCCTGCCCGCCTGTTTTATGACAACTGACACAACCTTCGGTTGTAAAAATTGGTACAATCTGAGTCTTAAAACTTACAGTTGAATTCCCGTTTCCTCCTCCGCCATCAATTGATTCCTCGGGCACGATAAAATCATACTGGCAAGCACTTACGAACAAACCTATCACTGCAGCAAAAAAGAATATTTTATATTTTTTCATTTTTCTGTGCATTTAATCTTTCATAACTGATTAAAAAAAAGCTTCTGTGCAGAAGCTTTTTTATTTATAAATCTTCTTTTACTGAAGAGATTCAAGTGTGTTTTTCAGGACAGCCAAAACGTATTCCGGATTATGTACACCTTTACTACGGTCTTCTTCCAAGCCGATGTAGTTGTAGTATGCACGTGCTAAATCAACAGGATATGTAGCAGGCACAACATGCCCGTCAGCCATAACACCTTTTGCTTCCAACGCTGCGGCTATTTGAGCTAATAACTCTTCCACTTCAGTTTGCACACCTTCGTAGTCAAAGTCATCAAGTTCACCATGACATTGAGTACAAGCATCCAAGCTTGGTGCAAAAGTGTGAGTACCGTCGTTCATATGACAAGTTGTACATCCTGCATCAATATGAGGGTTAGTTCCTCTTCCGGGAATATCAGTTGTACCTGCAAATAAATAGAACCCGATACCTTCCAGTATAGTCCCTTGAGGACCATGATGCGGGCCATAGTGAGTGCTGGTTATTTTGAAGTTACCTTCAGTATCCGGTTCAGGATAAGCCGTTCTTGGTTGGTGACAATTTACACATAAGTTAGCTTCACTTTCAAAGTCTATCTGATCATTTGGGTCCATCACCAGTTTTACAGGAGCTTTGGTTCTTAATGCATAGTCCGGGCCATCGTTTTCAACATCAAAGGTTACGTGCATACCACTATGGCAAGCCTCACAAGTAATTTGAGATGCATTGGGATATGCAACAGGTGCTGCATCAGGATAAGCAACATAAGCAATAAAACCTTCGGCTGAATGACATGGAGCACATGATGCAGTGGTCTTTGCACGTGCTGAAGTGCCTCCAGTAGCATGAACAGATGCTGCCCACTGGGTTTGTATGGCATCCATATTTGTTTGGTTATGACAATCAAGACAGAAAGCAGTGCCATCAACACCATCTTGTCCATCAACACCATCTTTCCCGTCTGTACCATCTAGACCGGCAGGACCTTGAGGCCCCTCTTTCACACAAGAAGGAATAACAAACAGCACAAGTGCTGCGATTGATAATAAACGGAGTATTTCTCTGAGTTTCATAAGCTTTAGATTTAATACAATCAATAAATCAGGATAAACTGTTTGTGTTAGTTAATTATACCCTAAAAATAGATATTGATTAGTATTAAACCGTAAGTAGCCCGGTGACATATGACGAAGTTAAAATTGACATATATCAATTAGCCATTTTTACTGATCAAAAGGAGGTCTTCTTCTTTAAGAATTTCTATTTCCCGTCTGTTTTGACGTACGATTCCGGAAACCTCCATTTCTTTTAGACTCCGGATAAAACTTTCCTTTGTCATGCCCGACATTTCTGCCAATTCCTGTTTATTCAAGTTACAGGTAAACGGGTTCCTTTGATAAATCTGGTTTTTGAGATAAAGCAGTGTGTCTGCAACCCGGCCCGGCATATATTTCTGAGTTAAACCTACCAGTCCGTCAAGCATCTGAATATTCTGTCGGTTATTATATTTCAACAACTCGTATGCAAACCGGCTGTTTCTTTCCAATAATTTATGGAGCCTGGACGAATCAATAAAGCAACATTCAACCCGCGTAATTGCAGTAACTGTAAAATGCCTGATATCATCGCTTACCACTCCTCCGGCCGTCACCAAGCTATGTGTAGCAATAAGTCGCAAGATGACATTTTTCCCTTTCGGGCTTTCAGCTACAACTTTGGCCAGTCCCTGCCTGATACAAACAAAATGGGTTGTTGAGGTGTTTTGTTTTATGATGGTCTCCCCAGGGTTGAATACAATGTTTCTCTTACTTGACATCAGGTATTCAAGTTCATCTGAGGTCAATGTTTCAAAGACTGAAGTTTCCTCACCGGGAAAGCATTTCAGACAACATGTCTTTGTGCAATTGGTACAATCTTTTTTCTGAGAATCGTCAAACATCGCTATTACTACTTATGCAGAACAGTACATTGTTGCATAAATATATACTAATCCATTCACAAATCATGATGATATCATGATCTTTTTACAGCTCAATTACCCATGAGTGAGCAACTCTTCAAATACACAACTGATTTATAATTGATTAATATAGTAAATATCCGTAAAAGATGTTTTAAAATATCAGACAAAATTCACGCTGCAAAAGTTCAGGGCTACTTTAATTTGTCAAAAAATCAAAAACATTACTGATTCTGTCGGAATTTCCTCCCTTATATAATTCTGTATAACCACACTTAATACAGGTAACCGCCGTAAAACGCCTGTTTTGTATATTGAAAAAACGGGTAAAACCTGCACCGGTAGTCCGGATTTGGTCTGTTTCAACCTTCTTGCCTCCACATTTAGGGCATTGATAGATTTGTTTCATAGTATCAAATTAATAGTTAATTATCTTGCTGCCCGTTTTCATTCTTACTGCCACCAGGTTTTCTCCCTGCGTCTTTCAAGGCCTTATTGATTATCCATTCCAACTGACCGTTAATGCTTCGGAATTCATCAGAGGCCCATCTTTCCAAAGCTTCATAATCCTTCGGATCCAATCTTAATACAAACGATTTCTTAGCCATCTAACACTTCCCTCCTTAGTAAATTGATATCAGTCATGTTCAGTCAACTAGCTCCTATCACATCAATTTTGACAAAAAATCCACCTACTAAAATCAATATCAGAATAAAGTACGTTTCATATTTGGCAAAATTCGTGGTTCACCCCGGGTATTTAAACCTTTGGGGGAAAATCACCCGGAAAACCTGGGAATTATAATAAGATATCCCCAAAATGAAATTATCCGGATCATTTCCCATTTAATCGAGTTCGTAGTCACTTAATGGTATCTTCATACCGATACAAAATGAATTAATATATGCTTCCTGTATTCACAACCGGTGTTGCTTCTTTATCACCACACAAAACAACCATCAGGTTGCTTACCATCGTTGCTTTCTTTTCATCATCGAGTTCCACGATATGTTTCTCGCCTAATTCTTTTAAAGCCATTTCAACCATACTTACAGCACCCTCAACGATTTTGAATCTGGCTGCCACAATCGCTGTTGCCTGCTGGCGTTTCAACATGGCCTGCGCAATCTCCTGTGCATAGGCAAGGTAATTTATCCGGGCCTCCATCACTTCAATACCGGCAATTGACAAACGTTCTGTCACTTCTTTTTCAAGTTCTTCATTTACCTCTTCCCCTCCACTTCGAAGTGTAATCTCAGCATCTTCGTCTTCAAAATTGTCATAAGGGTACAAACCAGCTAATTTTCGGATTGCGGCCTCTGTTTGAATCGTTACAAAGTGCTCGTAATCATTCACATCAAATGCAGCTTTAAAAGTATTGCTCACCCGCCACACCAAAACAACACCGATCATGATTGGATTACCAATCTTATCATTCACTTTAATTGGCTCGCTGTCAAGGTTTCGGGCCCGTAATGAAATCTTCTTTTTTGTAAAAAACGGATTTACCCAGTAGAAACCATTTTTCTTCACCGTTCCTTTATATTCGCCAAAAAGAACCAAAACTGAACTTTCGTTTGGGTTTACAATTATAAATCCCGGAACACATATTATAAATAAGAGTAAAGTAAGAATTCCGGGCAGAATCAAACCCCGCATAAAGCTACCAACTGTTAATGCCAGCAATATTACCACCAAAAGTAAAAAGAGGTAACCTGATTTAGCTGAATAAGATTTTTCCATGGTTTTGAGTTTTAAATTTAATTTGATATCATTTTGATATCACAAAGAAAAACAAAAAAAGCATCTTTGTCAAGATGCTTTAGAGAATAAGACTTAACTTTTAGTTGAGATTCAGTTCCACATAACCTGCAGAAGTAGTTTTCAACGCATCGTATGATTTAGCAAAATCAAAGATCTTTTTCAAAATACGATCTGATGGTGAATAATTTTCCTCTTCCGTTTTTCTTAACATCCCTTCACTCTCCTTTCTCACCGAACAAATCAGACACGATCTTTTCGGTTCTGCATGATACGTAGCAATAAAATAAAACAAGGTACAATTTTCATCCATAGGCTGATTTGTTTTTTGATTGTCATTCAGACACAAAACGCCCGGACAAAAATTATATTGCCCGAAAAGAACTAAATTTTTGTCAATACCAGGTTATTCTTTTCAATGATCTTCCGTAAGTTAATCAAAGCGTACCTCATCCGGCCCAAGGCCGTATTAATACTGACATCCGTTCGCTCTGCTATTTCCTTAAAACTCAACCCCAGGTAATGGCGCATAATAATCACCTGGCGCTGATCATCAGGCAATTCATCGATCAGCCTTCGCACATCTGAGGTAATCTGATTGTACACTAACTTGTCCTCGATATTATCATCCGAAAAACGGGCCGAGTTAAACAAGTCATAATCCGAATCTTCATTGGAAGTTGTATTGAGCAATTTCTCTCTCCGGAAGTGATCGATTATCAGGTTATGGGAGATTCTTAACACCCACGACACGAATTTTCCGTTTTCAGTGTAGCGGCCGGTTTTCAACGACCGAATAACCTTAATGAAGGTATCCTGAAAAATATCTTCCGCTAATTGCTGATTCTTTACAATCAAAACAATGTAAGTATAAACTCTGTTTTTATGGCGAAGAATAAGTGTTTCGATTGCCGACTGATCGCCATCAATAAATTTTTGAACGAGCAAGTTGTCGTTCTCAGGGTCTGTGCTGAACATTACTTTCTATTTAGTTTTCTTAAACAAAAAAGTAAAATTCTCCTATAGGCAATCAGTTTTAAAAGATGAGTAAAAGTATTTGCTAATTTTGTACGAGGTAAATTTGAACGTTTTTTGTTAAAAAAGCAAGTTTTCCGAAATAAAAAAAATTCACATTCCAATGTTAATAGAAAATCAGACAAAAGAAATACATATAAAAGGAGCCCGGGTCCATAACCTGAAAAACATAGAGCTAAAGATCCCCCGCAACAAAATGCTTGTTGTTACCGGATTATCCGGATCGGGAAAATCATCACTTGCATTTGACACGCTTTATGCAGAAGGACAACGCAGATATGTTGAAAGCCTGTCTTCGTATGCCCGCCAGTTCCTTGGCCGAATCCACAAACCGGAAGTTGATTTCATCAAAGGCATACCGCCGGCCATTGCCATTGAGCAAAAGGTAAATACCCGAAACCCACGATCTACCGTTGGTACTTCAACTGAAATATACGACTACCTTAAACTGCTCTATGCCCGTATTGGGAAAACTATCTCTCCGGTTTCAGGAAAGGAAGTGAAACGACACCAGGTTGGCGATGTAGTTGATTATATCTGCTCATTTCCCGAGGACACACGGATATTGATTTGCTCACCACTCAGTGCGAAGAATGGCCGTTCAATTTTGGAAGAGGCAGAATTGCTCCTTCAGCAAGGGTTTTCCAGAATAGAAACTTCCAAGGGAATTGAGCGGATTGACGATCTGCTGAAAGGTGATAAAGAAAGTTTTTGCAACGGATCGTGCAACCTGGTCATCGACAGGTTACAGGCAAACCGGGACGAAGATAACATTAGCCGGATGGCAGACTCCGTGCAAACCGCTTTTTTTGAGGGCCACGGCGAATGCCTGATAAAAGTTTACCTCGAAGAAAAAATCCTCGAAGAGAAATTTTCCAACCTTTTTGAAGCAGACGGAATTGCTTTTGATGAGCCCACGGAACACATGTTCAGTTTTAACAACCCGGTTGGGGCATGCCCAAAATGCGAAGGCTACGGCAAAGTGATCGGGATTGATGAAGACCTGGTCATCCCGAACAAATCGCTGTCGATTTACCAGGATGCAGTGGCCTGCTGGAAAGGCGAAAGTATGCGGGCATGGAAAGATGAGCTGATCAGCCATGCATCTTCGTTTGGATTCCCAATTCACAAGCCTTACTACGAGTTAACCCCGGAACAACAAGAACTGCTTTGGACAGGAAACAGCTACTTTGAAGGAGTCAATGCCTTTTTTAAAATGCTGGAAAGCAACAGCTACAAAATTCAATACCGTGTGATGCTGGCGCGTTACCGGGGAAAAACCACCTGCCCCGATTGCCGTGGCACCCGGCTAAAAAAAGAAGCCGGTTACGTGAAGGTAGCGAATACTCCTATCCAGGAACTGGTACTGATGCCGGTGAACGAACTGCGAGACTTCTTTACCAAACTTCAATTGAATGATCACGAACTGAAGATCGCCAAGCGGATACTGATCGAAATAAACAGCCGACTGAATTTTCTTTGCGACGTGGGATTAGGTTATCTCACACTGAACCGGTTGTCATCAACGCTTTCAGGTGGCGAATCGCAACGTATTAACCTGGCAACATCGCTCGGATCGAGCCTGGTTGGCTCGCTTTATATTTTGGATGAACCCAGTATTGGCCTTCACCCAAAAGACACTGAACGGTTAATTAATGTTTTGCGCAAACTTCAAAAAATAGGAAACACTGTTTTGGTTGTTGAACACGACGAAGAGATCATCCGCGCTGCCGATGAAATTATAGACATTGGCCCCAAAGCCGGTGTACACGGGGGAGAATTAGTTTTCCAGGGTGACCACGTTCAGCTTTTGAAAGCGAAAAACAGCCTGACTGCCGACTACCTGAACGGCACACAAAAAATTGAAATACCTAAAATCCGCAGAAAATGGACCGATTATATTGAAGTAATTGGTGCTCGGGAAAATAACCTGAAAAACATTACGGTAAAATTTCCACTAAACACAATTACGGCAGTTACCGGAGTGAGCGGCTCCGGGAAATCGACCCTCGTAAGCAAGATTTTATATCCCGGTATCGCCAAGTTGTTTGGTGGCTTCGGCGAAAAAACCGGGCAGCACGATGCGATCAAAGGAGACCACAACAGATTGACAGCAGTCGAATTTGTAGACCAGAACCCGATTGGGAAGTCATCGCGATCGAACCCGGTCACTTACCTGAAAGCATACGACGAAATCAGAAAATTGTACGCCGACTTACCTGCAGCCAAGTACCAGGGATTCAAGCCCTCTCATTTTTCATTTAACGTAGATGGTGGCCGTTGCGAAGAATGTCAGGGCGAAGGTGAAATCAACGTTGAGATGCAATTTATGGCCGATGTGCACCTGGTTTGCGAAAGTTGCCAGGGGAAACGCTTCAAGGATGAGATACTGGAAATTGAATACCGGGGCAAGAGTATTTTCGACATTCTGGAAATGACCGTGAACGAAGCCATTGAGTTTTTTGACTCGGCCAAACATTCAACCGAAAAGAAAATTGCCAGAAAACTTCAACCTCTACAGGATGTGGGACTTGGGTACGTTAAACTTGGTCAAAGTTCATCAACCCTGTCCGGAGGTGAAAGCCAGCGTGTAAAATTGGCTGCATTCCTGGCAAAAGAGAAAGATTCCCCTACCCTGTTCATTTTCGACGAACCGACAACAGGCCTGCATTTCCATGACATCAAAAAACTGCTGGTCTCGTTCAACGCACTGGTATCACGCGGTCACAGCATCATTATCATCGAACACAACCTGGATGTGATTAAATCTGCTGATTGGGTGATTGACCTTGGCCCTGAAGGTGGAAAGAACGGTGGAAATGTAATTTTCGAAGGAAGACCGGAAGATTTGGCAAAAACAAAAGAATCTTATACAGGAATGGCATTAGCAGATAAATTATAATCCTGATTCAATTTAGAATGGATATTTGCTGTCAGGCCGTAAAAACCAGTATCTTTGCAATGCATTTGAGTGGAATTGGGAAAGACGTTGATTGGGCACACAGACTTAAAGACTCTCTGCAATTGACACTTCCTTCTTAAATATGATTAAAATGAATTTTAATAATCACACATTTCATATTCCGGTCATGGGACTGGGGTATACTGTTGACACGCCCGTAAAGGTGGCGCATCTGGGGATTTCATCCGTTGTTTCTATTGTTGATGATTTCCTGATTGAGAAAATGCGCGAGTTTTACAGCCTTAAATTTGACCTTCCTTTTAAAGAAATATCAACGAAAGTAGAAGATTTCAGGGCCAAACGGATTACGGCCTATTTGAATATGCTTGACAAATTGGTCAGCGATAAATTTGATGAGCTCACCAATAACTTTCATCAAAAAGGAAATGAACTTGAAAAATATTTCGATCTACTCCCTGATGCCAAAAGTATCCGGGAAAAGTTCAACCACGTTCTTCAAAATAAAAGTTTGGCCGATGTAAAAAAGTGGCTGCAAGCAAACCTGGTCAAAGGAGATATTGATGTGAACATCATGACAAAACTGGACAAGGTAAATTACAAAGACAAAGAAGCCCTGCCAACCGAGTTTAACGATGCACATGCAGCACTGCGAGGCTTTGCCAACAGTACGCTGTCGTCATCACTGGTACTTTCGGCGGGGATGAACCCCCGTTTGTACAGCTACATCGAGAATTTTGAAGATTTCTACCCCAACGAAAACGGCCAGCTTAAAAAGAAAATCACCCTGAAAGTAAGTGATTACCGCTCGGCCATGGTACAAGGACGTTTTCTGGCACAAAAAGGAATTTGGGTTTCGGAATTTCGGATTGAATCGGGACTGAACTGCGGTGGACATGCTTTTGCCACACAGGGCAACCTGCTCGGCCCTATTCTGGATGAGTTCAAAGAAAAACGCCAGGAACTGCTGGATGCGACTTTTGCCGTTTATCAGAAAGCACTTGAGAAAAAAGAGAGACCAGTCCTTCAGCAAGCGCCCGAGATGAAAATCACGGCACAGGGAGGTGTGGGCACAAACGAAGAACACAACTTTTTGCAAGAAGAATACAACCTGGACAGCATTGGCTGGGGAAGCCCGTTTATGCTGGTTCCCGAGGTTTGCAATATCGACAACAAAAGCCTGGAGTTACTAAGAAACGCCGGAGAAGAGGATGTTTACCTGAGTGATGCTTCCCCATTGGGTGTTCATTTCAACAATGTTCGCGGCACCAGCCAGCAAATTGAAATTGCCAAATACCTTCAGGAAGACAAGGCCGGGTTCCCGTGTACAAAACGTTACCTGGTTTTCAATACCGAATATACCGAACAGCCTATTTGCACGGCTTCACGCCAGTATTTAAAGAAAAAAATTACGGAAGTGAAGGAAAGCGGACTTTCTGAAACTGAACAGCAAAAACAGATCAATCTGCTCACACAAAAAGAATGTTTGTGCGAAGGTTTATCAAACTCAACCTACCTGGCAAATGGCATTGCCCCCGATAGTTCGCGCGATGGCGTGAGTATCTGCCCGGGACCAAACATCGCCTATTTCAACCAGGTGGTTTCGATGAAAGAAATGGTGAACCACATCTACGGCAAAATTAACCTGCTGAAAAGTGTAAAACGCCCGAACCTGTTCCTGAAAGAGCTGAAAATGTATATGGACTACCTGGAAAACAAACTGACCGAGCTAAGTCAAAGCCAGGATGAAAAGCAGTTTAACTATTACCGCACTTTCCGCAAAAATATGCAGGACGGCATTGATTATTACAAACAGCTATTTACCAAATACGACAGCAAGCTGCAGGAAATGAAAAAAGATGTTTTGGCCGAACTCGAAAGTTTCAATAAAAAACTGGAAAGCTTCAAAATCTAAATCCAGAACAGGTTTTTCACATAGAAGACTTTAAAAAACAAGAGGCTGTCCTAAAGTCAGCCTCTTGTTTTTTATGCTTGCAATTGGTAAGCAAATTACGGGAAGCCGGGCTGAAAGCCCAATTGAATTCAGCCCAATGCAAAACGAAGTGACGCGTTGGGATAAAAAGTCAAAAAGAAAAATCCTACGTCCTGTAAGGACAACTAAATCAAGTTGAACTACTTAACCTGGGCTTTCAGCCCGTTATTTATGCAGAATATTAAATACCCAAGGCGTTGCCTTGGACTAAATTAAGTATGCCCTTCTAGCATAAACTTTCAAAATGTAAGTAAGTCATTTTTAAAGTTTACTTTTAGGACAGCCTTTTTTTGTCTTGTATAAAGTGATCCGGACGATTGTTATTTGCTACCGATCAATATCACTCCATGCCCATATTCACTAAAGCCGTTACGAGTACAGAAAAAGCACCATCAAAACAAATCAGGTGCTAAAACGTTATTTTGAGTAGACTTTTAATCTGCCTCGAAGAAAAGGGATTCATTGTAGGAATAGAAAATAAAACTCATGTATCTGGAGAAAACGCAACTTTTGGAAACATCAAATAAATTACTTACTGAAGCATTGGATGATTATTTCCTCGCTTATTTGAGCCGGCAACTGAGCATACTTGGCCGGCGCGAGGTGCACAACGGACGTGCACACTTTGGCATTTTTGGCGATGGAAAGGAACTGGCACAGATAGCTTACGCCAAAACATTCAGAAAAGGCGACTGGCGTTCGGGCTATTATCGTGATCAAACCTTCATGCTGGCCCTGGGGCTTCTGCAACCAGAAGAGTTTTTCGCCATGATTTACGGCGACACAGACGTTGAATTCAACCCGTCAACCGGAGGCCGGAATTTCAACAATCATTTCAGCACGCAAAACATTGATGCCAACGGTGAAATAAAAGACCAGCTCGAACGGTACAATTCAGCTTCCGATATTTCATCTACCGCCGGGCAAATGCCGCGCTTGCTGGGACTGGCCCAGGCTTCGAAGATTGTGAAGCAAAAACCGGAGATGAAGCAATTCCTCAACAATAATGTTTCGGGCAGCGAGGTGGCATTCGGCTCAATCGGCGACGCAAGCACATCGGAAGGGATGTTCTTCGAAACAATAAACGCAGCCGCAGTCATGCAGGTTCCGCTCTCGATAGCCGTGTATGATGATGGTTTTGGCATCAGCGTACCGATTGAGCTGCAAACAACCAAATCGAGCATTTCACAGGCATTGAGAGGTTTTGAGAAAGAAAACGGCACCAATGGCATCACCATTCATACCTGCAAAGGATGGGACTACCCCAACCTGCTGAAAACATTCGAGAAAGGGATTGATCATTGCCGTAAGACCCACACGCCTGTCCTATTCCATATCCAGGAGGTCACCCAACCGCTGGGACATTCCACATCCGGATCGCACGAGCGTTACAAGTCGAAAGAACGACTTGAATGGGAAAATGAATATGATTGCCTCAACAAGTTCAGAAATTGGTTGCAGTACGACAAAAAGGTTGATGCAGCCAAGCTTGATGAGATTGAAAAGAAAGCTGCCAAAACTGCCCGTCAGGCTCGCGACAAAGCCTGGCAACATTACAGCGAGAGCTATCGTGAGGAAAATGAAAGCCTCTCTGAAATCATTGAACGGCTGAAGCAGAAATCGTCCGGACAGATTGACCATTCCGAAGAGCTTGACGGTATTCACAAAAAAGTTTTCCCGACACGGCGCGCCCTGTTTAGTTTTGCCAAACGGATCACGTTTGAACTTCATGGAATTGAAGCCTACTCGGAATTAAGAAACGAACTGCTGATTTGGACCGATAAATTCCAGAAACGCAACAAGCTGTTCTACAACGGCCAACTTCACCGTGAAGGAAAAGATTCCTCACTTCACGTGAAAGGTGCACCTGCCCTTTATGACGATATCAACCAAGAAGTAAACGGTTCGGACATAGTCAATAAAAATTTTGATGCCCTGTTTGCCAAATACCCGAACCTGGTTACGTTTGGTGAAGACACCGGGAAATTGGGCGATGTGAACCAGGGGATGAAAGGGATGCAACAGAAATACGGCATCGAACGGGTTTCTGATACCGGCATCCGCGAAACAACCATCATCGGGCAGGGAATTGGACTGGCACTCCGGGGATTCCGCCCCATTGCCGAAATCCAGTACCTCGATTACCTGATTTACGCCCAATCAACTTTAAGCGATGACCTGGCCAGCATGCAATACCGGACCATGGGAAAACAGGCAGCGCCACTGATCATCCGTACACGTGGACACCAATTGCAGGGAATTTGGCATGCCGGATCGCCCATGCAGTTAATTCTTGGATCGATGCGCGGTATTTACCTTTGCGTACCCCGCAACATGACACAAGCCGCAGGTTTTTACAACACACTCCTTGAAGGCAATGACCCCGCATTGGTCATTGAACCACTGAAAGGTTATAATGTGAAAGAACCTCTTCCTTCCAACCCGGGCGAATATAAAGTGCCGCTGGGGGTGCCGGAAATCATGCAGGAAGGAACCGACGTGACATTGGTAACTTACGGATGGAACGTTCATCACGCACTGAAAGCAGCTCACCTGTTGCAGGAAACCAAGAACATTTCGGTGGAGGTGATCGATGTGCAAACACTGATGCCGTTCGATGTTAACCACATCATCCTTGAATCGATAAAAAAGACACACAAGGTGATTTTTGTGGATGAAGATGTTCCCGGTGGCGGCACCGCTTACATGATGCAAAAAGTACTGGAAGAACAACAGGCCTTCGATTACCTCGACACGGCCCCCCGCACGCTTCCGGCCATGGAACACCGACCAGCTTACGGCATTGACGGGGAATATTTCACCAAGCCAAACGTGGAGCGGATTTACGAAATGATTTATCAAATGATGCACGAAACGGATGTCAAAAAATATCCGCCACTCGGTTAGATTTTACAGAGCCAATAATAAAAAAGGTTGAACCGTTTTGAGCGGTTCAACCTTTTTTATTTACATCACTGGGCTCTGTTCCCCACTGACTATGGCATATACACTACTGGCAATTCTTATTATAGTCTTCAATTGCCATCATGCGTACTTCTTCACGGAATAGCGAATTATTAACTAATTTATTTAAGCCCGAACTTTCACCTTCTTCACCAAGTTCCTTATATTCTCCTCGCGATTGTTTCTCAACAACCATAGGACAATCCGACAACTCTTTTTCAATATTCAAGTTGTTGACGAGTTTTAATTTACCGTCTTTTCCAACCCGATACACAAGATTTACTTTTGCACATTCAATATAAAAAGGAGCGAATTTATCTGATCCAACTACTACCGACGGCGGTGTATCAAAATAGTGGAAGATTGATATTTTATCATCCAATACCTTTCTCATAAACATCCTCTTTGGCAACATATTCATTCCAACAGCCGACATATCAGCATACTTAACTGATTCATAAATCAAAGTATCATATTTAAACCCATCACAATCTTTCGCGTCATATTTTTCATAGAATTTACCCTTGATCTTTTCATTATTTTCAAAAACATCTTTAGGTATAAACTTTATTCCGTCCTGGAATTGCCAAGGCGCCGGGTACCATTCATTATCCTCATAAGCTAGCCCCGTTTTTTTAATGTAACCTTCGATTTCACCACCATTTTTAAATATGGTGCCAACAACAACTCCTTCTTCTTTCATTTTTTCTTCAATCTGAGAAAAAGCCAATGTTGAGATACTTAATACTAACAGTGAACAAATAATCAATCTTTTCATAATTTTCAAATTCAAACTTACTATTTATTAAACATTTGATTGTTTCCAATTACAATTAGCACCTATAAGATTCCATCTGAAACCAAAACAATTTCTGACAAATCTGATCATACAAAATTGAAAAAACGCCGAAGATAGTGCTAAAATTTTATTTAGATAATTATCCTGGATGTTTTTCCGGGATTAATGAATAAATGGTACAATCAGATGCACAGAATCTCCAAAACTCACGTTTCATCAAACTCAAACGACACAGTAAACTATTAAACCAGAGCTCGATTATTAACATACTGATTTACACAACAAATTACCCCTAACTCGATAGCTATCGAGTCCACTGAAGGGGACTTTTACCCCAACGAGTAAACCGGTCTTACTCCCCGTTAGGGGACAGGGATAATTTTGGAAAATATATTTCGCACATCATCAAGGACTTAAAAATCGAGCTCAGATTATTAACAAGTACTGAACGTTTGTTAACGAGTTGTTACTAACAATAAATAATTGCTAATAGAAGATTTACTATCCCAGTCTTTTAAACTGTTTGTATGAAAAAATATCGGATTGATAATCATCCGATTGTTTTCTCCCCCATGAGAAGATAAAGAATGACTATCTGAACAGAAATTCAGAACGATACAATATATATTTACTACCGCATATTCTGAAGAAAGCAAGACTGATCAGCTTTTCTGCAACTGATTTATTACAATTTCAATCGAATATTTGGCAATATTTCAACATCACTGGTTGTGCGTTATCATTTAATGAAAGCCTCCCAAACGAAAAAGAAAGCAATTATCATTTAATTAAAGCTTGTCCAAATGAAAAGTCGGACTTTAATCATTTAATGAAAGCCAACAAAATAAAAAGGGAAGGTATGGCTGCGTGCCATAGGTCGAGAAATGAAAAGTGGGGCCATGGCACCGTGCCATGAGGCAAAAAAATGAAAAGTCAAGCCGTGGCACCGTGCCATGTGAGGTAAAAAATCAAAAAGTGGAGCCGTGGCACCGTGCCATGCAGCAAAAATTTGAAAAGTCGGCACGTGGCACCGTGCCAAACCTTCACCAAACAAAAAGACAGGTTTGGCACGATGCCATACATGTGAGACTCTCGATAATAAAATCCGCATAAATCAAGAGGGATCTGATTGTTTGAAAACGAATAAGCGTGGTTCGAAAATCGCGTCACCTAGTGGGGCATGGCGGATTTAATCGCAATAAACGCTCTGTCCTGTGTGATTAGGGATGTCATCTATCTAAGAAATTTATCAAGTTTAAAGACAATTGTACGCACAAAAAACCAGAGGCTGTCTTTTTTCAAAAGTCAACCTCTGGTTGTTAAACCCTCGAATACTATTTTAACTAAACATCGATTCTTTTTGATATTCGGGCATTGCACCGTTTGACGTACAAACAAAAGCAGATAGCTTCACTGCCATTGTGTGGGTTTCTTCCAGCGATTTGCCTTTTAGCAGGCCAACAACGATGGCTGCGGTAAATGAATCCCCTGCACCAACCGTATCGGCCACTTCAACCAACGGGGTTTCCTTAAAGCTTGTCTGCTGGTTTGCAGCATACAGGTAACTACCGTTTGTGCCGCAAGTCAGCACTAATAGCTTCAAATTATAATCATTGATCAGCGTACGACAAATCTCATCCTGATTTCCGGATAGTCCGAACATTTCGGCAATCATTTCCAGCTCTTCGTCGTTCACTTTAAAAACATTGCACAGGTTGAGCGAATCTTTAATCAGTTGTGCCGAATAAAAATGCTGACGTAAATTAATATCGAACACTTTGTAAGCACTCTCCGGCACCAAACTGACAAACCGGCAAATGGTTTCCTTTGATACACCTTCGCGCTGCGCCAAAGATCCAAAGCATACAGCCGATGCATTTCGTGCCAATGTCTCCCATTCCGGTTTCATCTGTATAAAATCCCAGGCAACAGGCTCACAAATCTCATACTGCGGAATACCTTTCCCGCTCAGGGTAACCTGAACCGTTCCTGTAGGATATTTAGTTGACTGAACGTCATAATTCAATCCCGCCTGATCAAGAATGTCCAACAGTTCATCTCCCAATTCATCCTTTCCAACGGCACTGATAACAAAACTATCTATTCCCAACTGTGCTACATGGTAAGCAAAATTGGCCGGTGCTCCACCCATTTTTTTCTGATCGGGGAAAACGTCCCACAGCAACTCACCAATTCCTATTACAAATGAATTTTGTTCCATTTCAATATTTTTTATTTGATTGTCCATTTTCTTGCCCAACTGGATTCTCCCGCACTTAATTACAGTCATTTTTTGTCATTCGATCGTCATTAATTGTTTCTGAACCGCAAAGAATGACGATAAATGATATTGGGCAAATTGCCGGATATTCATTTTTAAATCAATCCGAGTTCTTTTTCAATCTGTTCAAGCGCTTTTCCTTTGGTTTCGGGTATCCAGAATTTGACAAACACAAAAGCAATCACACTGAAAACGCCAAAAATTCCAAACAGGTAACTTAATCCCAATGAACCTTGAATGACCGGCGCAAAATAGACTGTCAGAAAAGTACATAACCAGCTTACGGCCGTTGAAAACGACATGGCCATACCTTTTATCCGGTTTGGGTAAATCTCGGAAATAATCACCCACATAACCGGTGCAAACGAAGCGGCAAAAAAGGAGATGTAAACCAACAAAGCAATAAGCACCCCAATGCCAAATTGGGTTGGCTTAGAAAACTCAAAAGTCAGGTATGCCAGAGAAACAATCATTCCAACCGCTCCCCACAAGAGCAAGGTTTTACGTCCTTTTTTATCAACCAACCACAAAGCAATGATGGTCATCAGGAAATTAACCAAGCCGACAATCATAGCTTGCATCATTGAATCGCCTTTGGCCGAACCCGCAGCCCGGAACATTTCGGGTGCAAACATGATCACTGCATTGATGCCGGTTATTTGTTGCAAAGCGGCAATCAAAGTCCCGATCAATACAATTTTGCCGGTTTTCCCTCTGAAAAGTTCAGCAACGGCCATTTTCTCCTTCGTTTTTTCTTCCGAGATTACTTTTTCCATCTGCGGGACCTCGCTTTTGATCAAAGCCTCACCACCAATCTTCAGCATAATGGCTTCAGCTTCGGATTTACGGTCTTTCGATACCAGCCAGCGCGGACTTTCGGGAAAAGAAATCAAAATTAGAATCAGGTACAACGTGCTAAACAAGGCAGGAACGGCCAGCATATAGCGCCAACTGTCATCGCCCAACCCAATAAGCAAGTAGTCGAAAATATAAGCCAACACAATCCCTATGGTAATTGCAAACTGGTTCATCGACACCAAACGCCCACGATTGTGGGCCGGTGAAATTTCGGAAATATACATGGGTCCAACAACCGAAGTTGCCCCTACAGCCAAACCTGACAGGACACGAAACACAATCAAAACTGCTGAGGACCCGGCAAAAGCACAGCCCAATGCCGAAATGATGTATAGAACGGCTGTTGCCAACATCACTTTTTTACGCCCGTATTTTTCGGTGAAATTGCCTGTAAACAGGGCACCTATCAAACAGCCAATGGTTAGAAGTGCGGCTACGGTTCCCAAACCACTGTCAGTAAGCGAAAACTCACCTTTCAACATATCTACAGCACCGGAAATACCGGCCATATTCAAGCCAAACAACAAACCGCCGTTGATGGCCACAAAAGTTATCCAATACAAATAGCCTGACTGGATTTGATTCTTCATTTTCATAAGTTTAGTGTATTAGCTCATTTTATTGATTTTCATTGCTCTCTTTCAGCATCAAAACAGCACTGTCGTACTGACCGGCAATCCTTAACTCTAAACCAACATTCATCAGGTAATCAGCCTTAAATGTTTGTCCATCGCCCCAAAAGCGAGTTTGACCATTTTTATTGATTTCGATGACTTGATAAGTTTTATTCGAGTCCAATCCATTCAGCTTTATTGTGGGATAAATACCACGCAGGTGGGGCTCCAAACTAAAAGCAAACAACACAGCCGAAGCCTTATCTTTCGCAACGTACATTTGCGATGCCCATCCGCCTTCGTCGTAAGGCGATTTCAATCGATACAAATCTCCGCCAGTAACCAGTGGTCTTACAAACTGCTTGTAGTTTTGGATTGCCTCCGCAGCAAACTCGCGATCTTTTCCCTGGATATTTTTAGGTTGAAGCTCCATGCCTAAACGCCCGGTCATTGCCACATCAAAACGAAACTTCAACGGGGTCATCCGCTGCGTTTGGTGGTTAGGACTGGTTGAAACATGCGAAGCAGCTCCAACGGGAGGATAAATCAGGTTTGTTCCGTATTGGATGAAAATTCGGGATAAAGGATCGGTGTTATCCGACGTCCAATATTCGTTGTGATATTTCAACGCGCCGTAGTCCAAACGGCCGCCGCCCGAAGCACAGTCCTGAATCACAAAATCGGGGTACTTCGCGCGAATTCGTTCGTAAACATGATACAGCCCCTTGGTGTACGAAACCCAGAAATGTGTCTGTTCCGAAGCCGGCAACCAAGTCGATCCGGCCTGTTCCACATGACGGTTCGCGTCCCACTTAATGTATTCAATTCCGGGGTGGGTTGTCAGCAGGCTATCCAATACATTGTAAACGAAATCCTGCACTTTGGGATTCGACAAGTCCAAAAGGAGTTGGTTCCGCCAGGTTATTTTCTCGCGACCGGGACTTTGAACAATCCAGTCCGGGTGATTCCCGGCCAACTCACTTTCGGGGTTGACCATCTCCGGTTCAATCCACAAACCAAATTTCAATCCTTTGGAATGAGCATAATTGATCAGGTAGTCCAGTCCACGAGGCAACTTTTGCATGTTCGTTTGCCAGTCTCCCAATCCGGCATCATCGCTATTTCGCGGATACTTGTTCCCAAACCAGCCATCGTCAAGCACAAAGGTTTCAATGCCCATTTCGGCTGCATCATCCATCATACCGGTCAGTGTTTGTTCATTGAACGTAAAATAGGCACCCTCCCAACTGTTCAGCACAATATCGTGTATTTCATTTCCACCAACCATGCCGTATTTTCGCCCCCAGTTATGTAAGTTACGAGAGACTTGCCCTCTCCCTTCACGACTGAAAGTATATATCATTTCCGGCGTGGTGAAGCTTTCGCCCGATTTCAGGTTCCAGGCCGACAGGAAAGGATTAATTCCGGCAACAACATTTAATGTTTTCCATTCGTCAACCTGAAAAGCAAGGCGATAATTACCTGACCAGGCCAACGCACCTCCGTAGCAGTCACCGGCATTTTCCAACGACGGATGATTCATGCTTAAAATGAATGACGGATTCTCGGTCTGCGTTGTACGCACCCCTTTTTTACACTCAATCACTTTAATGCCATTGGCGAGTTTTTCTTCAGCAACACACATTTCGCCAGCCCATGCGCCATAGAAATGTGTCAGGTAGTAGTTTTCGGCTTTTAACGGCAAAAATGACGATGCAAAATTGGTCAATCTTACCAATCCCTCTTCGTTGTTCTTGATGAGTGTCCACTGGGTAATCACATCTTCATTCCAATAAGCCATTGTGTGAAGTTCTACGGCAAAATCATAAACCCGATCTTTCAGATGAATAACGGTTTCGGTAATTGCGGCTTTAGAATCGTGTGTTTCAACAGACTCAAAGGCCAATTCCGTGTTCAGGCTTCCATCTGCATGAATGGCCGACAACGCAGGCTCATTAACATTCCCTAATCCAAATGTTGGATAAACCTCGTACGAGAAATCGCGGTTGGTATCCGGTTTGGGATATGCTTTTTGCTGTATAAAATTTTCAGGCGCGTCCACAGCCTTCCCGTAATATTGAAAGACCAGACGTTTGTTTTGATCGACAGCATAAACCATCGACGTTGATCTCGTATTGATCTGGATCACTTTTGTATTTTGTCCAACTGCCAGGGACCAGGAAAGAAAAACCAGCCAAAAGCTGAATAAGAATGTCTTAAAATAGGTATACATATTTTACAAGTTTTGTTGAAGCAGGGTCTGCTTTTATAAATACTGGTGAATTTAGAACACAATTACCAGGTGGAATTTACGTCAATAAATTCGAATTTTGCAATAGTAACTGGTTGTCCATCCGCAAAAACAGCGAGTTTATTGAATGGTTTCGTATTGAAGAATGTTTCTGTCATCACCATTTCTCCTCCGTCAACAAAGATTTCGACAGAAGCGGCATCAATAAATATTTCAAGTTCTAATTGTGAGCCTACTTCATACGGAGCGGTTGCAACTCCCGGAAATTTGTCGGAGAAACTCATATCACCTGACTTAGAACGATCGAATTGAAATTTCTGATCAGCAGCTGAATAAGTAAGTTTCACCTGCTCACCCAAATCATTTCCGAGAGAAAGTCCAAAAGAATCGGGTAGGTTTTCGCCCAACTCAAAATTGAACGACAAACGACTCTGGTTTAGGTTTATTCCGTGCAAATCCAGGTCCTTTTCGCCGGCAATTTCCAAAGCTTCACTTTTCACTGTCATCACCCGGTTTATGATTAAATCCGTTTCTTTAACCGGAGCTGATTTTAACATGTATTGATCATTCTTTTTAATCAACGACAATGATCTGGGTAAGGTCATGGCACTACGCCATTTTTCTGTCGGAACAACCTGAGCGTAGCTCCAATTGCTCATCCACCCCAGAAATATTCTGCGTCCATCTTCTTTCGGGATGTCCGACCAGGTTACACCGGCATAATTATCCCGCCCGTAATCAATCCATTTGGTTTCTTTTGTATCGGCAGTAAAATGATGCCCGTCAAAGTCACCGGTAAAATATTGTGTTCCGGAACCTCCATTCAACCCTCCTGGATTAATATTGACAATCAGCACCCATTTTTTCTGATCTGTTCCGGAAACCTTTAAAGGAAATAGATCAGGACATTCCCAAACACCACCATGAGCACCAGCATCAACTCCAAAATCACTTTCATGATGCCAGTCTATCAGGTTCTCGGAGGTGTAAATCTGAACATGATCGTGAGCGGAAAGCACCAAATTCCATTTTTGAAGATCATTATTCCAAATCACCTTGGGATCGCGAAAATCAATGATCCCCGGATTTTTCAACACAGGATTTCCACCATACTTTGTCCAATTGCGTCCATTGTCCAAACTGTAAGCTATTCCCTGCGTTTCCACTTCAATTTTGCCATTTTCAGCAGCCACGGGATCGTGGTAGGTAAAAATGGCGATCAACGGCGGATTCTCTTCAGTGCCGAAGCCAGTCGTATTGTTCCAATCAACCACAGCACTTCCGGAGAAGATATACCCCAGACTATCCGGATACAGCGCAATTGGCATGTGCTGCCAATGCACCAAATCAGAACTAATGGCATGCCCCCAATGCATCGGTCCCCAAACCGTGCTGTCGGGATAATATTGATAAAACAGGTGATATTCTCCTTTATAATAAACCATTCCGTTCGGATCATTCATCCAGGCCGAATCCGGTGAAAAATGGTATTGTGGACGATACTTTTCGGTATATGACTTTATCGTTTCCTGTTGTTCTGCCACCTTCTTTGAACCGGTAGAACAAGCCCATGAAAACAGTAAAAGTGCAACTGCCAGATAGTTTAAATATTTTAGGTTCATATCTGCTTATTTTATTCGTTTAGATTGGTTGAATGAGATTGATTAAAATTCAGTTATTATTCCTTGCTTCAGGCTTACAGTTCCCTTTTCAGCAAATACCTGTATCCGGTCCCATTCGCCTTTAAAGTTAAACTTCCGCGACAAGCTAATCAGGCCATTCATTGCAAATAACTCGGCCGAAGTTTTGTCGACAACTAGTGTCATATCCAGCAACGGTTCGTTAGTAACATATGGCGCATAATTGAAACCGTCCCAGGCATCGGGGAAGTTCTGAGACCAGATAGTAATCATGGAATTCATCCTTTAATGCCAACTGCCGGGCTAGAGAAAACACTCCTGATCCTTCAGTATGAATATTAAATCAATACTGAATTACACTCTTCATCTAACACGTTTTTTACTCAACCCCAACGATAATCGCCTGGTAAGGTTGAAGTTGCATCGATTTGCCTAAAACAGCCACATCTGCATAATTATTAATCAATACATCTCTTCCAAATTCTTTCCCCTCCGGTAAATTCCATATCTGATTTTCAGCCGTAAAATTGAGAACGACTAAAAGTGTTTCACCATTCAACTCGCGGGTATAGGCATAGATATTTGGATTTTCTTTATCCAGCAAGTGGTATTTCCCGTAAACCAAAACCGGGTTCTCCTTTCGGATTTTTACCATTTTGCGGAAATAATTCAGACAGGAATTGGGATCATTTTCCTCAACGATCACATTCACCGTTTCGTAATTCGGGTTGACCTTAATCCACGGCCCGCCTGTCGTAAACCCGGCGTTTTCTGTTGCATCCCATTGGAAAGGCGTTCGTCCGTTATCGCGAGCCGAAATTTTCTGCGATTCAATGAGCTCGTTTATATCACCACCGGTATTTTGCAGAAACTTATAACGGGTCAACGTCTCAATATCCCTGTAATCCGAAATATTGTCAAATTTGATGTTGGTCATTCCCAACTCGTCACCAAAATAGTAGTATGGCGTTGCCCGCATCGACAGCAAAAAAGTGGTCAGCATTTTGGAAGACGGCGCCCGGAATTCGGGACTGTCATTTCCCCAACGGGTAACCATGCGCGGTTGGTCGTGGTTCCCCAAATAAATAGTTCCCCATCCTTTTTCGGCAAATACACTGTCCCATTTCGAGTACACCTCTTTAAACTCGGTCAGCTTGTAGCCATCGGGATCCATCACCTTAAATTTGCCGGGTAAGTAGCCAATACTCACCCCTTCAAAATGATAAAACATGTTCAATTCATGCCGGGCCGTATCGGTGTATAACAAGGCATCGTCGAGCACGGTGCCTGCGCCCTCTCCAACCGTCATAATATCATACTTGCTCAGAACTTCGCGGTTCATTTCCTGCAAGTAATCGTGTACGTGCGGGCCATGAGCATAATAAACGGCCCACTCTCCGTGGTATTTTTCATTCAGCTCTTCATCGATGATTTCCGGAAATGAAGTGTCTTTTGAAATAAATGGAATCACGTCCATGCGGAAACCATCAATTCCCTTGTCGAACCAAAACCGCATCATGCTGTAGATTTCCTGGCGAAGTTTGGGGTTCTCCCAGTTTAAATCGGGTTGCTTACGCGAAAAATAGTGCAGGTAATACGCGTTCGTGGTTGAATCGTAACGCCAGGCATCATTGTTTTCATCGAAAAAACTGACACGATGAGCAGGTTTACCTTTTTCGGCTGGCCACCAGTGGTAATAATCGCGGTAAGGATTATCGCGTGAGCTGCGCGATTCCTGGAACCATTGGTGCTCATCGCTGCTATGGTTTACCACCAGGTCCATGACCAGCTTGATTCCGCGCTGGTGCATTCCTTTCAACATGGTGTCAAAGTCGGCCATGGTGCCGAATTCTTTCATGATGTCCTGATAATTGCTGATATCGTAGCCATTATCATCGTTCGGTGAACCGTAAATCGGGTTAAGCCAGACGACATCAATTCCCAAACTCTTTATATAATCGAGTTTTTCAATAATGCCTTTTAAGTCGCCCACCCCGTCGCCGTCGGTATCTTTAAAACTACGCGGGTAGATTTGATATACGACCGCTTCCTTCCACCATTGCCGATCCGAAATTTCAGGTACTGAGGTTTTGGTTGAGCTCGTCGAACACTGCCCAAAGACAAACAGCACCAGTAGGAGCAAGAATAGATTTTTCATTCGTTTATTTTTTAGTTAGTTGATTTGATCCGCTTAAAAACTTAATTCACCCGGTAGACAGATGCCTGGTAAGGTTTCAACGTAATCTGTCCTTTATTAAATTTTCCACCGCTCTCTACGTTACAACTGAGTTCATTTCCGACCACCATCTCCTTTGGCAATTTAAAGTCAACAACATTCGAAGTGAAGTTTAATACGACGAGGAACTTTTGGTCATTTAAAGTCCTTGTATAAGCGTAAACCTGCTTATTATCGGGGTCAACAAGGTTATACTTACCGTATACAAGCACCGGGTTGTCTTTACGCAGCTTCACCATTTTCCGAAAATAGTTCAGGCACGAATTCGGGTCGTTTTCTTCAACAGCCACATTCACGACCTTGTAATTCGGGTTGACTTTTATCCAAGGCGTGCCGCTTGTGAAACCGGCGTGGGCTGTGGTGTCCCATTGAAACGGTGTGCGGCAGTTATCGCGCGAAATGAATTTCAGGCGTTCCATTAAATTGTCCAAATTACCGCCCTTCCGTTGCAGCCTGTTGTATTCGTTCAGTGCGGCCAAATCCCGATAGTCGCCAATGCTGTCAAAGCGGATATTGGTCATCCCGATTTCGTCGCCATTATAATAGTAAGGCGTTCCGCGCATGGTGAGAATAAATGTTGTCAGCATTTTGGACGAGACTGCCCGAAACTCGGGACTGTCGTTCCCGAATTTGCTGACCATGCGCGGCACATCGTGATTGGCCAAAAAGATGGACAACCACCCTTTGTCAGCAAAAGCGCTGTCCCAACGGGTATATACTTTTTTGAATTCGAGCAAATCTTTGTTCTCCGGGTTATCCCAGATCCCCATTCCCTCAAAATGATAGGCCATACTTAGTTCGTTCCGGTCGGCATCCACCAGCGAATGAGCATCCTCAAAGGTACTTCCCGCTCCTTCCGAAACGGTCATCAGATCATACTTGCTCAAAACCGAATCGTGCATTTCTTTCAGGTAATCGTGAATATGCGGCCCCATACCGTAGTACTTAATGACATTCTTTTCATAGTCTTCCGGGAATGCCGGGAAAGTGGTGTCTTTCGCGATAAACTGAAAAGCATCCATCCTGAAGCCATCAATCCCTTTGTCGAGCCAGAATTTCATGATGTCGTACACTTCCTGCCGGACTTTCGGGTTTTCCCAGTTCAGGTCGGGCTGCTTGCGCGAAAAGTAGTGAAGGTAATAGGCATTTGTTGTTGAATCATATCGCCAGGCATCGCTGTTCTCATCAAAAAAACTCCAGCGATAATTCGGTTTGCCTTTTTCAGCAGGCCACCAGTGATAATAATCGCGATAAGGATTATTTCGGGACGAGCTCGATTGTTTGAACCACTCGTGTTCGTCGCTGCTATGGTTAACTACCAAATCCATCACCAGTTTTATTCCGCGGGCATGCATTCCGGCAAGCAGGCTGTCAAAGTCTGCCATGGTGCCAAATTCGGCCATGATGTTCCGGTAATCACTGATATCGTATCCGTTATCATCATTAGGCGAACTGTAAATCGGGTTGAGCCAAACCATATCAATTCCCAAACTTTTGATATAGTCCAGTTTCTCTATAATTCCTTTCAGATCGCCGATCCCGTCTCCATCAGTATCCTTAAAACTGCGCGGATAAATCTGGTAAACCACAGCCTCTTTCCACCATTGGCGGTCAACTGGAACTTCCTTTTTAACCGGGTTGCAGGAAAAAACCCAAACCAATCCTGCCAACAAAACAGCCAGCAGTAATTTATTTCGTATTGAATATTTCTGTTTCATATTGAATGCATTTAATGACTTATAGAAAATGTTTTCTTTTCTGGGCCAACACCAGTAATGGTCAGGCTTTTCCAACTCTCAGGCAAACACGGGTCTTTCTGCACTAAACCTTCATCGGTAAGATGGAGCCCGGCAAAACCAAAAAGAACAACCTGAAGCATTCCTCCGGCTCCGGTTGTAAAATAAGGGTTGTTGGAGGTAGCGGCTTCAGCCAGTGCGCCAAACGGCGGACGCTTGTTAGGAACATAAGCACGTTTAAACAGGTCGAAGGCTTTCTCGCTATCACCCAAACGGGCATACAAAACCGACAGGACAGAATAACCCATCGCAGGTCCGTCTTCCGCGATACGCGCTTCGTAATAATTCAGGTCGCGCAGAATTGCTTCCCTATCCGTGACTAACTCCAATGGATAAGCCAGCAAATTTACATCGGCCTGTTTGATAATTTCACCACGGTAATCGGCATGTTCTTTCATCACACCATCATCGAAATAGTTGAACGATATGTGATCAGCCACTTCTTTCCATGCCGGATCAGCCTGGATATTCAATGCACTGGCGGCAACATTTGCATAGTTCAACACCACATTCACCGATCCATTGGTGAAAGCATTGTCGTCCACATTTGGCGCAAATTCGTCTGCCCCAACCACATTTTTGATTGAATAAGTTCCGTCGGCATTTTTGATTACCCGGCTAACCCAATATTCTGCCACCTCGCGAAGAACCGGAAATCCCTTTTCTTTTAACCAATTTTGATCGTGTGTCAAGCGGTAATAATTCCAAAATGCAATGCCCACATCGGCAGTAATGTGGTGCTCGAAAGTTCCAGTGAGTGCAAAGGTTGGAGTAGCTTCTTCTCCGGTATCATCCGATTCCCAAGGGAACATGGCTCCGTTGAAACCATAGCTCAGGGCTTTTTGTTGCGCTTTGCCCAAACGATCCAAACGATAATCGAGCATTGATTGGGCAGCTCCATGGTTCAACAGGAGTAAAGGTGGAAACATCCACAACTCCGAATCCCAGAAAATATGGCCGTTGTACCCTTGCGACGAAAGCCCCATCGGTGCAACGCTCAAACGCGAATTTGCGAGGGAGAAGGCGTACAGATGATACAACGCCAGGCGTACATCGCGCTGCGATTCCGGGTCACCCTCAATGTGGATATCGCTTTGCCACAACTCGTCCCAAAGTTGTTTGTGCTGGTTGACAGCCATGGTCTCGTTGCCACATATCATGTAAATCACCATGCGCTCCGACTCATTCTGAGGATCGGCAAAATCCTGGGTGGTGCAGACCGCGCCGCACCACGAAAAATGATAGCTCTCATTTCGGTCTATTTCCCGTTCGAACTGAAGTTCATGAACCAATGCCGATGTCACCAGATGCTGAAGTTCCGGATATTCATGCTGAAAGATGAAAGAAGCAGTGGTTGCCAGCGTATGCTTACCGAACGGGCTTTTTGCGACCGATTGTAACAATGGCATTTGTACCTCATTATCTCTTAAAATCCGAAAAGTTGAACTGGTGGCCTTGTAATCTGAAGGACAGACCATTTTTCCGGCAACGGTCATTTTCAAGTCATCAACTAAGGATTTGACGGTTACATCCATTAGCCCGACATAAGGCAACCCGCGCAACGCGTAGATTTTGTAACTGATTGCTGCCTTATTCTTAAACCGGAAACTGGTAGTCAGACAGGCTTCCTTCATATTCAGAACCTGCTGCCAATCGGTAATATTCGATTGTTTTACCGTGTCACCATCAATCACCACGTCAAGATTCGAAAAATTGATTCCGGGCAAAATTTTACTCACGCCATTCTCCGACTCCCGATCGTAGACATTATTCAGAATGATTGATTTTACCTGAAAAGGTTCGCTGGATGGCATTAAGCCAATTCGCCCGTTTGAAAGGGCAATGCCCACATAGTTTTCCGGGTTTGTTGCCCGAATTTCCCAAAGCGAATGATCAGTTTCCTTAACCAATGAGGCAGGTTGACCTTCGACTTCAATTTGTGCAAATGCAACTATTGAGATGAAAAATGCCAATCGTACTAAGCCAATCTTCATATTTCTTTCTGTTAGTTGTGTTTATCAGTTTGAATCAGGGTAATGTAATCTCTATTTCACCATCGTTTTCCCAACCGGAATACTGAATACCGGCTTGGCTAATGAGCCCGACCCGGTAGTAGCGATTCACTTCCGGTAATTCACCTTCCGTTTTGCTGCAGGAAACGAACACTTTGGTTCCAGTTACTTCAGCTTTAAACTGATCAATTGCATACTGGCCGTTTTGGTATTCAAAACCATCTCCGGCATCGCTGTACAAGCTGCCCTCGGCCTTTTTGTTTTCATCGAGACAAACCAACAAGGTCAATGAATCGGTTTTATATTCTTCGGTTGATTGAATAATTTTTCCCAGCGGAATAATAGAACCGCCTCGCTGCTTCAAATCAGGATGATACTGACTATTTCCAGAGTCTTCACCAACCAGGGAGATCGTTTGCCATATTCCGTCAGGTAAAACAGGTTGATCTGCCCATTTGGGGACAACCAACAAATCGGAACCAAGCATAAACGCTTGTTCTTCCCTGCGCAAATCGATATCTTTTAAATCGGCAAAGAAAACCGGTCGCATCACCGGCATGCCATCTACAGAAGCTTCCTGAAACAGGGTGTACAAATAAGGCAGCAAGCGATACCTGCGCTCCAGTGCGATACGGGCTACCTGTTCAATTTCAGATCCAAAAGCCCAAGGTTCCTGATTTTTACTTCCTTCTATCGTATGTGCTCTCGAAAAAGGATAAAATGCTCCCGTTGCAATCCATTGTCCAAATAATTCCGGGGTCGCATTCCCGTCAAATCCACCGATATCCGGCCCGTTGAATGGTTGTCCTGACAATCCCAAGTTCAGGCTCATCGGAATCGACATTCGCAGATGTTCCCAGCAGGCATGGTTATCACCGGTCCATGTGGCAGCATAACGGTGGCCACCAATATAATTTGACCGTGTGAGCACAAAAGGCCGTTTGTCGGGATTTGCTGCCAAAATGCCTTCGCGGGAAGCTTTCACCATCATCATTCCAAAGACGTTATGATAGCGGAGATGTGTATCCCCTGGGTATTTTTCACCCCCCATATGCCTGTTATTGACGGGCATTGTCAAGTCCGGGCCGTTAAATACAGCTGGTTCATTCATGTCATTCCAAACACCATCAACCCCGGTTGCCATATAGTCTTTATACAACGACGACCACCATTGCTGTGTTTTTTCCTGTGTGAAATCCGGGAATACACAATCGCCCGGCCAAACTCTTCCAACATAGTTTTGCCCATCGGCATTTTTCACCCAAACGTCTTTTTCAGTTCCTGAGTCATACACGGAATATCCGGGTTCGTTTTTCACACCCGGGTCAATCATCCAAACCGATTTAAAACCTTTTTGGTGCAGGTATTCGTTTGTTTCAGCCGGATTTGGGAAACGATCAGGTGAAAAGGTAAAAATCCGGTACCCATCCATGTAGTGAATGTCCATCCAGATGACATCGCATGGAATTTGTTTAATGCGAAATGTATCGGCTATTTCTTTCACGCGGGTGTCAGGATAGTACGACCAGCGGCATTGCTGATATCCCAAACTCCACAGTGGTGGCAGCTTCATTTTTCCGGTCAGGTCGGCCAGTGTTTTAACGACTTCCTGAGGTGTTTTTCCTTCAATGACGAAAACACGAAAAGCAGGTCCGTCAGAAGTAAACAAAATATCTTCACCCATTGAAATCTCCTGTTTCCAGGTATTGTCAGCCAAAACGCCAAAAGCCGTCCCATCGGGTCGGACACCAAGCACCCAGGGGTGAGACTGGTAAAGCCGGTTACCGTTATCTTTCAAGTATATGAAATTATCGGTATTCCATAATCTGCGAGTTGAACCGTTTTTCAACAAATCCCCTGTCGATTCTCCCGTTCCGTAAAAATTGGTCTGAGGATCGGCCTGAATGAAAGCCATGGATTTTCCAAAAGCCTCGCTAAATTCAACTTTCACTTTCCAGTTCTCCGGCAAAGCTCCTTGTTCCGTTGGTTCTTCAACTAAAGCAAATGAGGGTAAATGACACTCTGCCTCAAAATGGGCAGGATAAAATACGGCTACATGTTCGTTGATTAGTGCCGCTCTTTCTTGTGCAAACAAACTGCCTGAAATAAGAATAAATATGACAGTAAATAGTCGTTTAAATAAGTTCATTTTTATTGTTTTAGGTTTTATTTTGATAAAATTACGTCATGCAATAGCGGTTCTGTACCCGTTAAATTACGGTTGTTTTTTCACATAGCAATCCTATTACTATTTTCTATCCTTGTGAAGTTCAGCCCACATCCGAAGAAAGACCCCATTAGTCCATCCAAAACCATCCTGCCCTTCATATTCTCCCCCTGCACCAGGTTTATCCAGATCAATGACATCATATTTTTCCATCATTTTCCCGGTTTCAAAATAAATTTTGCTGTTCAGCCTAATCCACCTCTGTGCAAGCTCTTTTGCCAAATGTTCATGTTTATAATTGTTGAAGGCCACATAACCCACCCACTGCAACGGCGCCCAGCCGTTTGGTGAATCCCATTGCTGACCTGAATTCTCAACCAAAGTGGTAACCAATCCACCGGACTTCAGGAAATCCGATTCAATTTTAGCAATAATTTTTTCAGCCTGATCGGGTAAAGCTATTTTCAGATACAAAGGGAATAAACCGGCCAGAGTCAGTTGCGAAGAACATTCTTGAGTTGAGAAATTATAATCGGTGAAAAATCCCAGTTCATCATTCCAGCAATACTTCAGAATGGCCTGCTTTCGGTTCTCGCCCAAACCGGCATAATAAACAGCCTTTTGTATATCATCTTTCAGCTTATATGCTTTTGACAAAATGGTTTCTACTTTATAGAGCAGGCAGTTTAAATCGACTGGTAAAAGCTGTGTTGTTTGGATGCTGCCCAGGTTCCGACCATCTTCAAACCATCGTGTAGAAAAGTCCCAACCGGATTCGGCAGCTGATCTCAAGTCACGGAAAAGCGAAGAATCACGACCAGAGGGCTCCAGTAATTCAGCATCGTGCCTGTACGATTCAGGGCGGGGTGTGTTGTTTTCATCCCAATAGTGGTTCAATTTCGTACCGTTTGCCAGGTCTACAACCTTATCTCCGGTCATCCAGTAACTGTATTCGTTTTCTATAGCATTGAGGTAGCGGACATACACTTGCTCGTCGTTTGTTGCTTTAGCAAGCAATTCCACCATCATAGCAAAAAAAGGGGGCTGTGAGCGTGTAAGATAATAGCTTCTGTTTCCATTGGGAATATGCCCGTATGTTACAATCAAAAAAGCAAAGTTACCCACCATGTTCCGGATCATATCTGTTTTTCCGTCAACCTGTAAGCCCAGCATGGTAAAATAGCTGTCCCAGTAATAAATCTCTTTAAATCGTCCGCCAGGAATAATATAGGGATTTGGAAGCGGCAATAGTGTAGAATATTTCTGCGTGTGATCCGGGTTGCGTGTCAGTTCGTCCCACAAAAAGTGTAAATGATTTAACAGCGCTGTTGTATCCCTTTGAATCGTGTCGAAATAGGTACCTACAAAATCTTTTAAATTGAAGCCGACATCTGTTCTCTTTTGGGCATAAATCAGATCAAGGCTATCCGGGTTTATTCTCGGGGTACAGTCCACAAAAGTCTTCTGGTCTTTAAAAGTCCGGTTCATCTGAACGTCACGAAACAATTGCGGATATTGTCGTGAAGGACTAATCTGTGCATTCAACTGATTACAAAGGATAAATGCAAATACCAGAAAACAAAGCATTCTCATTTTTTCAATCATTTTCTTGAAGTTGGTCCCACAAGTCCGTTATCTGCCCGAACAACCATTTTTTCAATGGTATTGCTCACGGCATAAGCTTTTTCTGAAGTTTAAGAATCTCAGGATCAAATGATCCCGAGATTCTTAAAACTCTAATTTAAATCAAATAACAAAAAGTAGCCGCCGCAAACCGGCGGCCACTATGATAGTAACAGGTTTAGTTGCCCATATTCGGGTCAAGGTTTTCATTCACATCTGCAGCAGAAGTCGGTACCGGGAATATCTCACGTTTGGCATCGGTTACCGGTTTTTCCTGCCATGCATTTGTAAATTTTCCGAAACGGATCAAATCCTGACGGCGCAATCCTTCCCAATATAACTCAAATCCGCGTTCTTTCAGAATATCATCCAATGTAACACTGGACAACGACGGCAATGTTTTCCCGGAAGCGCTGCGTTTTGAGCGAATATAATTAACATCAGCCAGTGCGCCTGTTTCATCACCATTACGCAACTTAGCTTCAGCACGCATCAGGTAAATATCAGAGATCCGCATGACAGGCACATCATTCGGTGCAGCAAACTGGTTATTGGTATTCGGATTTGGTGCAAATTTGACCACACGAATACCGGCATTTTCAGGTGAGCTCTCCAAATTAATGTCGGAAACAAAGATCAATGGATCACCGTTTCGTTGTTTCAAAGCTGTTCCATCCAATCCGTATTGCTGACCTGCCAGGAACCCTTGATTGAAACCAGTTTCACTTTTAATACGGTCATCGTAAAAACGAACATCATTCTCCTGATCCCAGGTATTGAAAAAAGTAGAAGTAGTGGATGGCCCGTTCCAGGTACTGGTAATGTTTCCAAAGACCTGACTGTAATGCAGAGTAAAATTCACCCACACAGCACCAGTACCAAGATCCAGGTTATCATCATCGGGAACACGTAAAATGAATTCGGGATGTTCTGCTACATCTTTCTGAAACATGGCCCAGTAGTCAGTAGCTACTTCATATTGCGTATCATTAATCAGCATATCGCAATAGGAAATTGCATCAGACCACTTCTCTTCATCACCAAAAACACTATAATTCAGATAGGCTTTGGCAAGTAATGCTTCAGCTGCACCTTTGGTCACTCTATCTGATCCAATTTCAGATTTGTTTTTCAAATGAGGTAAAATTTCCTCGCACTCAGAAATAACAAAGTCGATTGCCTGTTTACTGTTTAATACTTTTGGCGTAATAGAGAAATCCAATTCGTCAGCTTCACGGAAAGGAACCTGATGAAACAGATCATTCAGATAATACATGAAATAAGCACGCAAAAAACGGGCTTCATAAATATTCAGTTCGGTAGTTGCATCCTGTGGGAATTGGCCAATATAATAAATAGCTGTATTAGCTCTTGAAATTCCCTGATTCAACCCATCCCAAACATTTTTTAGACGGATATGATCAGAATTCCATGTCTGCAAATGCAATTGCATCCAGGCGCCATTATCATACCAGTCGGTTCCACGGGTAGGGATAATTACCTCATCAGAAGTTACCTCCTGAAGCGCCCAGTAGTCATACCATTCTATCATTCTTCTCAAACTTCCGTATGGCGCATTGATCAACGCCTGAATGTTTGAGGGGTTGTTCACAAGATTGGTCCCCAATTGTTCATCCAGTACATTCTCTTCCAGGTTGGTACAGCTAACGGTTCCCAACAAGCCAAGTACTGTAAGAAATAGTATTATTTTATATTGTTTCATTTTTATTCGAGTTTAGATTGTCATTAAAATTGAAGATTAACACCCAAAGTAAACGTACGTGGTTTTGGATACTGGGTATAGTCAATACCAAGGGAAGGCACACCGTTTTCTCCGGCAGCAGAATCCACTTCAGGATCATAACCTGAATATTTCGTAATAAGCAACAAGTTGTTTCCGGTGACATAAACATGTGCTTTACCAAGCCACTCAATCGACTGGGTATCAAAAGTGTACCCCAAGGTCACATTACCCAACCTCAGGAAAGAAGCATCTTCAATAAAACGAGATGAGAAGGCATTTGAGTTAGCAGGGCTTTCATTCGATCCTAAAATCTCCCTGGTTACATTCTGACCTTTATCAAGAGGCCCTTTCAGAAATAAGGCATTTGCCGTGTTGTTATACACCTTATTACCTTGCGAACCATACCAGAACATACTGAGATCAAAATTTTTATACGTTACTTTGCTACTTAAGCTAAAGGTAAAATCCGGTAAGGCAGATCCCAAATATTCTTTTACTTCATTGCCATCTGCATCTTCTTTATAGATACTTAGCCCGTTAGCATCAAATCCCTGAAAAACCATACCATAGAATGTTCCTATTGGTTCACCATTGGTAATGATCTGAACTCTGGTACCTGTCAACCCCTGTCCGGCAGCATTACCTGTTTCAATTAACTTAACAGGAAGATCCTTTACCTCATTTTTGACATATGAGAAAGTGATTCCTGCATCCCAGCTGAAATCTTTTTTGTCAATAAGAATTCCATTCAAGCTCAATTCAAGCCCATTATTAATGATATTCAGCCCGGGAACATTCTGCCATTGGGTTTGTGTTGCTGCCGGAGCTTTTGCAGGTACTTCAAGTAACACATTAATGGTTTTTTTATGGAAGTAATCAATTGCTCCTGAAAGGCGATTTTTGAAAAATCCGAAATCAACGCCAAGGTTGGTTTGGGATGTAGTTTCCCACTGGATATCCGGATTTGGAGTACGCAGGAAAGTTATACCCGGGGAAGAAACTCCACCAAAATAACCATTGGCACTGGCAGTTGTTCCAACTGCCAACAATGAGATTTTATCCGGAATTTCCTGGTTACCGGTGCGTCCCCATCCCAGGCGAAGTTTCAGATTACTGATTGAAGTGTTATTTTTCATGAAATCTTCCTGAGTAATTCTCCATGCTGCTGCCAGAGACGGGAAGAAACCATACTTTTTATTTTCACCGAATTTGGATGAACCATCGAAACGACCAGTAAAGGTAAGCAGATATTTATCTTTATAGGAGTAATTTATACGGCCAAAGAAAGACTGTAATTCACGTTCATAGGCTGTAGAAGCAACAGTCGCTTGCGAAAAGTTACCGTATCCCAAATTATTGGTATATTTTACACCTTCGACTTCGAAGCCAGTTACATTCGTGTTATGCGTGGTCACTTTAATCAACTGGTAAGCATGCCCTAAAAGAAAATTAAACGAATGGTCTTCTCCTAAGTCTTTCAGGTAAGTAAGATAGTTTTCAACCAGCGTGTTATTGGCTGTGATATTATTAATATCAGCTTCTCCTTTATTTGACAGATATGTTAGTTGTTGATTCTGATTTACCCTACGTTCAGCATCAGTACGGTCCAAACCAACATTCAGCTTGTATTTCAAATCTTTTGCGATTTCCAATTCAGCAGTCATGTTGGTTAAAATACGGTCTGTTTGAGTTTCATCATCAATCAGGTTAATCATAGCCACTGGGTTACGCTGGTCAATTGCATGCTGATAATAAGAACCATCCTGATTGTAAATCGGGAAAGTTGGATTTAATTTCAAAGCTGATAGAATAAGGTCACCTTCAAAACCGGAACCGCTTTCCGCATCGGCAATAGGAGCTCTGGAATCCTTAATATGTGATGCTGTTAAATTACCAGCCAGATTTAAACGCCCATTGAAGGCTTTCTGAGTAACCTTGATACTTCCGTTAATTTTCTCCATACCGGTAGATCTCACAATGCCTTCCTGATTTAAATAGCCCAATGATGCATGATATGTAGAATTCTCATTTCCACCACCATAAGAAAGATTGTGACTATTGGTAATCCCAGTGGTATATATTTGGTCCTGCCAATCAGTAGAGGCTCCCAAGTCAAGAAGTTTTGATCCATCAGACCTGGTGTAAGAACGGAACTCTTTTGCAGTCAAAATATCCAGTTTTTCACGAATTTCGGATACGCCCATGTAACCGTCATAGGAAATAGTTGCCTGTCCTTTTTTACCTTTTTTGGTAGTAATGATTACCACGCCATTGGCACCACGTGCACCATAAATTGCGGTAGAAGAAGCATCCTTTAAGATATCTATCGATTCAATATCATCCGGGTTAAGGAAGCTTAGCGGGTTTTTATTGGCACCACCACCGTATCCTGAGGCCGAACCGCCATCCGGAGTAATATCCGCATTATCCAATGGAACCCCATCCACCACATACAATGGATCCTGGCCTGACCGAATGGAGTTCGATCCACGAATACGAACGGTCATCCCAGTTCCCGGTTCTCCACTATTCTGGGTTATATTTACCCCTGAAACACGGCCTTGCATCATCTCAACCGGAGATGTAGAAACACTTTTATTCAAATCGTCAGTGGTCAGACGGGTTGTTGCACCGGTAAGGTCACTTTTCTTAGCTACCCCGTAACCAATTGCGACTACTTCTTCCAGACCAATTGTCTCTTCCATCATTTTCGCATCAATAACAGTTTTGCCTGCCACTGGAATATCCAGTGGTTTCATTCCCACAAAAGAGAACTGCAAAACAGCATTACTTTTCACTTTCAGGGTATAACGCCCCTCAAAATCGGTGATGGTTCCATTGGTTGTTCCTTTTTCCAAAACTGTAACCCCCGGCAATTCAAATCCGGACTCATCAATAACTTTCCCGGTCACTGTTACTTCTCCCTGTTGGTTCACAACCTGGGAGAATATTTCTTTTCCCTGGTGAATGACAATCAATTTATTATTAATTGTATAGGTCAGATCGGTACCTGCCAGAAGTTGATCCAATACTTCACTGATCGACTGGTCTTTAAAATCAATATTCACGAAACGTGACAAATCCACTTCCTGGGCATTGTAGAAAAAAGAATAATCAGTCTGATCTTCAATCTGACCAAGAACCTTTTCAATCGTGATGTTCTTCCCTGAGATGCTCAGTTTTGTGTTTTGAGAATAAGTAGATGCTGATACCTGTATCAACGCCACCAACATGAAAAGAAACATTAGTCTCATAATGCGATAAATTTTGGGAAAATCTGCCCATTGGGCATAGTCCCCCTCGTTACGTTTTTTTTTCATACATTTGAAATGTTTAGACAATTAATTATTTGATTGTTTTAGAAAGGCGGGATGTTGTGGCGACAAACCGCCTTTATTTTTAGTTACATAGGCTTATAGATTAATTCAAATTCCCTGAAGTTTCGTTTTTTGTAATCGAGCGGAGCAATTAGCTTCAAAGCATCCAGAACCTGCCAGATTGTTTCCTGGTTTGTAAACCGACCGGTGAATTCCAATGTCATAAATTCGGTATTGTCGTATGCCAGTGTTACACCATAGGAACGTTCCAACCGTCGAATTAAATCGGGAAAAGGTATATTCTCAAAATTAAATTCCCCTTCAACCCACGCCATTTCAGATTCAACATCTGCATATTCCAAAGTTGGCTCCATTGTTTTCTGATCAAAACTCAGTTTTTGGCCGGGTTCCAAAACAATCGTTTTATGGTCTTTTGAGGTAAGCCGGATACGGCCTTCAGCCAGTGTTGCACTAATCTGTTGATCATCCTTATAACTACTCACATTAAACCGGGTTCCGGTTACCGTTACATCAAACTTCTGAGTCTTAACCAAAAAAGGATGATTTTTATCGGATTTAACTTCAAAATATCCTTCACCGTCCAGTGTGACCGATCGTTTTTTTGATGAGAAGTTTTCATCCAACACCAAACTACTGTTTGAATTTAAAGTAACTTTTGTCCCATCAGCCAACAATACCTCAGACCGGGCTCCCATTGGCACAACAAATGATTCGATCTGGCTGGAAATCTTATTTTCACTGATATGGAACAGGTTTCCCAACAATAATCCAACAAGCAAAACAGCAGCAACTGCCCAGCCTGAAACCCAAACAGACAATTTGCGTGGTTTTGTTCGTGATGTCTGCCTTCTATAAAAGTGAAGTAATTGTTCTGTTTCGTTGAATGAGGTTGATTTACTGGTATCCCAAACATCTTTTATCTCGAGAAACAACCTTTTGTTTTCATCTGAGAGTTGGATCCAATCCAACAATTCTGCTGCATCTCCATCTGAAAGCTCACCATTAAGGTACCGGGCGATTAATCTTTCTTTATCTATTTCAGTGCTCATAGTCAAGGCTTTTTTCCTTTTACTATCAACACAACTTAACGTGAAAAACTACGTCAAAAAAAAGTGACAAATTTTCATTTATTACTTATCCAACAGAAATTCAACAAGATATGGAATAATTTTTCGGAGATTTTTTGTTTCAACTCAGACAAAGCCCGGAACAACCTGGTTTCAACCGTACGAACGGGAATATTTAAGCGATCGGCAATTTCTTTATTTTTAAGACCTTCCAAACGGCTCAGTTCAATTATTTCACGATGAATATCGGAAAGTGAATTAATTGCCGCATAGATTCGCTCAATGCCTTCTTTTTCAATTAATGATTTCTCCCCACTCTCATAATGGTGCAATTCCAATCCGGCAAAAACTGATCGCTGTTCTTCTTCGTGCTTATGTACGATCCGTTCATGTTTCAGGTGATTTAGGCAAGCATTTCGCAAAGCATGAAAAAGAAACGCTTTTAAATGTTCATCATCTAATTTTGACTTTTTCTTTTCCCAGACCACCGCAAAAACATCCTGAACCAAATCGAGCGCTACTGCCTCATTTAAAACAAATTTATAAGCATATAAAAAAAGAGGAGTATGATATTTCCGGAAAATTTGCTCGAAATTGGCCATATTGAAGGTCTTTATCAGAACACAAATTAATGAAATATTTAATCAAAATTAAAAACGAACCGACACAGGAGTTGCTCAGCGAATAATAAAACATGAAAAATCCCGGGTAAACTCAATTGCCCGGGATCACATAAATGAATTTGTATTTACTCAATCACAGTCGTTTTACCAATTACCTGCAAACGGCCTGAAACAGTAGTGGTGCTGGCAGCATCGGTTCGCCCCGAGCCCCCCGGTTGCTCGCCCCCAATCGCAATGGTGAACCATCCAGGTTCAATTACCCGCTGGTCTTTCTTGTTGATCATCGACAGTTGGCGTGGTTCGATGGTAAAACTTACGGTTTTTGTTTCCCCTTTTTTCAGGTGTATGCGCTCGAAACCTTCCAACTGGCGGATCGGCCGGTGCGTAGACGCTTTTTCGTCTGTGAGGTAAAGTTGCACCACTTCATCGCCATCCATACCTCCGGTGTTGGTAACATCAACAGAAACCGTCACCGGCTCAGTCATTTTTACTTTTGAAGGCAATTGCAGATTACTGTAACTGAAGTTGGTATAACTTAAACCGTACCCAAACGGGTACAGTGGCTCCTGACGAAAGTAACGGTAAGTACGTCCTTCCATATCGTAATTTTCGAAGGCAGGCAGTTGGTCAACCGACTTGTAGTAGGTAACCGGGAGACGACCAGCCGGGTTATAATCGCCAAACAGCACATCGGCAATGGCATTTCCGCCTTGTTGTCCGGGATAGCCGGCAGTAAGAATGGCTGGCACATTATCGGCAGCCCAGTTGACAGAAAGCGCACTGCCATTTATCAGCACCAACACAACAGGCTTGCCGGTTGCCACAATGGCTTTCATCAGCTCAATTTGTGTTTTGGGCAGGTTCAGATTGGTACGGTCGCCACCGGAAAAACCATCTATCTGAATTTTCATTTCCTCTCCTTCGAGTCGCTCGTTCAACCCTAACGCTAAAACAACAATATCCGATTTTTTGGCAACGTCAACAGCCTGTTGCAACAAGTTTTCCTGTGGTTCTGCCCAAAGCAAACGGGCTGTGGCATCGCCATAATAATTTTGGTATTCAACTTCAATTTTATATTTCTCACCAGCCGCCAAATCCAGTTTATCCGGATTGACAACCCCGTGGTGCTCATGGTTTCCGCCGGTCTCAGTTCCGTCATACAGCGTGAGTTTCATGTAGGGTTTTCCCCAATCGGTGAAATAATAAGTTCCGGTTTTTGGAGCAACAACATAGCCTGTCCAGCGGATACTGAAGCTACCGGTTTCCAGGCGTGGATCGGGAGTACCAATGTCCCAAACAAAATCAATATTGTCATCAACCTGGGTAAAGAGCGGCTCACCTCCCAGGTCGTTGTTGGCAAAATATTCACCCCGGATTCCCTGCTTGCCATCCGGTGTTTCCAGGTAAATCGACGGAATTGGCTTCATGGCCGGGATGCCTTCGGCCAGCAAACTTCCGGGTGCATATACGACCTCTGTTTGCGGCTCAACCTTATTTTTGATGCCTTGCAAAACAGTTACCGGGTTACGCGGAATGCCGTTGTAATTTCCCCAAAGTGATTGCACCTCATCGGCATTTGGGCCAATAACCGCAATGGTTTTGAGTGATTTTGACAAGGGCAGCGTGCTATTTTCATTTTTCAGAAGGACAATACTTTCGCGGGCAGCTTCGCGCGCCAGTTTATCGTGAGCAGGACTGTCATTCACCGAAAACGGGATTTGAGCATATTCCACCCGTTCAACCGGATCGAACATCCCCAACTTGAAACGGGCAGTAAACAGTCGTTTAACAGCTACATCCAGGTCTTCTTCCCGAAGCAATCCTTTTTCCAAAGCTTCGTCCAGCGCATTGTATGTGTCCCCGCAGTTCAGGTCGCAACCGGCTTCTACGGCCAACGCAGCAGCAGAAGCAGCATCAGGAACAATTTTGTGAAACTTCCAGAAATCGGAAATAGCCCAGCAGTCGGAGACCACATAACCTTTAAAACCCCATTCGTTACGAAGAATGTCAAACAGCTCGTTACTGGCACAAGCCGCCTCGCCCCTGAACCGGTTGTAGGCGCCCATTACCGAATAAACACCGCCATCGACAACCAACGTGCGGAAAGCCGGTAAATACGTCTCCCGCAAATCGCATTCGCTGACACGGGCATCAAACTCATGGCGCAAAGGTTCCGGGCCTGAGTGCACAGCATAATGTTTTGCCGTTGCCACCACTTTCAGGTAATCAGAGTCATCGCCCTGCAAGCCACGCACAAACTCTTTTCCCATTTGTCCGGTCAGGTACGGGTCTTCACCATAGGTTTCGTGTCCCCGCCCCCACCGTGGATCGCGAAAAATGTTGATGTTTGGCGACCAAAAGGTCAATCCCTGGTAAATGCCCCGCTCGCCGCGACGAACAAATTCGTGGTGCTTAGCACGTGCCTCATCCGAAATGACTGAGGCCACATCGTGAATCAGATTCTTGTCCCACGAAGCGGCAATGGAAATTGATTGGGGAAAAACTGTCGCATATCCCGCACGGGCAACGCCATGCAAACATTCGTTCCACCAATTATATTTGGGGATTCCCAAACGATCAATGGCTGGTGCATTGTAAAGTGTCTGACTAATCTTTTCCTGAACGGTCAACCGGGAAACCAGATCATCCACACGCTTTTCAACCGGAAGGTCCGGATTTTGAAACGGATATTGGTATTGTGCCCATAAACTGATGTTCAAACCTAGCACGAAGGCAAATGTTAAAAACAGGTTTTTCATATTAGTTAGTTATAGTTGTTCTGACAATAAAATATAGCTGATTTTTCAGTATTCACATTTTTAGGCCAATTTTGTTTATTCCGCATGGGTTATTTTGTTGTCAAGTTATCCCCCGCTCCTACTTTCACTTTTCTATTTAACCACAGAGAATGTGAGGTATCATTGAATTTCGGATTACCATTTTTCATGAATAAAATCCCCTAAAGTTAAAAATCCAAATCACAACAGAAGACAAACCGCAAACGCCTCTTAATGGTAAATCGTCAATTTAAAAAAATATTACTTGCAATCGCGTGAAAACGAATAAGGAAAATCAGCTTCTTCCGTCCCCCTGGCTTTATTGGGCTTCTCGCCCATTTCGAAATGAATCGTTCCCCCCTTTTGCAATTCGCTATAATTGAAATAGTTTTTGCCATAAGTTTTCCCATTAAATTCAATCCCTTCCACATAGCGGTTCCCTGCACTGTTCTTCGGTGCATCGATTTCAATTTTGTTCCCGTTCTCCAGGCTGACCGTGATCTTCTTAAACAAAGGAGCACCAATCACATACTCCGGAACAGCAGGGGTTACCGGGTAAAAACCCATTGCGCTGAACACATACCAGGCCGATGTTTGCCCATTGTCCTCGTCACCACAATATCCATCCGGTGTTGGCAGATAAAGGCGGTTCATCACTTCACTTACCCAGTACTGCGTTTTCCAGGGCTCACCGGCATAGTTATACAGGTATATCATGTGCTGGATCGGCTGGTTGCCATGTGCATAGTTTCCCATGTTCATAATCTGCATTTCCCGTATTTCATGAATCACCTGTCCGTAATACGAATCATCAAAAATTGGCGGCACTACAAAAACCGAATCGAGCATACTGACAAATTCTTTTTTGCCCCCCATCAGGTCAATTAGTCCCTGTACATCGTGAAAAACCGACCAGGTATAATGCCAGCTGTTACCCTCGGTAAAGGCGTCGCCCCACTTAAACGGGCTGAACGGCGACTGGAAGGTACCATCATCATTTTTGCCGCGCATCAATTTGCTCTCTTTGTCGAATACATTTCGATAATTCATGGCACGTTTGGCAAAAACAGCAATCTCCTTTTCAGGCTTACCCAATGCTTTCCCCAACTGGTAGATCGTGAAATCGGCAAAGGCATATTCCAGGGTTCGGGCAACATTCTCGTTTATCCCAACATTGTAAGGTACATAGCCCAATTTGTTGTAATAATCGCATCCATAACGGCCAACCGAATGCAACGGGCCTTCGTTCGTTGTGTTTTTTACAACCGCTTCCCAAAGTGCGTCAATGTCGTAACCGCGCGCGCCTTTCAAATAAGCATCGGCCACGATGGTCGCTGAGTTGGAGCCGATCATACAATCGCGATGTCCCGGACTGGCCCACTCCGGCAAGAAACCACTCTCCCGGTAAGCATTCACCAACCCTTCCTGTATTTTTTCATTCAACGACGGGTACATCAGGTTGAAAAAAGGAAATACCGCCCGGAACGTGTCCCAAAATCCATTATCTGTAAACAGGTAGCCCGGCAATACTTTCCCATTATACGGGCTGTAATGAACAACATTCCCACTTTCGTCGAACTCGTAAAACTTGCGCGGGAAAAGCATCACCCGGTAAAGGCAGGAATAAAAAGTTTTAAGTTGATCATCAGTCCCGCCGTCAACCATAATGCGCGACAATTCAGTATTCCAGATAGCCTCGCCTTTTGCTCTCACTTCGTCGAATGAATCGTCCCCCAACTCTTTCAGGTTGCGCTCAGCCTGTTCAAAACTGATAAAAGAAGAGGCCACCCGGGCACAAACCGGCTCACCTTTCTTTGTTTTAAATTGAATAGCTGCCCCCACATGATCGTCTTTCAATTCCGATTTCCCGGCAACAACAAGATCGTTGCGCCATACATCGGCTGTCACAAATGGCTTGTCGAAAACCACCACGAAATAGTTTTTGAAATTATCCGGCACACCGCCGCTGTTACGGGTTGTGTAACCAATTACCTTATTTTCTGAAGGGATGATTTTTATGTACGAACCTTGGTCAAACGCATCAACAAGCACATACGACCGGGCATTCTCAGGGAAAGTAAACCGGAACATGGCTGCTCGTTCAGTCGGGGTAATTTCGGTAGTCACGTCATAGTCGGCCAGGTACACTTTATAGTAATGAGGGTTGGCCGTTTCTGCTTTGTGCGAAAACCAGCTGGCACGGTCTTCCCCTTTAATTTTCAGCTCACCGGTTAAAGGAAAAAGCGAAAACTGGCCGTAATCGTTAATCCATGGGCTGGGCTGATGTGTTTGCTTAAAGCCCTGTATTTTGTTGGCATCGTATCCGTACACCCAGCCATCACCCATTTTATTGGTTTGCGGTGTCCAGAAATTCATCCCCCACGGCAAAGCAACAGCTGGGTATGTATTCCCCGATGAAAGCTTAAATTCCGAATCGGTCCCCATCAATGTATTCACATATTCGACAGGCTGAAATGATTGTGCAACTAAATTGTGTGCGGAAACACAAAAAAGAAAGGCAATAAGAATATTTAATCTGGCGCTCATGGGTTGTTGTTTATACTGATTTGGTTTATAAAATGATCACAGAAAAACCTGCAACCGGCAACAATCACAAGTTGATTGTTTGGTTTAGGTTTCATGCAAATCCTTTTTACTCTTTTTCTATGATCAAAAAGGAAGGCTAAATATACTCAATTGAGAAGTTACGACACAAGCATTCTGTCATTCAAAAGAGAAATTCCTGCTGAAGAAAAGGCTTGTTGCTTTCTATGGCTGAAAGACACAGAAGGTGATTTTTGTTGATGAAGATGTTTCTGGTGGCGGCACAGCTTACATGATGCAAAAAGTATTGGAAGAACAACAGGCCTTCGATCACCTCGACACGGCACCCTACACGTTACCGGCTATGGACACCGCCCGGCTTACGACATCGACGGCGAACATTTCACCATGGCAACGTAGAGCGGATTTAAGAAACTATTTACCAAATGATGCATGAAACGGATGTCAGAAAATATCCGCCACTCGGTTAGATTATTATAAAGCCATAACAAAAAGGTTGAACAATTCTTTCGGTTCAACCTTTTTCGTTTTTGGAGTGGAACTCTGTTGCCCCCTTCGGGGTTCTTTCCGGCTGCATGGCTCCATTTCACCGTAAGTTTACACCTACGGCTATTATTACTAAATCCATTCTGTTTATGGTCAATTAATCATTTCTAAGAGATTTCGATTACAGGACAGCTGTAATGATCGAATGTGGTAAGGCGGTGATGTCGGCTGCTTTGCCACCGGCCATCCACAATTTATATGGAAGCTCTTTATCACTGCTATTCATTACCACTACAATTATTTTACCGTCCGGGTTAAGGAAAGCTGTAGCCTCTAAAATGTCACGATTGGTTGAACAACTGATTCGTTTTGCCCCGGGTTGAATAAATTTGGAGAAATGCCCGATATAATAATAGCTGCTAGTGTAAGTCAGGTCACCGGTTTGTGTGTTGGCATGGATTGGTGCAAAACAGAAGTTGCCCACATGATTGGGGCCGCCGTTTTCGTCAAGCAGTACGTTCCAATCAGTCCAGGCAACGCAGCCTGCGTTAAAGTCGTTAATCATCGAGTGCCCGTAACGCTCGCCAAGGGCGACACTTTCTATTCGCTTCGGGTCGAATACTTCCGCACAACCCTCCGTAAATACCAGGTTGATATCAGGAAAAGCTTCCTTTACCCGTTTCACATTTTCGAACTGCATATCACCGCCTGTCCAGGTTTCATACCAGTGAAAACCAACTCCCCAAACATACTTTGCTGCATCAGGATCATTCAGCATAGTTGAAGCACGCTGAAAAATCAGGTCGCGGTTGTGGTCCCAAACGATCAGCTTTTTATCGCTCATACCCGCTTTTTCCAAAGTTGGTCCCAGATAATTTTTAACAAAATCACGCTCTTCTGTATCCGAATAAACACAAGATTCCCAAATTTGAACGGCCATCGGTTCATTCTGAACAGTCAACCCCCAAACCGGGATACCTTCTGCCTGATAAGCAGAAATAAATTTCACAAAATGGTCGGACCAAGCCTGTTTGTATTGTTCTAAAAGATGGCCGCCATGCAAGCGGTCGTTGTTATCTTTCATCCAGGCTGGTGGGCTCCACGGACTGGCAAAAAGCTTTAGCTCTCCGCCTGTAGCCTGAATAACCCGCTTAATAAATGGAATCCTGTACTGACGATCATGGTCAATATTGAAACTTTCAAGGTTCGAATCCATCTCTGCAACATAGTCATAGCTTTCTCCCGAGAAATCACAACTGGCTATATTGGTTCGGGCTAAATTGTAACCGATACCTTTTTCTTTGTCGTAACAGGCAGTCAGGAATTTCTCTTGTTGCTCTTTTGGAAGAGTTGCAAAAACTTCAGCGGAAGCATCAGTCAACGCGCCACCAATACCCACAAAAGTCTGGAATTCATGCGTCGGATCGACAAATACACTTGGTTGTCTTTCTGTTGGCTGGCCAAAATCGACCAATTTATACTCCCCCGTCTGCTCAAGTCGCAAACCAAGCGAATCGGAAGTCTCGTAAACCACCAGCTTTTCGGGAACACGTTTAATTTGAATTTTTTCAGCCTGTTCGGATGCCGGTTTAGCTTGACAGGCTGCCAGAAGCAACACTGCTACCGCAAGCTGTTTGTTTATATCTTTCATATACTACGAACTTTAACTATAAAAAAACAGCCCCGCCTGAAACGGGGCTGTAGCAAACTTCAATATTGAATTCAGTTTAAAAAAATCCCGTCTCAATTAATAGCCCGGATTTTGATCATCCGGCGTAATTCCGTTATTGATAATAATTTCGTTCTGCGGGATAGGGAACAGTTCGTGTTTCCCTTTTACAAAACCTAAACTACCCAATTCCTGTTCTGCCAAACCCCAACGCACCAAATCCCAGAAACGTGAGCCTTCAAAAGCCAACTCCAATTCACGTTCTTTGACGATAGCAGCAAACACATCAGCCGAAGCAGGAACATCAGCCAGTTGAGCGCGCTCACGAACTTTATCCAGTTCGATTAACGCTTTCGAATCCTGATTATCGAAATGGTATGCCTCAGCGGCCATCAACAACACATCGGCATAGCGCATTAGCCGCCAGTTAGTGGAATAGTTCAGTTCCAAAATACTACCGCCTGTTTCCGAGGCGCGGGTAACATATTTCATGCGCATGTACCCCTCGTAATCGTGGGCATTCGGGTCTTTAATCGCACCGCCCGAAGCGATAAAATCAGTGGCAGACATCACTGTTGCAGCTCCGCGAACAACATCTCCTTCTGCTTCAAATGCATGTCCAATTTTGGCCGATGGCATGTTGAATCCCCAACCGTTGATAATCGGCAGGGTACTGTTGCTTAAATCGAACAAATCACCGCGTGGTCCCTGCAACTGCACTTCAATATTACTTTCGTTATCACCGCCCCAAGGGAATGTTCCCCAGTCGTATGATTCTTTCGAAGTATACGAAATTTCAAACAACGATTCGATGCCAAATTCGCTTTCTTTCGACCAAACATCGGCAAAATTGGGTTCCAAATCGTACTCGCCACTACTGATTACGGCAGCCAATTGGGTAACAGCATCACTGTATTTCTTTTGGTAAAGATAGGCTTTGCCCAAAACAGCCTGAGCCATACCTTTTGAGAAACGGTATTTATCGGCAGCACTGTATACGCTTTTCAGAGGCAACACCGGAATAGCTTCGGTCAGATCTTTTTCAATTTGTGTGTAGATTTCAGCTGCAGTAGCCCTTGGCTTGTGGTAGTCGGCTTCGCTCTCCGGGTTAACAGTCATCAGCGGAACTCCGCCAAACATAGTTACCAAATCCAGATAGGTATAAGCCCGAATGGCTTTTGCTTCGGCAATAATCGCCGTTTTCACGTCCGTATCAGCCACAACCCGTTCAATAATGGTATTGCAACGATTAATGGTCCGATACGAGTTTTTATACAGCAACTCAATCTTATCGTTGTCAGTCTCAACTTTGAAGTCGTCGATATTTTGATAGCCTGTTTGGTCACCTTCGGAAGAACCCGCAAGGCAGTCGTCGCCCGGGAGGTTTTTAATGAAGAAAACACTGGCCCAGCTACCGCTCGAAAAGTTATGCTGCATACTGTTGTACACACCAACCAAAGCGGTCTTCACATCATCGTCGGTTTTCAGGTAGGTTTCGCTGGTTAAAGCGCCTTTCGGACTTACATCCAAAAAGCTTTCGCTGCAGGAACTCAGCGCAAGAATTAATAATCCTGCAAAAATTTTATATTGATTTAAAAATTTCATGTTTCGGCAGTTTTGGGTTAAAAGTTAAGTGAGAATCCAAACATAATCTTTCCGGCAATCGGGTAAATACCGCGGTCAACACCTTGGCGGTTGTCGGTCGAGCTACCAGCTTCCGGATCCAATCCCTTGTATTT
>JBNKTK010000012.1:0-50856 GCA_050298035.1 Mangrovibacterium sp. | reverse complement strand
GTGTAACGTCATAAGTTCCGGTTATAGTTCCGGCACAGTTATCGGTAGCTGTTGGTGCGGTTAACGAAGTAACTTCGCATTCAGCAGTAACATCAGACAGGGTTGCTACATCGGCTACCGGGGCAGTTACATCATCAATAACTACATTTTGCGTTTGCGTAGTTGTATTGCCATTGTCGTCATCATAAGTCCAGGTAACTACGGTTGTCCCCTGCGTGGTGATTGGAAGTGTTACATCGTAAGTTCCGCTTATTGTCCCTGCACAGTTATCGGTAGCTGTTGGTATTGTCAGTGAGGTAATCTCGCATTCAGCAATGATATCTGGTAAGGTTGCCACATCAGGCTCAGGGACGGTACTGTCGGTAATAAGCACATTCTGTGTTTGAGTAGCTGTGTTGTGATTATTATCGGTAAACGTCCAGGTAAGGGTGGTTGAGGCGGTTATGGGCAGGCTGATATTGGGTTTTCCCGCAATTGTCCCCACGCAATTATCCGTTGCTGTTGGCGGGAGCAATGAGGTCACTGCGCATTCGGCTGTAATATCCGGTAGCGTCGCCGCATCCGGTACAGGGGCTTTGGTATCTTTAATGATCACGTTTTGGAACTGGGAGCTGGTATTGCCGTTGTTATCGGTAAATGTCCAGGTAATTTTGGCGGTAGCCTTAATTGGTAAACGGGCAGTGGTTGTACCTGTAACCGTACCTGCACAGTTGTCGGCAGCAGTGGGCGGTGTTAAGGAAGTGACTTCACAGGGGTCGGATACATCGGGTAATGTTGCCACATCCGGCACCGGTGCGACAGCATCGGTAATGACTACGTTTTGGGTTTGTGTACTGGCGTTACCGTTGTTATCGGTAAATGTCCAGGTAATGCTTGTGGAAGTGGTGATGGGCAGGGTGGCATCAGCGGTTCCGGAGATGCTGCCCGAGCAGGCATCGGTAGCTGTTGGCGGGGTTAAGGACGTAACTTCACATTCGGCAGTAATATCGGGCAAGGTGGCTGCATCCGGCACCGGGGCAGTAGCATCGGCAATAATTACATTTTGAGTTTGTGTGCTGGTGTTTCCGTTGTTATCGGTAAAGGTCCAGGTGATGGTGGTGGAGGCGGTTATGGGCAGACCGGTACCGGTGGTGCCGGTAATACTGCCATCGTTGTTATCGGTAGCGGTAGGCGGGGTTAAGGAGGCCACTTCACATGCCGCAGCAATATCGGGCAAGGTGGGGGCATCGGCTACCGGGGCAATGGTATCGTAAGCATTTAAATATACATTGGCTTGTTCACTCCAGGGTCCCCAATGTGTACCAAATACGATCACATCCATCAGGCCGTCCTCGTTCAGATCCTCCACCGTGATATGGCTATACCATTGGTCACCTTTAACAAGGCCGATAAAGGGTTGGTCTGTTGTCACCAGGGTAAAAGCGCCCGTACCATCATTTTCATAGAGATAGCTAATACCATGTGCAGAGTGTGATTCATAAAAATATTTAGCCCCAGTATCAAGGAGCACATCGAGGTCGCCGTCGTTATCCACGTCTATAAATTTTCCATCTCCTGATATTCCCGGAAAAGAAGTGGAGGCCGGGGTAAAATTTCCGGCGCCATCACCAAAATACAACTTAGTGACAGAAGAACTTGATGGATTATCGCCGGTAATCAGCACATCGAGGAAAGTATCGCCGTTGGCATCGCCCATGGTAACTGACCCACCCTCTAAAGCAACAAATGGCGTTCCCTCCAGCAGGGTAAAATTACCGGTACCATCGTTTAGGAACATTTTTTCAGCAATACCCTCATCACATGAACTGCAGCCAGTCGCGTATGCGTTTTGTGCTGAGACTAAAAGATCGGGGTCGCCGTCGTTATCAATATCGCCAAAACACACCCGGGCATTATTCCCCCAGGCCCAGCCGCCAACAAATGGTTCATCGATATAAAAACGGCCTGTGCCATCGTTAAAAAGGATGCGAACCGCCGGAACATTGGAATAATTATCAACCCCGGCAATACAGAGGTCCTGGTCGCCATCGCCGTCAACATCGGCAAAAGCCATATCGCCTTTATATAATCCTTGCGGGCCAGACGCTCCCAGGTCTCCCATATCCGTTCTTTTTGCAAAGTTGCGCCCGCCCAGGTTTTCGTAGATACGAACCGCCAAGCTAACTTCATAAAGATCATAAATCTCAAAGCCTAAAAGTATCACGTCCAGGTCGCTGTCGCTGTCTATATCAACGGCCTTAACCAAAGCTGTGCCCGTTTGGTCAAATATGGGTTCATTAGCAGGGTAATGGTACCCTGGTTGCCCCCAGGCAATGGTGGTTCGTTGTTCCCATGTTGGACCATAAGAAAGCCTCCCACTTTGGAGGATGTCTTTAATGCCATCGCCATCGAGGTCGGCTGCCACTATAGCTCCTTCGCCCATTTGGTTCAGGTGTGCCGTAGTATCTTTTACGAACAAAATCTGGGCATGCCCCATAAAACTTCCTGCCATAAAAAGCAGCGCTAATATTATTCTCCGGCAGGCTATTACCGGGTTGGGGGTTTGGTAGAATTGTTTCATTTTTAGTATTGTTATTTTTAAGCAGACAAAATAAAGCCAATAAATATCCGTGAGGAAATTTCGGGCGTTACAAAACGTCACAAAGCAAATATATAACTGTAATACAGCGACATATGAGTATTTCACACCACGAAGTGACAATATGCTGCAACCTGGTGCAACGCATTTAACCTGCCCTTTCAGGGCGATGCGGGGTGTTTCATTTAATTGCCCGGGACGTTGCCCCGGGCTGAAATGAAGTGGCTTTCAACCAGATAAAACTCTTGAAAGGTACTGCCAATAGAAAGTGTAGATGCGCCACGAAGTGGCAACTTATTTTAACCCAATGTAACGCATTGGGTTGTTGCAGGGCTGTATGTGGCAAGCGCCCTGAAAGGGCCGCTTAAATGGACGACACAAAAGATTCAATATCGGCAAACTGATCCATGCCGGTCTTTTTCCGTATCCGCAATTTATTTTGCCGGATAGCCCCGGTGCCCACCCCCAGCATAATGGCCATCTCTTTGTTCCCGAGGTTTAATCTTGACAGCGCCAGTAACCGGGTTTCAGAAGTTGTCAAATCAGGATACTTCTCTTTAAGCCTTTCGAAAAACCCACTGTGTACCATTTCGAACAGTTCCACAAACTCGCGCCAATCTTTATCTGTAAGAATGGCAGCCTCCTGCAGTTGTTCAATAATTACTTTCTTTGCTTCCAGGCTAAGGTTCCCCGATTCACCGGAGTGGTTTATCATTTCCTTATTTGCTTTGTCCAGTTCCTTTTTGAAACGCTCAATCATCTTGTTTTTGTCGTGTATCGATTTTTGAAAATCTTCCAAACGTACAACTGCCTGTTCCAGCGACTTCTCAGCCTGTAGCTTTTGAGCATGGATAAGTTGTTCCCGGTTTTTTGCTTTCAGTTTATGCCTGTTGTATAGCAATACGAGGATCATCAATGAAAAAACGAGCAAAATGATAATGCTGTTACGCAGCCATATTTTCTGCCGATGTTCTGATTCTTTCTTTTGTTCTTCCAGCTTTTCCTGCTCATAATCGAGTCGTTGCCGGGCTTTGAGCAGGGTTTTGGCATTAAATGTACGATCCAGGCTATCACTAAATGTCAATGCAGAATCTAAATAAACAGACGAAACTACAGGCTCTCCGTTATAAGCCGCTAACTTTGAACGAAAGAAATAATAACGACCGTTGTAATCAGGAATCCAGCTTTCCCTGTAAAGTGTATCCAGTTGTTTTGAAATATTGACGGCATTCCGTATCTCGTTAAGTGCCAGGTGTATTTTGCCCAACAACAGGAGGTTTCGTATTGTCAGTTCCTTATCCCCGGAACACAGGTTCATGGATTTCTTTGCTAAAAGAATGGCCTCTTTATATGCTCCCTGTTCATAACGAGTACCAGCCAACTCCTGATGGATAATGCACATCCATATGGTATCATTAGTGTTTTCAGCATTTGACAAGGTCTTATTAAAGTATTCGTTTGAAGTATCGTAATCATTTTTCATCCTGTAGTACAATCCAAGTGTGTTCAAAATGTTCATTTTGTAATAATACCTGTCATGCACAGAAGAAGCTTGTAGCGCTTTTAGCAAATATGTTTTTGCATCTTCATATTCCCTGAAATTATAGTAAATACTGCCAACCTGGTATAAACAGATTTGCTTCAGGGGATATTCATCAGGCGAACAGTCTTCCAATAGACGGGCACACTTCAGAAGGTGTTCAAACCCACGCCCGTAATTGTTCCTAAAGTAGAACAGGTAGTTGCCCAACAAACTTTGCGTACGGATTTTCAGCCATTTCATTTTTTCGTTTTTGGCTTTCTTGTCCAGCTTTTCAATTTCAGCAGTAACAAATTCCTCGTTGAAATAATCGCGGTAAACATAGTAGTGCACCCGCATGAATTCGGTTTCCAATTCGAGCTCGTGGTCGTTATTACTCTTTGCAAGGTCTTCTGCTTTTTTTATGAATTGAAATATGGTTATTGAATCACCAAACCGGATACCTTCTTCATAAAACTTCATAAGCTGAAGGGTACGTTGCGTTTGTGTTTTGTTTACGAGCGATTGCGGCTTGGGAAATAAATCGCCACTCTCTGCATGTGCAAAGAAAAAAAGAAACAGAAACTGGAGCGCAAGAAGATATTTCAGAGTCATAAGGGCAAATGTATAAAATTCCCCGATGACTTTTTTGTTTCAATAACCTGCAAAAAGAACTACATAGATTATGATAGTAACTAATGTAATAATCCTATTTTGACGCATTCTTTCAAAAAAGAAAAATCTATCGGGTTAGTTGGCTATTGTAGGCCCCGATGTCGTAGTACCAAGATTTAAAATTGGGCAAAACAGGTTCTGTTGTTTTACCACTTCTCGAAATGTATTTTTTCTTTGATATTAATTGTTTTCTGCTTAAGTATTTTTGCATTATCTGCTTTATAGCCTATTGGAATAATAGATGCGATTTCAAGTTCATCTGGAATTTCAAGCTTAGCTTTAAGTATTTCAATATTCTGAGGGATGAAGGTAACTCCATAAACATCGTGCTCAGCCAAGCTTAAGAGGAAATTCTCAATGCATGCCCAAATCGAAGCCAAACAGTTTAAATCATAGATTCTTTTCGCTTTTTCAACTTTAGTTTTTGGTTTGAAAACAACGACAATGACCGATGGTGCTTCAATAATCATTTTTTTCTGTTTAGGAATAGCATCCAAATACATCTCTTTCATTATTGTTTCCTCATTCTTGAATGAATCTTCAAGTTTGTTGAGGTCAATTGATTTGTCAAGATTTTCCGATTCAATTAACTTCAATTTTGATTCTAAGCTATTGATGACGATAAAATTCCAATCCCTCAAATGATTATAGGTAGGTGCTTTGAAGCCGTTTTCAATGGCATAGTCAATAATACTCATTGGGACTTCTTTAATTTGAAAATCCCGAATGGTTCTCCTTCTTTCGATAACTTCTCTAAATTCCATGATTCAAAACAAATATGCTTAGTGGTTTTGTTATTTGTCAGCCAAAGTTATTCTATTCTATAGATTGGCATTTTAAGTATTGTGTATAATTTTTATTGTATGTGTTTTTCCTAACAGTTACTTACAAAAGAATGCTGAACAGTCATTCGTAAGAAATACTTAAGGTTGAACGTGATCTTTGAATAGATGAACCATTCCGGTCTTTTGCTGCTGAATATGGAATTTTATTTGAAAAGCCGCCAGCGCGGGCAGCTCGGTGCAATGCGAAGGCATTAGCTTTTCCACCTTTTCTTTTTCAAAATAGCGGATGGTCTGCTTTGTTTGTTCATCGTTTTCCTTCAGGTGAAAACCACCAATAACTGCATGGATTTTTGAAATGCCGGTTATCTTTTTGGCATGTTCGCAAATGTTGCAAATGCCCGAATGGGCACATCCGGAGACGATTGTCAGCCCATCGTTTCCGACAAATGCCAGCGCCGAATCATCTGGCACGAAATCATCCTTTCCGGCTTCATCACTAAAAGTAGTGGTTTGCGATTCAAAATTGTTCAAGCGCGGAATCTCACCGAGGTAAAAAAGTTTCTCTGATAGCTGCACCGGAGCGGCAGAAGTCAGCAGCTCAAAGTTGTAGTGAAGATCATCTTTTGAAAACTTTAACCCAACCGGTGAATGGTCTTTCTTCCGGTACCTTTTCATGAAGGCGGCAGGGTGGGTGAGAAGTGGTTTGTTGGGCAGGTAGAAAAGCCCGTTGCCATGGTCCCAATGCCCGTGGCTCAGAACAATCAGGTCAACGCACTCGTGCAGGTTGATGTTTATTTTGAGCGCATTCTGAATGAAAACATCACTGTGGCCGGTATCAAACAAAACTGTTTTATCATCGCATTCAATCAGGTACGATAAGCCATGTTCTGCCAGGAAATGGCCTGATGCGTGGTTTTCTGTCAGTATTGTGAGTTTCATGATTAACGTGTTGTCGAGAGATCCCTGTAAATTCAGGAGAGACCGTTTTAATTTTTCTTTTTCGCTGACGATTCCCTGATGATCAGCTCTGTCGGCATGGTTATCGTTTGATATTCTTTTGGGCGAACCTTGGACTCAATCTCATTGATCAACAGCTCGGCAGCTTTTACGCCCATCTCAAAAGCGGGTTGCTTTAATGTTGAAATGGAGGGGGTCACCACTTCAGAGAATGGTTCGTTACTGAACCCGATAATGCCAAACTCTTCCGGGATTTTTACACCAATCTTTTTCAGGTACACAATCATACTCAAAGCCGAGGTGTCGTTGCCGCAAAAAATAGCGTCAGGTGGATTGGGAAGAGCCAGGAGCTGCTTGATTGCTTCCTGCCCGTCAATGCGTGTCAGGCGGTTGTGGATGATCAAATCCTCATCAATCGTGAATCCGTTTTTCTCAAGTGCGGCCATGTAGCCATTCATCCGCTCACGGTAAGTGTTTAGCACTGTAGGGCCGGCCAGATGGGCAATTCGCAGGTATCCCTGGTCAATGAGGTGTTGGGTTGCCTTAAAGCCGACCGCGAAATCATCAACAACAATTTTGTTTGCATCCAGGTTAGGCACCACCCGGTCGAAAAACACCAGCGGAATGCTTTTATTGGTGAATAGTTGAAAATGATCGAATTCGTCGGTCTGCATACTTAACGAGGTAATTAACCCGTCAACCCGGTTTGAAAAGAGGGATTGTACAATCTTCTTTTCCTTGTCCAGCAAGTCGTTCGATTGTGAAATAATAACATTGTAGCCGGATGCAAAAGCAACATCTTCAACACCCGAAATAAAGGTTGAAAAGAAATGACGGTTGATGAGTGGAACAACAATACCAATTGTATTCGTTTTTTGGGTACGCAAATTAGAGGCAACCGTGTTTGGCTGGTAGCCCATTTTTAATGCAAGCGACTTTATTTTGTCTTTCGTAGCCTGGCTGATCCGGGGGTTGTCATTCAAAGCCCGCGAAACGGTTGACGCCGAGATTTTTAGTTCGCGGGCAATATCGTGTATTGTAACTGAAGCTTTTTTGTTCATTTCGATAGATTCTTTACAAAGATGAAAATAAATTTGAATGTATGCTAAGATAAAACTTTTTGCGCAATCGATTGCATTTGTATTTCCGAAATTCTATATTTGCATTCGTAAGTGATTTTGAAAAGCATCATTTTTTACAATTTCCCGGTAAAAATCAGTTGACGATTAAAAATGCAGATAGGGAAAGGTTTTTACCTGAAATAGAATGATCGGTGCTGTAACTAAGACGAACAGTTTTTATAAACCTACTAAATAGAAATATCATGGCAGTTTTTTTTGAAGAAAGGTACGCTTACAATCCCGAAGATTTTAAGCAGTATGATACGGACAGGATCAGAAAAGAGTTTTTGGTTGAGAAACTGATGGAAGCAGGTAACATCCACCTGGTGTATTCTCATATTGAACGCTATATTGTTGGTGGCGCTGTGCCGGTTGCCGAACCGTTGAAACTTGAAACGATTGAGCCGCTGAAAGCAGCGTATTTCTGCGAGCGTCGCGAAGTCGGTATTATCAATGTGGGCGGAAAAGGTTCGGTGCTTGTTGACGGTGCTGAATATGTCCTGGATTTTAAAGATGCCTTGTATATTGGAAAAGGAAAGAAGGAGATTATTTTCAGTTCGGAAATTGCAGAGCAACCAGCTCATTTTTACATCAATTCGGCGCCTGCGCATAAAGAATTGCCGGTGAAACATGTTACACTAAAAGATGCCAATGTCCTTCATCTTGGATCGCTTGAATTGTCGAATGAACGCGATATCAACCAATTGCTGATCAATACAGTTGTTGAAACCTGCCAATTACAGATGGGCATGACTGAACTGAAACCGGGTAGCGTGTGGAACACCATGCCCGCACATACGCACAGTCGTCGTAACGAGGTTTATTTCTATTTTAATGTACCGGAAGGACAGGCTGTTTGCCATTTTATGGGACAGCCAACGGAAACACGCCATATCTGGATGGGCAACGAACAGGCTGTGATTTCGCCCAGTTGGTCAATCCACTCTGCTGCCGGCACCAGCAATTACATCTTCATTTGGGGTATGGCAGGTGAAAACCTGGATTATACCGACATGGACATCATAAAACCAACCGAATTAAGATAAGAATCCAACAGAAAGTTAATTGAGATTTCCAAAATTAAAAAAAACAAAAATGAACGAGTTATTTGATTTAACAGGAAAAGTAGCCTTAATTACCGGAGGTACCCATGGAATTGGGATGGCAATTGGTAAAGTATTAGGAAAAGCCGGTGCCAAAATCTGCGTTAACGATCTTTCGGGTGAAAAGTTGGATGCTTGCCGCGAAGAATATAAAAAGGAAGGGATTGATGTTTTTGCATTGAAATTCGATGTGACTAACGAAGAAGATGTCGACCGCGGTATCACGGAAATTGAAAAGGAAGTGGGGACAATCGATATTTTGGTAAACAATGCCGGCATTATTAAACGTGTCCCCATTTTGGATATGCCGGTGAGTGATTTCAAACAAGTAATTGATGTTGATTTAGTTGCCCCGCTAATTGTTTCAAAAAGGGTTGCCCCGGGAATGATTGCAAAACGTGCAGGTAAAATCATCAACATGTGTTCCATGATGAGTATTTACGGACGTAATTCGGTTTCGGCCTATGCTGCTGCAAAAGGTGGGTTAAAACTTTTGACTGAAAACATGTGTTGCGAATGGGCGAAATACAACCTTCAGATCAATGGTGTTGGCCCGGGTTATATTGCAACGTCGCAAACAGAGCCAATCCGTGAGAATGGCCACCCGTTTAATGATTTGGTGATGACCCGTACGCCGGCAGGCCGTTGGGGAGAACCGGAAGATGTTGGTAATGCTGCTTTGTTCCTGGCTTCGCAGGCAAGTAATTTTGTAAACGGACATATTTTGTTTGTTGATGGTGGTATTCTTGCCAACTTTGGTTACGTTAAAGGTGAAAACGATTTGTAAGATAATGCTTATGAAAGTCAGGTCAATATTTATTGCAATTGTGTTGGCACTCGTTTTTTCCGGTTGCCAGAATGAAAAAGAGCTTGTTGTCAGCAATCCAACTGATGTGCAGCGTACTGATGAGCTTATCGTGCTGGCTCAGAAAGAAGTTTCAGCTTCGTTTCCAATGTCGGATACAACTTATTTGCCTGTTGTGAAAAACGGGGAAGAGCTTCTTCCTTCACAGGTTGATGATCTGGATGGTGACGGAAAATGGGACGAGTTGGCTTTTCTGGTCGATCTTCAACCAAATGAAAAAATCCGGCTCTCTGTCGGTTATGTGAAAGAATCCGAATATCCCCAATTTGAGAAACGGACCAACCTTCGTTTGGGAATTGTCCAGGAAGATCATAGCTACAACGAGGTTGATTATTACGAGGCTCCCTCATACAAGGATAGTTTTCGGATTATTGCCCAGGGAGAAAGTGTTAGCTGGGAGAACGATAAAATGGGTTTCCGGAATTATTTCGACTGTCGTAACGTGAAAGACCTGTTTGGTAAGCTAAAACCGGGAATGGTGCTCGATAAAATTCATACTCCTGAACTTGGCAGTTACCATGTACTTGCAGATTGGGGCATGGATGTGTTGCATTGTGGTAGTTCGCTTGGTTCCGGTGGTTTGGCCATGTTGGAAAATGATTCGCTCTACCGGCTTGGTTCTACCGAGACATACGAGTATCAGAAAATAATTGAAGGCCCTGTACGCTCGGTTTTCGAATTGAAATACAGCGGTTGGAAAGTTGCAGATGAAAACCTGTCGGCAATTGAACGGATCAGCATCTATCCGGGGAAATATTGGTTCCAGTCAGATGTGACCGTTTCCGGGTTCCAGGGTGAAAAGCAACTGGTAACAGGTATTGTTACCAGTAAGCTGACTAACGAACCGAATCATTTCAGAGCAAATGATGAATATGATGTAATTGCCACGCATGATAAGCAATCGGAGAACCAGGATGAGCTGGGAATGGCAGTTATGCTGAAATCTGATGAAGAGACGAAAGTTGGAAGAACAACCGATATTAACTTTTTCAATTTGGGTTACCAGACCGTTCCCGAAAAAGGATTTAGCCAGATTATTTCGGAGACTTATTACGTTGCTCAGAAAGTTGTGAATGACGAGCCTGCCCGTCACTACTTTTTTGCCGTTTGGGGACTGGAAAACCCAAAGTGGAAACAAATTGAAAAGTTCAAAAAATATATAGCTGATGAAGCTTTCAAGTTAAGTAATCCCGTTGTTGTAACTATAAAATAGTTTTACTTAGTTCTAAATCCGAAGAGACTGTCTTTTATAGGGCAGTCTTTTTTTGTTCCTGTTATCGGGTCAGCCGTTTTGAATCACATGGGATTTCTGTAGGTAAACAGTGGATCAAATAGGAAAGTCGAGTTGAACCTCTTCTAATTTTTTTAGGGTTTGTCTTCCCGGCTGGGTTTCATTTCTTTTCCTTAGATGAAAAGAAACCCCGCCCGTCCGGCTAAAGGACAACAACGTTGAATATTACCGATCAGTCAATCAATGTCTAAAGACAATTGGGTAGATTTAATAACACCCCCGTTCTCTCCGCCAAAATCCTTTCTCTCACCTTACGGCGGGGGATTTTTTTGACTTGGTAATTCGCATGACGGAGTGGTTATGAGATGTCAGGACGGGTTTGCAAGTTTGAGATAAGCCTGCTGTTGTTCAAACTCTTTAATTGATGGAATATCGTTATAGTGCCACTTGTCAACAATGGTTCCATTTTTTAGCAGGAGTAACCCTGGATTTGAACGGATAATTGTTTTCAGCGTGATCTCATCACAGTTGAAAAACTCAAAAGGCATTTCGTTCTCCATCCGGAATTGTTCTGCATCGTCAAGCAAAGTGGAAGTTAACCCGATAAAATTCATTTGATGGTCGAGCGCGTAGCTTGCCAGTTCATTAATGTTGCCAATCTTCGATTTGTCGGCTTTTTCCAGATTGTAAGCAACCAGGATGAAGGTATAGTTTTCATCGTACAGGAAAAAATCTTTAATATCCTCGCCATCCATTGTCTCAATTGTGAAGTTGTGGATTGGCGGTTCATACCCTTTCTGTACCAGTTTCGAATCCATCGATACATATTCCCAATTCAGGCTGTCCTGCCACGGGTAGTTTTCCTGCGTGAATTTTTCCTCTTTACCGGTTCCCTTATTCTTGTAATAGAAAATATTTTCATACACATCCCTTGGAGCATCTTCAGGCATAATCATACCATCCGGTATATTGGTGCCTGTTTTGTACGGGCGAAAATCAATGATGGGCAAGTGGTTGTATGAATAATCGACCAGGTAGGCAAAAACAATGAGCGTTGTTCCGCTCAAAATGGCCGGAACTATTAATTGCCGCTTCGGTTTGAATTGTTTGCGGTAGCGGAAGACAAAAAAGGCAAAGGCCAAAAAGAAAATGTTTTTATAGAAAGTTGTCCAGTTATCCAGAACCAGTGCATCGCCAAACAACCGCAGTCGGTAACCGGGTTCGTGATAGCAGAAATTAGGGTGACCCCGGTAAAGAAGGCCATGAAAAGCAGTGAGGCAACTGAAAAGAACGAAATGAAAACATTGGCTACCAGCGCCAGTCCGATTATAAATTCGGTTGCCGACAACAGTATGCTTAATGGAAGTGCCACCGGAGTGAGGCTTTCCATGCCCCAGGCGTTAAAGTAATCAGTGAATTTATAGGCCGATCCCAGCGGATCAATCCCTTTTACAAATCCCGAAAAAATAAAAACCATGCCTAGTAGTAGCCGGACAATGTGCCAAAGTGTTTTCATGTGAAAATTGATTATTCGTTATATTCCAGCTTTATTAACGCAAAAACGGCATAATTGATCATGTCAAGATAATTTGCATCAATGCCTTCCGAAATAATCGTTTTCCCGGCATTGTCTTCAATTTGCTTTGTCCGCTTGATTTTCATCAAAATAAGATCGGTGATTGAGCTGATCCGCATACTTCTCCAGGCTTCGTCGTAGTCGTGGTTTTTGTTCAACATTAGTTCTTTTGCCTGGTTGAAATAGGCCAGGTACAATTGTAGTGTTTCATCAGGACTGAGGTCATCCTGTTCCGAAATTCCTTTTTCAAGCTGGATTAGTGCCATGATACAGTAGTTGATGATGCCGATATATTCCGAGCGGCTATCTTCGTCAACTTTCATGGTACCTTTCATTTCGATGCTCCTGATCCGTTGCGCTTTGATAAAAATCTGGTCGGTCAACGAGCTGGGGCGCAAAATTCGCCAGGCTGTACCATAGTCGGTCATTTTTTTTGTGAAGATATCCTGGCAAATGCTGATTACGTGATTGTATTGCTGAACTGTTTTTTCCATCAATAAAAAATTAAGCGAAATTTCTCAACCCGGTGAGTTCGCAGGCCCGATTATTTGGTCAAAAACATTGCAGGACAACAATTTTTTTTAAATCAGGCAATGCCAACTTTTGTTGGTTGAATGCATTATGTTTTCAGCCATAAAAATAGGAATTAAATGCGTATTTTGACGGCATTATTATACTTTTGTAGGAAGCGATGTTTAACTTGTCAAATCTGAATGATTTATGTTGATTACCGGTTCTGCCAGCAAATTTTTTAAGCGGAAAAGCACTATTTCTCTTAATGGCAAATTATTGGATCTGACCAACCCCGTGGTTATGGGGGTTTTAAATGTTAGTCCGGATTCATTTTACGATGGAGGAAAATATACGACAGAAGAGGCTGCTTTGGCCCGGGCAGGACAGATGATAGAAGAAGGTGTTGATATTATTGATATCGGCGCTGTTTCTACTCGCCCCGGGGCAGAAAATATCTCTACAAAAGAAGAGCTGACCCGTTTACTCCCTGCAGTAACTGCCATTCGTAAAAAATTTCCTGACATCCCGATTTCTGTTGATACGTTTCGTTCGTGGGTGGCTCTTCGGGTTATCGATGAAGTTGGCGAATGTATTGTGAACGATATTTCAGGCGGGACTTTTGATGAGCACATGTTTGATACGATTGCCAAGCTGGGTGTCCCTTATATTTTGATGCACATTCAGGGAACTCCACAAAACATGCAGGACAATCCGCAGTATGAAGATATCATCAAGGATATCTCGAAATATTTCTCTGATAAAGTGCGAAAGCTGACCAAGGCAGGGGTGAAAGATGTTATTATTGATCCGGGCTTTGGCTTTGGAAAAACCCTTGATGATAATTACGATTTGCTTAACCGGCTCGATTCGTTTAAAGTTTTTCAGTTGCCCTTGTTGGTTGGTGTTAGTCGCAAATCAATGATCCACAAACTACTTGAGATCGAGCCTGACGAGAGCCTTCCGGGGACGATTACTGCAAACACGATGGCACTGTTGGGAGGGGCAGATATTCTTCGTGTGCACGATGTGAAAGAAGCGGTACATGCTGTCCGGTTATTTAAAAAGCTTAAAGAGGTTGCCAAATGATGAGTCTGTTCATCACCATACGGTTTCTCGATATCCTGGACATCCTGATGGTGGCCTACCTGTTGTACCAGCTTTATATGCTGATCAAAGGGACAGTTGCCTTCAATATATTTATTGGCTTGTTTGTTATCTATTTGATTTGGCTGTTGGTTCGTGCCCTTAATATGGAACTGATAGACACGCTGATGGGGCAGTTCATTGGGGTTGGTGTACTGGCGCTGATCGTCGTTTTTCAGCAGGAAATACGTCGTTTTTTATTGCTGATAGGAAGCAATAACCAGATAAACAGGTTGCTGGGAATGGATAAGCTGTTTGCGTCAGACAGGATAAAATCGGTAACCAATCAGCAGTTGAAGATGCTGCTAAAGTCCTGTGAAAACATGACCCGGACTAAAACAGGGGCACTGATTGTGATTGCCCGGAAATCGGAATTGCGGGAGTTTGTGCGCACAGGCGAAAAGATTAACGCCCGCATTTCGGATGCACTGATCGAGACCATTTTTTTTAAAAATACGCCGTTGCACGATGGTGCGATGATCATTATTGGAAACCGCATTATTGCGGCCCGGTGCATTATGCCACTTACTGAGAAGCAGGACCTTGATCCTTCGTTGGGGCTGCGGCACCGCGCTGCGTTAGGGATTACCGAGGTGACTGATGCATTGGCTATTGTTGTCTCCGAAGAAAAGGGGAGGATTTCCTTTGCCGAGTCGGGGCACCTAAGCCAAAATATCTCGCTTGCCGAATTGGCAAACAAGCTTGAGAATGTTTTCCATCCGTTACCTGAAGATTTTGACTAATATGAAAGATATTGTACTATTTCATATAAGTAACGAGCAAATTAGTTTATTGGAACTGATACTGGTTTTGGTCGCTTTGTGTTCGGCAGTTTTGATAAACCTTGTTGCTGTTCGTTTAATTAGTCGGTATGGCAAGCGTAAGAACCTGCCTGATCGCTTTACGCGTTTTGTTCGGCAAGGATTGAGGGTTCTGATCTGGTTTGTTGCGTTCATCCTGGTTCTCGAAATCCTGAAGATCGACTATCGGGCCATCCTTCAGCGCCCACTTTATTCAACCGATAAATTCACGGTAAAAGTTTACAGCCTGTTCATCATTTTTGTGATTATTTATATCACCCGGATTGTGGTATTTGTTGTTGAATACCTGATGGATTTGCGGATTGAGCGCAGAAAGATGGATCGGGGGCGGGGCAAATCGTTCATGCAAATCGTTAAATACCTGATTTGGGTGATGGGACTGGCAATTATTATCAGCTCTCTTGGAGTTCAAATAACGATTTTGATTGCCAGTGTTTCTGCTTTGTTGATTGGTGTTGGCTTTGGGTTGCAGCATATTTTCAATGACTTTTTCTCGGGTATCATCATTCTTTTCGATGGCTCGATTGAGATAGATGATGTTGTAGAAGTGGATGGGATTGTTGGCCGTGTCCTCGAAATTGGCCTGCGGGTATCGAAAATCCTGACACGTGACAATGTGGTCATGATCATACCGAATTCCCGGTTTACAGGCGAGAGGGTCATTAACTGGACACATAACGAGGAAGCTACTCGTTTTCATGTGGCTGTTGGTGTGGCTTATGGTTCAGATGTCCGTTTGGTGGAGCGTATCTTGCTTGAAGCCGCAAATGGTCATAATCAGATATCAACTTCCCCGAAACCTTTTGTGAGGTTCAACGATTTTGGAGAATCTTCGCTCGATTTTCAACTGTATTTCTGGACAGTGAATGATTTTTTGGTGGAGAATATTAAAAGCGACCTGCGTTTTATTATCGATGACGAATTTCGCAAGAATAAAATAGAGATCCCTTTCCCGCAACGTGATTTACATTTGCGTTCGAAACATTTTGAGTAGCTCTTGCCTTTGTAATTCATGAGATAATGTTAATTACCTCGATGCAATGTCATTCATAGCAGCTAATTGAACTCTCTTTTCTCCATTTCTGTTAACTTTGCAGCCGTCAAAAGCAATCTTGATTTTAAGGTTGAACTATTCCTTTTGAAGAATCATTTTTAAGTTATGAAGAACAGGATAACTGAACTTTTCAATATAAAATACCCCGTTGTTCAGGGGGGCATGGTTTGGTGCAGCGGTTGGAAACTTGTTTCCGCAGTTAGTAATAACGGAGGACTTGGTCTTCTTGGCGCCGGATCGATGCACCCGGAGACTTTGCTGGAACATATTCAAAAAACAAAAAAAGCGACCGACAAACCTTTTGGGGTCAATGTGCCGTTGTTTTATCCCGAACTGGAGACTATTATGGAGATTATTGCAGCAGAGAAGGTACCTGTTGTATTTACATCGGCAGGTAGTCCAAAAGCCTGGACAGATTGGTTGCACAAGCGTGGGATTATGGTCGCGCATGTGGTTGCCAGTTCATTTTTTGCGAAAAAGTGCGAAGATGCCGGTGTAGATGCGATTGTAGCCGAAGGCTTTGAAGCAGGTGGCCACAATGGACGGGATGAAACCACCACGCTGACATTGATCCCTTCGGTACGGAAAACAACCGGGCTGCCACTGATGGCGGCTGGGGGAATTGGCTGTGGCCGATCGATGCTGGCAGCTATGACCCTGGGGGCCGAGGGTGTGCAGATGGGGTCGCGCTTTGCCATTTCACAGGAATCTTCGGCTCACGATGACTTTAAAAAACTGGTGGTTTCGCTGGGCGAGGGCAGCACTAAGCTGGCTCTAAAGAAGCTGGCTCCGGTGCGGCTGATCAAAAATGACTTTTTCAACCAGGTGAATGATGCCGAACAGCGTGGCGCTGCCGAGGAAGAACTTCGGAATTTGCTGGGACGTGGACGTGCCAAGAAAGGAATGTTTGAAGGTGACCTTAACGAAGGGGAACTGGAAATCGGGCAGGTGGCCGCTACAATTGATGATGTCCCAACAGTGGAGGAAATCATGAAAAGGCTGATGGTTGAGTTTGAACAAGCCCGCCGGGAACTTGTTGAAGGTGCAAATTTTGTTTTCTGATTTATGATTCAATTTTACCGCTATGAACTGGAGAATGGCCTCCGGATTTTGATCTACCCTGATTATTCAACGCCGATGGTTGCAATGGATATATGCTACCACGTAGGTGCGAAAAATGAAGACCCCAGCCGAACCGGGTTTGCACACCTGTTTGAACACCTGATGTTTGGCGGGTCGAAGAATATTCCCGACTACGATTTACCTCTTCAGCAGGCCGGAGGTGAAAATAATGCCTATACAACAAACGATCTCACAAATTATTACCTGACCTTACCAAAAGCGAACCTCGAAACCGGGTTTTGGCTTGAGTCGGACCGGATGCTGGAGCTGGCTTTTTCGGAAGAAAGCCTGAATGTGCAGCGAAATGTGGTGATTGAAGAATTTAAACAGCGCAACCTGAACCAGCCGTATGGCGATGTTTGGGCTTTGCTGAGGGGCATGGCTTACCAGGTACACCCGTATAACTGGCCTACCATTGGGAAGGAAATAAGCCACATTGCCGATGCCACGTTGGATGAAGTGAAGTCGTTCTTTTACCGTTTTTATGCGCCTGACAATGCCTGCCTGGTTTTAAGTGGAAATGTGGACATTGATCTTTCCCTGCGTTTGGCCGAAAAATGGTTTGGCCCTGTTCCAAACCGGGGAGTGAAGAAACCGGATATTCCAGTTGAACCGGAACAAACCGCTTTTCGGGAGCAGACGGTGGAGCGGCAGGTACCCGATACCGCTTTGTATATGGCTTTTCACATGGCCGATCGCCGAAGCCGTGAATATTATGTGTGCGACCTGATTTCAGATGTGCTTTCAAATGGCAATTCCTCCCGGTTATTTCAAAAACTGGTGAAGGACGAACGCTTGTTCATTGAGCTGGATGCGTATATTTCAGGCGATCATGATCCGGGATTGTTTATTGTTTCGGGAAAACTGTCGCAAGGTGTTTCGATTGATAAGGCCAAAGCTGCTGTGTGGAAAGAACTGGAAAAAATGCAGCAGGAGCCTGTTTTGGCGACAGAACTGGAGAAGGTGAAAAACAAGTTGGAAGCGAACCATGTGTATTCGCAAATGAATTACCTGAACATGGCACAGGAACTGGCTACGTTCGAAAACATTGAAAAGGCTGAACTGATAAACGGACAGCTTGATTTTTACCGCTCGATTGTTCCGGCTGACCTGATGCAAACAGCCCAAAAATTGTTTCGCCACGAAAATTGTTCTCAACTAAATTATCTTGCAAAATCATGATTGACCGCACGCTGGCCCCAGAAATAAAAACCACGGAAAAACCTGGACTAATCAAGCCTGAGAAGGTATTGCTCGATAATGGACTTCCTGTTTACCTGTTGCAGGCCGGAACACAGGATGTGTGTAAAATTGATTTTATTTTTGAAGCTGGTAGTTGGTACCAATACATGCCCTTGCAGGCTGCTTTGTCCAATGCCATGTTGCAGGAAGGTTCTACCAATTATTCGGCGGCACAAATTGCGGAGGCTTTCGATTTTCACGGAGCCTATTTACAACTGATGGCCGATCAGCACTATGGTATCGTCAGCATAATCAGCCTGACGAAACATTTGCCAAAGTTATTGGCAGTAACCGAGGATTTTATCAAGCAGGCCTCCTTCCCCGAAAAGGAATTTGAAACATTGCTAAAACAACGCAAACAGCGTTTTTTGCTCGAAAATGAAAAGGTAAAAGTATTGTGCCAGAAGAAGTTTTCGGAGGTTTTGTTTGGAAATGGCCATCCGTATGCCCAGACGATAAAAGCCAGTGATTTTGATTCGATCAATCGGGAATTGCTTTTCCGCTTTTACCGTGAGTTTTACCATGCCGGGCAGTGCGAAATTCATGTTTCTGGCCGGTTTGATGCAGCGGTAACTGATTTGCTTAACCTGCATTTTGGAGGGAAAGACTGGCTGAAACAAAAAGTAGAAAAGGGCAGTTTTAAAACGGCATCAGCTAATGAGAAAATTGTTCGTGTTTCGAAGCCTGATGCAATTCAGTCGGCTATTCGTATTGGTAAAATCCTGGTGAAAAAAGATCATCCTGACTATCTGCCGTTGCAAATACTGGTGAATATTTTGGGCGGTTATTTCAGCTCGCGGCTGATGAACAATATCCGCGAGGAGAAAGGCTATACTTATGGAATCGGATCTTCATTTTTTAGTTTGAATGAGGAAGGATACCTGGCAATTGCCACCGAAGTGGATAAAAAATTCGTACAGGCTACCATTGATGAAGTATTCCATGAAATAAACATTTTGCGGAACGAATTGATAGGAGAGGAAGAACTGGAGCGTGTTCGCCAATATTTGCTGGGCGAGTTTGTGCGCGACCTGGACGGGCCGTTTGCCCTGGAGCAGGCATTTCGCAATGTACACGACTTTGGGTTGGACTACGATTTCTATGACAAGTATTATCAGGCTTTACTGGAAACTACATCGGAACAGTTGCAACAATTGGCAATCAAATACTTTGATCCGGACAGTTTCTATACTGTTATTGCCGGGGCCGAAAAATAATCATGAACTGAGTGATACAAAAAATGCCGGGATAAGTTTCCCGACATTTTGATATCTTATGCTATACGTCAGATTTCTCCGTTCCTAAAAACTACCAAACCAAAGTTGATGTCAGTAATTTTTCGGCATCCAGGTTGTTTTCTTCAATCGACTTGAAATGCTTGTAAGTGCCAACTTTCAATTCATACGTGGCATGCTCATCGCATACAATCATCCCTTTGGGGTGTAGTTGCAAGGCGCTGATTGTCCACATGTGGTTCACACCTTCTTCCACGGCATGCTTTAATGCGCGTGCTTTCCCCAACCCGTTAACAATGATAACGACTTCTTTGGCATCGAGGATCGTTGCCACACCAACTGTCAATGCCAGTTTTGGTACTTTGGTAACATCGTTGTCGAAAAAGCGGGAGTTGGCAACAATCGTATCATAGTTCAGTTCTTTGTCGCGGGTGCGCGATGCCAGCGACGATCCAGGTTCATTAAATGCAATGTGTCCGTCGGGGCCAATTCCGCCCAGAAATAAATCAATGCCACCCAGGTCTTTCATCTTTTGTTCATAGCGGGCACATTCTGCTTTCAGGTCTGCTGGATTACCATTCAGGATGTTTACATTCTCTGCCGCAATGTCGATGTGGCTGAAAAAATTGTCCCACATAAACGTGTGGTAACTTTGCGGATGATCTTTCGGAATGCCGACATATTCATCCATATTGAAAGTGACGACGTGTTTAAAACTGACCTTCCCGGATTGGTTTAACTTGATCAACTCTTTATAAACACCAAGCGGGGAGGAGCCGGTAGGCAATCCTAAAACAAAGGGCTTTGACTCGGTTGGTACTGCCAGTTGAATTTTACGCGCAATATAATTTGCTGTCCATTTCGACAGGTCTTCGTAATTGTTTTGAATAATTAGTCTCATATTGTTTTGATGTTCATTGTATGCTGAAGTTGTGAAATAACCCGGTTTCCAAGTTCGGTTTTCCGGTCGATATGATTGAGGATTTCCTTGACAAAATCATTGTCCTCAAAACGTCCTCTCACTTGTTCAAAATCGAGTTGTTTTATTTTGTGGTCGCCATCAATCCCAAAACCGGTCATGGCGTCCATTCTGAATTCTTTCTTCGCGTCCTCGTACAGCATCCAGTCCAGTTTTACAACGCTTTCCTGCCATTCTTTAATTATCCCGATCAACTCATCAATTGTGAACTCCGATGCCGGTTTTTTCAGGTATTTTTCAATAAATTCTGCAGTCCAGTTCCATTCATACTCATAATAGTTGGTGTGCAGATCATTGAAGGATGCTGTTATTTCTTCAAGCTTGACAAGTTGCTTGTTTTCAATTTTTTCGAGCAATTTGATAATTTCATTTTTTGGAGCGATCAGTCCTGCCAAATCAATCCAGTTGCCTTTGCCAATATCGCCTTGTTGTTGGAGGCATTTTGAAACCTGTTCCGGCGATGTGAGCTCACATTTATTCAATCGGGTAATGATCGAATTGCCAATGAATTTCATGATGGCCAGGTGGTAAAGTTCTATCCCGCGTTTGAGCGAGTCGCGTTTTATCTTGGTGTTGTTGTAGGAAAATACCTCTGTTGTTTCGCCTGAAATACGTTGTATTTGGTGCAGGGTATCAATTCCGTTTGCCATTTTTTGTATCGTAAACGGGCTCAGTAAATTGAAGTTGATGTAATCCGTTTTGTCCGGATCAGTTCGTTTATCCCTTCTGGGCCATTTCATGACATCGCGGATGGTACCGACACTTTTCAGGTTGATGCCCGGCACCAGCCAGCTTTCATCTTTGTTCTCAATTAAATAAGAAAAAGGCATGTTCGACGTGTCCGAGTTTTTGTAATGACGCCCCATGACAAGGGTGAAGGCGCCAATCTTTGCAGGCCAGAGCAGGTAGGAGTCGCTGGTTGTTTTCGATCCCCTTTCAACAATGCCATGATGGATTGGCCCCAGTTTGTACATGTGGTTACTTTGGTTCGAGCCGCTACCGGCATTACAAAACGAAAACATCCCGGCAATAAGCAAGGTCGATTTGTGGTGCGTTACCGTATACGGGCCGGCAAAAACGGCACATGCTTCGCCGTGAAACCCTTGACAATTGGCAAAGAACAGCGAATTTTGGGCTGAGTATTGCGAACTGAGTGAGCATCCCTGACCGATAAAACAATTTGAAACAATCGCTCCGTCGCTGACTTCAGAACCCGATGAAACAATGAAATTTTTAAGGATAGCTTCGTGCCCGATTTTTACCGGTGCCTGCTTATTGCCGTTCAAAGAGCCATTTTCAAGTATGCTTGCGCCATCAATGATCGAGTACTCACTAATCCGAACATTTTTTATCTCACGACAGTTAATTATTTGCGAATGATGGCCAATTCGTCCAAAGTCGGTACTGATCTCATCGGTGTAGTTTTCTATCAGTTGCTCAAGAGTAGTTACAACCTCATTCCGATGTTTGTAAAAGGCCATAATGTAAGCCAGATGTGCCGACAGTTTATCGTAGATTTTTATTTTTCTCCCGCCGGTTTCGTCCAAAACTTCAACGTTTATACCGTTCCCGAAAGAACTTCTTCCGGAAACAGCAATAATGTCCGTATTGTCGATGATGACATCCTCTTCAATATGATAGTTCGCGATGTAATTTTTGATGTGGTTGATATACACATTGCTGTCAACGATGCAGTTGTGAAGGTGAGCGTAGTAAATTCCACACTCTTTTTCAACCCCGCCATACAGGGTTAAAACACCAATCTGAGGCGCTATTGCAACTTTCCCGCTGAAACGGCAGGCTATAAACCTTGATGCTTCAAACGGATCGCAAACAGTGATTTCCTCCCAGTTAGCAGAAGTACAGTTGTTCGCTTTCAGGGCTGCTATATCTGTTGGGGTTAGTGACCTGTATTTTAGTTCTTTCATTGTTTTACTTGTGTTTGATGATTGCTAAGTAATCGAAATGATCCCCTTCAATGATCTTTTCAACTCTCAGGTTATTTTCTTCAGCTTTTGCTTTTAAAGTATCCTGATCAACGTAGAGCCAGGGAAATTCATTGCCTTTCTTCCCGTTGTATTCGGTTTGAAATACCAATTCACCGTAATAATGGTCGTCGTTAATGTTAATTTCAGCTGATCCGTCTTCATCGGTATACAAATAAATTAAATCCGAAGAGTCAATTAGTATTTGTCCGTTGGGTGAAAGCAGCGATTTTAATTTGATAAGGAAGTTATCCAGGTTATTTAATGTGCCTGCAATTCCGGTTCCATTCATTAGTAAAAGAATGGTGTCGAAAGTTTGGTCGCCACAGGTAAATAAATCAGAATGGATGATGTTACGAATTTTGCGGTCTTCCATTACTTTGCAACATAGTTCCGAACGTTCAAGTGCATAAACCTCCAGTCCTTTATTTTGCAAAATACTGGCATGACAACCGGCACATGCACCTACATCCAAAACTTTTCCTTTTGCCAGTTTGAGCGCTTCCTGTTCGATGAAGGGCATTTCGTTAACCGACCTGAAAAAATAGGAAGGCAAAACTTCGTCATCATCAAATCCATCAGCATGGATAATGATAGGCGTATTCTTTCGGAAGAAATGATAATTGTAAATGCCTTCGGCAATCGGATCGGTTAGAAGCATAAATTAAGGCTATTTTATTTCTGATAATGTAGCCTCAAATTTAAAACAAGTTTTTTGTTTCTGGGAATAGATATAAAAACCTTCGGTATCACCTTCTCCAATTATGAAGATTCTCAAATCAGGATAGTTGCGCGAGATGTTTTTGATGTCATCCAGTTTGATGCTTTCTTTCTGTAGCCATTTGGAAGTATTCAGATCGCCAATTCTTAATCTGCAGCCGGTAATTTCAGCTCTTCTGAAAAAATCCTGCGATTCGCTATAATCGATTTGTCTGAAGTTGTCCATAGTTCACGAAATGAATTGAATACAAGTTACACCAATTTCGACAGGAATAAAACCGTGAAATATTAAATTTTATGAACAGATTTTAAAAGATTATAAACGGATGGGGTAAAACAAAAAGCGCCGGGAGCATTTCCCGGCGCTTTTTCAGATTTTAAAATCTAAATCCCAAAGTAAATGTGACATTATTATTCGTATTATCAAATGTAGTATTGGTGAAATTTGGTTCCGGATTATATTGTATCCCTTTATTCTCAGAATGTTTAAAAGCAGTGTCTAGATAGAAGTTTTTCAATGAATATCCAAATCCGAATGAGAATGATTCAATATTTCCGTCCTGGACTTCTTCGTTGAGGGAAATATTATCTTTTAATGGGTTGTCATAAAATTCATATCCACCCAGCAAGCTCAGGTTTTTATGAAGCCTGAATTCAACTCCCAGTCTGTAGTTGATTACATCTTCGTATATGCTACTGATTTCTGCATTCAGATCAGTCATTGGATCACCCCCTCCACCGTTTCTGAAACGCATAGATGAATAATCAATGAATTCGGTATCAACGCTTACAATTGCAATTTTTTTGATTACGAAAGCACCACTTGTAACCAGTTTCATTGGAGTATGAAAATCATAGTCAAAGGCATTAACCCCTTTAGAGAAATGATTTTCGAGTAAATTGGATTGCATTGATAGAGTACTCTCCTCATTAATCGTATAGTAAGTTGGACTATGGAATGCTAGTCCAAGGCGAACAGAAGGTAAAGGCTTTACGATTGCACCAATTTTAATATTATAACCAGTACCTGTAGCTTCGTAGATATCCGATAAGGTAAATGAATTGTCGGTAAAATATTCGGTATAATTTGTTTCTTGACGATACAGGACATCATGAATACCGGCAGTCGCTCCTAAATAGACACGATGATTAAAGTTAAAACCAACAGAGAAAAGATATTCATTAATTCTTCCGCTCTTTTCACCAGATTTTAGCTGGTCAACTTTCTCGTTCTCATAAAGAAGACTGGTGTATTGTCCGTCAATCTCCTGTTCGTTATTATCTAATGCCGGGTTGATCAGATAGGTGTCCCATGCTGCTTTTGTATGCCAGTCGCGGTACTCAACATTATCGTAGCCCTGATTTAGATAGGCATTTGTAAGCCCTTCATTATTGGCATAATCAACAATGTTATCCAGATAAGATTGTGGTGATTGATCAATCGAACCAATGAATAATTGGTTGAAATCTGCTAACTTATTAAACCCAAGTCCATAATTTATGGAGACAAGACTTGAGTTGCTATTTCTTGGTTTTGACGTTCCAATGTACCCAACTTGATCTACACTAACTTTTAAATTGTCTTCATTGAATGTGTTAGGAGATAGTTTTAAATTAACTTTAGAAAGCTTAAATGCCGGTGTAAAGCTAAATTCATTCGTTTGATACAGTGCAATGCCTGCAGGGTTAACAGATAGGGAGGTAAAGTCTCCTCCAACAGCGCCAATGGCATTTCCCATAGCTGTCGATCTTGCCGTTCCCTGAACCTGATAATTGGATAATCGATAGGCATCGGTCATATATTGAGAATATGCTGTTGATACGGCAATAACCAAAATGAATGTATAAAGAATCTTTTTCATATTGCTTGAATTAATTTCATGTTTTTAACGACGACCACCACTACCACTTCTGCCACCTGACCCACTGGAAGAACTACCGCCAGAGCTACTGCCGGAAGAATGACTTCCGCTGGAACCGGACGAAGATGACGAACGATTGTAAGAACTGCCGGAAGATTGGGACGGTGATGAACTGCTTCGGCTAGGAGCACTATAGCTTGGTGAACTTTTTACACTTTTGCTGGAACCCTTTTGGTAAGATGTACTGGAATTGTAAGAGTTCCTATAAGTTGATCTGCTTTCACTGCTTTTGGTAGCTCCCGGTTTAGAATAGGACGAGTTACTATTGTTATAACTTGACCGTGTTACTACCCGAGGTTTTGTGTAGCTCGGAGTATATTGACGTGTTTGTGTCGGCAAGCTTTGATACTTGCTGTCCGAAGAACTTTTACGGTAGTTACCTTCGGTTGACCGTGAACCTGGACGAACAATGGGCGATTGACTCACGCTTTGTGTTGGACGTCTTGTGCTGTTATAATTTCCGTTGGTTGTTGAAATACTCTTTCTTCCGGTTGTACTGACGCTTCTGGTTGAAGTATTTCTTTGCGTATCCATTATTGTTGCACCCTTTGTTGTTGTTCTTGCAGTTCCATTCTGTACTGATGAACCGGTAACTTGACGACGGTTACTGGTTGATCTCAATTGAGTATTGACATCAGTGTTTCTGGAGTCATAAATTGATCTTCGAGCTGGAGCGGTTCCTGAACTTTGTTGTCCAATCCGGTTATAACTACCTCCTGATGAACTGCCAATACTTGTTCTACGTCCATATCTGTAGTTATCATTATGGTGATAATATGGATAAGAATAGCCACCACCATAATAGTACGGACTGCCCCAATAGCTATAATATGGGCTTCCCCAATAGCTATAGTAAGGTGAGTACCAGCTCAGGCCAAAGCCCCATGACGGGCCGTACCATGAACTATAATACCAGGGGCTGTAATATCCGTAATATCCCCATGAATAGTAAGGTGAATAGAACGGATCATAGTACCAGCTGTCCCAGTAGAATGGGTCATAGTATGAATATCTGTGGAATCGGTTAATGCGGTACAAATAGTCAATATCATCGGCATCGTAATAATTGTTGATGACGTAATCGATATCTCCTTCATTTTCATAAATGGTGGTGTCTGATGCCACCAACTCCATGCCTTCCATGTCATATAAATGAGCATCAGCATTTGGATCATCCGATTCAAAGACATAATTTTTCAGTACATTGTCTCCTTCCTGTTCCTGATCATATTCACTGATAATCATTTGAGTTGATTCAGGTTCCTGATCAACAGGGACAACTGTTGTCTTTTGAACAACAACCGGAGGGGGAACATCACCGGGCGTAAAGTAGATATCATCATATCTGTCTGTTACGTAGCTCCCGGTTGTACAGGCACCCAGTAAAAGTGCCATTGCCGAGATGATTGTTACTTTTGCTTTCATAACTGAACCTCCTGTATCTTTTACGAATAAATTTATTTACTTTGTAGCTCTAAAATCCAATACAAAAGAAGCAAATACCATACCAAAACAAAACAGATGGCGAAAGAAATAACCCCTAGAAGTGAAAATTATTCGCAATGGTACAATGACTTGGTTGCAAAAGCTGATTTGGCCGAGAATTCTGCCGTTCGCGGATGCATGGTAATTAAACCTTACGGTTATGCAATTTGGGAAAAGATGCAGGCTGAACTCGACCGTATGTTTAAGGAAACAGGACACGTGAATGCCTATTTCCCGCTTTTTATCCCCAAATCCTTTTTCAGCAAAGAAGCAGATCATGTTGAAGGCTTTGCCAAAGAGTGTGCCGTTGTTACTCATTACCGATTAAAAAACAGTCCGGATGGTAAAGGTGTTGTGGTTGATCCCGATGCCAAGCTTGAAGAGGAACTGATCGTTCGACCAACTTCAGAAACTATCATTTGGAATACCTATAAAAACTGGATTCAGTCATACCGTGACCTGCCTATTTTGTGTAACCAGTGGGCAAATGTTGTGCGTTGGGAGATGCGTACCCGCTTGTTTTTGCGTACTGCAGAATTCCTATGGCAGGAGGGGCACACAGCGCATGCAACTAAAGAGGAAGCTTTGGAAGAAACCGAACGCATGGTGAATGTGTATGCCGATTTTGCTGAAAACTTCATGGCCCTGCCAGTAATTAAAGGTGCAAAATCTGCCAATGAGCGTTTTGCCGGAGCTTTGGAAACCTATACCATTGAAGCTTTGATGCAGGATGGAAAAGCGCTCCAGTCGGGAACTTCGCACTTTCTGGGGCAGAACTTTGCCAAAGCATTTGATGTCCGCTTTGCGACAAAAGAAGGTAAGGAAGATTTTGTGTGGGCAACCAGTTGGGGAGTGTCCACTCGTTTGATGGGTGCTTTGATTATGGCCCATTCAGATGATAACGGGCTGGTGTTGCCTCCGAAACTGGCTCCGTATCAGGTTGTAATTGTTCCGATCTACAGAAACATGGAGCAGTTGGATGCGATTTCAGCAAAAGTGAATGAAATCATTCCGAAGTTGAAAGCACGTGGCATTTCTGTGAAATTTGACAATCAGGATACTAAAAAACCAGGTTGGAAATTTGCCGAATATGAGTTGAAAGGTGTTCCGGTTCGTTTGGCACTTGGGCCGCGTGATCTGGAAAACGGAACTGTTGAGGTTGCCCGTCGCGATACGCTGACCAAAGAAGTTACTTCGCTTGAAAATATTGACCAGTTTGTAAGTGACCTGCTTGAAGATATTCAACAGAATATCTACCAAAAAGCGCTCGATTTCCGTGCTGCCAATACAACCAAAGTCGATACCTGGGATGAATTCAAAGATGTCCTGAAAAACAAAGGAGGCTTTATTTCTGCCCATTGGGACGGAACATCTGAAACGGAACAAGCAATTAAGGAAGAAACAAAAGCAACAATCCGGTGTATTCCGTTCGATGGAGAAGAGGAGGAAGGCGTTTGTATCTTTTCCGGTAAACCCTCAAAGAAGAGGGTGCTTTTTGCAACTGCCTATTAAAATATCCAATCATAATTCGGAAAAGCAGTCACTATTGGCTGCTTTTCTTATTTTTATAAAAAATATGATGCAGGTTACCCGGTTTAGTGATGCAGATTGCTTTTGGGGTGAATGCAACGAATGTCAAAAAAATAAAAAATGGTAATTATGAATGTGCCGGAAGATAAAACTAAACGCCTTGAGTCTATCATCCTTAAGTCCAATGTAAAACAAGATGTTTACCAAAATACGCTGAATGCTTTTAATTTACTGAAGGAAGCACTTCGGGAACTGGTTAATGAATATCATGATTCATTGCATGGATCGATTGCTGATGACGCTTTGCCGACATTTCACGAGAAAGGCCCGTTTGAAGCCGAGTTCCGCCTGGCGGCCGACATGTTGCTTTTTAGTATGCATTCCAATGTATTTGTTTTTAACCGTGAACACCCTGTATGGAAAACGGACTATGTTAAAAATAGTCATATGAATTCGTATTGCGGTATCATCAATATTTACAACTTTCTTTCCGATTCGTTTAAATATAACCGAATGCAGGACCTGGGGTATCTGATTGCCCGGATTTTTATAAACCGGGAGAACCACTTTTTTGTTGAAGGAAAACGACAATCAGGCGAATTGGTGAAAGATTTTGAGAATGATGTAATTTCGAAGGAAGTCATCAAACAAATACTGGACACTTCTATCCGCTATGCAATTGAATTTGACCTGCTGGTGCCGCCATATGATCAGGTTAAGATTGCATCGGTAGAACAGATGAAGGAAGAGATTATCCACTCCAAAATGCAAACAGGTAAACGGGTGGGATTTAAGTTTAATTCAGATGATGTTTAAAATGGAGAAAGTTATTGAACGGTTTATTGGGTACGCAAAAGAATACACGACTTCCGACCCGAAGAGTAAAACATTTCCAAGCACTGACCGGCAATTGGTTTTTGCCGACAAGCTGGTTGAGGAACTGAAACAAATCGGTTTACAGGAAGTTGAAAAAGATAGTAACGGGTATGTAACGGCAACTTTGCCTTCGAATACAGATAAAGCAGCACCTGTAATTGGGTTTGTTGCACATATGGATACCAGTCCCGATTTTTCAGGCGAAAATGTCAATCCGCAACTTCGCAGGTACGAAGGCGGTGCCATTGTTTTAAATGATAAAGTCACCTTGTCGCCTGACCAGTTTCCTGATCTGGAAAATTATATTGGGCAGGAAATTATTACCACCGATGGGAATACCCTTCTTGGTGCCGATGATAAAGCCGGAATGGCCGAAATTGTGACTGCCATGGAATACCTGATCAACCACCCCGAAATTGAGCATGGGAAAATCCGGGTTTGCTTTACGCCTGACGAGGAAGTCGGGAAGGGTGCAGATCATTTTGATGTGTCAAAATTCGGCGCCGAATTTGCCTACACGATGGATGGCGGGGAAATTGGCGAATTGGAATACGAGAATTTCAATGCAGCAATGGCCACGATTACCATACAGGGCAGAAGTGTTCATCCGGGAGCGGCCAAAAACAAAATGATCAATGCCATTCATGTCGGACAAAAACTTGATAGCATGCTTCCGCCGGAACAACGGCCGGAACACACCGAAATGAAGGAGGGTTTCTTTCACCTGATTGCCTTTGACGGACGAGTTGATAAGACGGTGTTGACCTACATCATCCGCGATCACGACAAGGCTTTGTTCAATTCCCGCAAAGAGATGCTTACCCAGGCTTGTCTGTTTTTGAATGATGAGTTTGGCGATGGCACTGTTCAGTTGGATATGGAAGACCAATATTACAACATGCGCGAAAAAGTGGAGCCGGTAAAATTCATTGTTGATTTGGCTGAGGACGCCATGCGAGAAGTTGGCATCGATCCTAAAATACGGGCTATTCGCGGGGGAACTGACGGTGCACGGTTATCGTTTATGGGGCTACCTTGCCCGAACATTTTTGCCGGTGGCCACAACTTTCACGGCCCGTACGAGTATGTGCCTGTCAACTCAATGTTGAAGGCTGTTGAGGTGATTATTCGCATTGCTCAAAAAGTTGTTTCAAAATAAATGCTCGAAGCTTTCCGGTCATATATTAGGGATGAAAATCTGTTTGCTCCAACCGACAAGTTGATCCTTGCCGTTAGTGGTGGCGTTGACTCCATGGTGATGCTGACGTTGTTCCAACAGGCTAACTATGATTTTGTGGTTGCCCATTGTAATTTTCGATTGCGTGGTGCTGAGTCGGACGGGGAAGAGGTTTTCATCCGTGATTATTGCGGGGAGCATGGCATTGAGCTGTTCGTAAAGCAGTTTGATACCCGCGAATACGCCGCCTTGGAAGGCATTTCAATCGAAATGGCTGCCCGGGAGCTGCGCTACGACTGGTTCCGCCAGTTGCTGAAGGAGCTTTCGTATGATTACATTGCTACTGCCCATCATCAGGATGATCTGATCGAAACGATGTTGATTAACCTGAGCCGTGGAACAGGAATTCGCGGTTTGACAGGCATCCAGGCTAAAAACGATCGGATTGTACGCCCAATGCTTTTTGCCACGCGTGAACAGATTTATTCGTATTCAGCAACAACCAAGGTCGATTTTAAGAATGATTCGAGCAATGATGAGCTGGTTTACCTTCGAAACATCGTCCGGCATAAAATCATTCCGCAGTTCGAGGAGTTGAATCCGGCTTTCCGGAAAAATGCTTCGAAAACAGCGGCTATTCTCAAGCAAACAGAGAAAATCTATCTGCAAAAGATTGATGAAATCCGCAATGTTGTTTTGAGTCGGGAGGAAGATGTTATCCGGATATCTATTTCGCAACTGGCCGAACTTGAATATGCCGAAACCGTTTTGTTTGAGCTGCTTCACCCGTTTGGGTTCAATGCAATCCAGGTACACGAAATCTACGAAGCATTTGATGCTGTTGCCGGGAAAACTTTCTTTGCACCGGCTTACCGGTTGGTCAAGGATCGTGATCAATTGATTGTTACCCCACAGCCCGAAACCCGGCAAGAGCGCTTTTATATTGAAGAAGACAGTGGGTCAATTCCCAGGCCTGTTCAGTTGAACTTTGAAGTCATTGCCAAAAGCCCCGCTTTCAAATTCTCGAAGGACCCGCTTATTGCCGATTTTGATTACGATTTACTCCAATTTCCGCTAATCCTTAAAAAGTGGGAGCAGGGTGAGTACTTTCAGCCGCTTGGCATGACCGGCTTTAAAAAGATCAGTGATTTCTTTATCGATGAAAAAATGTCGATACCCGAAAAGGATTCAACCTGGATTCTTTACTCCGGGACAAAAGTCGTTTGGATTGTTAGCAAACGTATCGACAACCGCTTTAAGATTACCAAAGATACCCGAACGATTTTCCGGGTTCGGATTGGGTAAATTGTTCGTAGTAATAAGCTAACAGAAATTCATTATTTGAGCAAAAGCGATTACATTCACGTTGCCTGATTAAAAAAAGAAAGTCACTCAGCAACCGAGTGACTTAAAAAAATACATTTTTATACTTTCTCTTAGCTTTCGATCTTCTCCATCACTATTTGCAGTATTTCCTGTTCCTTGAATTCAGCCTGGTACAAAATTTCACCAGCCTGGTGTTTTAATTCAGCTGCCTTCGTTTCGTCTTTAAATCCTGCTAAGTTGATTAAAACATTCAAATAAGCTCCCTGCACAGCTGTACGGGCACATAATGCTCCAACACCTGCATCCGATACTGAATTCGGATTCCCGTGTATTGCCATTTCTTTTATGATATCCATTGATGCAAATGCTGTTTCCATAACCTCAATTGGTGTCATGATTGCATTTAAAGTAGAAGCCTGGATCGCGGCTGACCTGTTCGCTTTTTGCTCAGCGTTTTCTTTGGGCATGCCAAAAGCATCCATAATTTTGTTGAAAGCTTTGGTGTCTTCATCAACCAGAAAGACAAGCTTCGTTTGCAATTTTTTCGCCTTTTCTGCCCAGTCCGAAAATTCTTTCCAACGTTCGTCCCAGCCGCGTTTATGCGACGATAAGTTTGCAACCATGCCCGCAAGTGCTGCACCCAATGAGCCCACGTAGGCAGAAATTGATCCACCACCAGGTGCCGCAGATTCGGAAGCCGTTTCGTTTGCAAACGATTCAAGCGACATTTTTTTGAGTTTCGCCGTATCTTCGTCCAACAGGTATTCAATGATCCGCTCCCGTGGATTGAACGGTGCCAACTCATCAAGTCCCATTGATTTTATAGCTATTTTAATGATTTCGTCATCAGCAATCCCGGTTGAGCGTTGTTGTTTACGAAGAAAATATTTTCCAGCGTCAAGCATGGCCTGGAGCGGGATCAACCCAATCAATTCAGATCCTGTTACCCGTATGCCACGGCTCTCAGCACTTTTACACACCTCCTCAAATGCAATATGAATTGGCGTTACGGTAATATCGGTTAGGTTCATTGAAATTTGGGCTATTCCATACTCTTCAATAAACCAGCCAATAGCCCTTACTTTCTTGAGTGTTCCGGGTATCCTGACAGGTTCACCATTTTCATCCGTAACGATTTTACCGGTGACTGGATCACCTTCACGCAAAATCCGACCGGCTTCGCGCACATCAAAGGCAACTGAATTTGCCCGTCGTGTTGATGTGGTATTCAAATTGACATTGTAAGCGATCAGAAAGTTTCGGGCGCTTACGGCTGTTGCCCCGGCTTTGACGTTGAATTCGGCTGGACCGTAATCAGGTTTCCATTCCGGGTCTTTTAGTTTCAGTGGAAGCCCTTCGTATTCACCGGCACGGCAATTTGCCAAACTTCTGCGAGTTTCATTTTGGGCAGCGAATTCATAGCAATATACCGGGATGGCAAGCTCTTCGCCAATTCGGGCAGCTAGTTTGTGTGCATATTTTATGGTTTCTTCCATCGTGATATTGGCAATTGGCACCAACGGACAAACATCGGTAGCCCCAAACCGCGGGTGTTCGCCGTGGTGTTTGCTCATATCAATAACTTCTGATGCTTTTTTCACTCCGCGAAATGCTGCTTCAACAACAGCTTCTGGCTCACCGACAAAAGTTACAACTGTTCGGTTGGTCGCTTTTCCCGGGTCCACGTTCAACAATTTTACACCCTCCACACTTTCAATGGCATCGGTAATTTGTTTGATAACAAGAGGATTTCGTCCTTCACTAAAGTTCGGAACACACTCAATTAACTGATTCATATGATTGGTATTAGATAATTTCACCGTCCAGGATGACGGTTTCGATCAAATTACTGGCATAATAATACGGAATAGCGGCATAGCCTGGAAGTTCTTTTGTAATAAACAGGTTGCCGAGTTTTCCCTGGCAAATACTTCCGCAGATACCTTCAACTCCCATCGCATAGGCCGAGTTGAGCGTTGTTGCGTTGATCACCTCTTCCGGTGTCATCTTATAATTGATGCATCCAAGCGATTGAATGAAGCTCATATTTCCGGACGGAGATGATCCCGGGTTAAAATCGGAAGCCAAAGCAACTGGTAGCCCGGCATCAATCATTTTACGCACCGGCGACAATGGTAAATTCAGGAAGAAGGCTGCGCCCGGCAAAACGGTAGGCATTGTTTCCGCGTTTTTCAATGCGACAATTTCTTCTTCGCCCACATATTCCAAATGGTCAACAGACAGGGCATTGTATTTCACACCAACCTGCACACCGCCGGAAAAACCCAGCTCATTGGCATGAATCTTCGGCCGTAACCCATATTTGATTCCGGCCATCAAAATTTGTTCTGTTTCCAGCGCGGTAAAAAAGCCCTGGTCACAAAAAACATCAATATAATCGGATAAATCCTCTGCAGCAATTTGCGGGATCATTTCATGAACAATCTTTTCGATATATTGATGCCGGTCATTTTTATATTTTTCAGGTATGGCATGTGCACCCAGGAAAGTTGATTTTATGACCAAGGGACTGTACTTTTTTAAACGCCTGATCACACGGAGCATTTTCAACTCTGTTTTAGTGGAAAGCCCATAGCCACTTTTGATTTCAACAGCACCGGTTCCTTGTAACGCAATTTCGTGCAAGCGAGTCATGGCTGAGTCAAACAATTCATCTTCCGTACATTCTTCCATCAATTTTGCTGAATTAAGGATGCCACCACCTCTTTGGGCAATCTCTTCGTACGAAAGTCCATTGATCCGGTCAATGAATTCCTGTTCCCGGCTGGCCGGGAAAACAAGGTGGGTGTGCGAATCACAGTAGGCGGGAAAAACAAGACGACCGGTACAGTCGATTTCCATCAGCACGTCATTGTCCAATTTTTCTGCATTCAGGTCGTTCATACTGCCAAAACCTTCAATTAGCCCGTCACGCATAACCAAATAGGCATCTTTTAACACACGTAAGGAAGACATTTCACGACCAGCTTTGAATTTTACAGAGCAATCTTCAACCTGAACCAATTCTTTGATATTTTCCAGTACAATTCTCATAAGTCGCAATTCTATACTACAAGTTAAGGAAAGTCAATTTACAAATAAGCTGTTAAAGATCATATCCTGCAATTTTTCTGTATTTTCGTTGCAAATCAGTGGATGCTCCAATATTGATATATCGAATTGCAATTGAAATGGTTAATAATAAATGAATTACGAATTTTTCAATACTAAAGATGAATGGCACAATTGGCTGGTTGAGAATCATGCTGATAAAGACGAATTGTGGTTGGTTTATTATAAAAAAGAAACAGGAAAAGAAGGGATTAGTTACCGGGAGTCGCTGGAAGAAGCTATTTGTTTTGGATGGATTGACGGCTTGCTCAAAAAACTGGATCATGAAAAATATGTCAGAAGATTTACCCCGAGAAAACCGAAAAGTATCTGGTCGAAGATTAACAAGGATATTGCCCTGGAACTGATCACAACTAAAAGAATGAAGCCGCTGGGACTTCAAAAAGTTGAAGAAGCCAAATCAAATGGCAATTGGGATAAAGCTTATAACATGCAGGAAAAAGCAGTTATTCCGGATGACCTGAAAACAATCTTACAAACCGACAAAGAAGCCTGGAACAATTTTCAAAATTTTACTAATTCAATCCAAAGCCGCTACATTTTTTGGATTGAAGAGGCAAAACGGGAAGAAACAAGGAAAAGACGGTTACTTAAGCTTTTTCAATTGGCAAAAGATAATATTAAACCAACCATATAACTCCTTCCGATTGCGAAAATCACCGTTTTTACCCGGACTGCAAAAAAACTTAGTCCCACCCAAGAGGGAGCTATGTTAAATCATCAGAATTCTACAATAAAAAAAATAAACTAATTCGACTGGATTTTTGTTTTTTTACTCAACTTTGAGTTCTCTTTCAGGAAGGCCAAAAGCCATGTTGGTTTTGTTGATTGAGAAAGTCATTAGAAACAGGAAAACAGAACATGCAAATAAACAGTTTGCCAACAGGATATTCTATTTTGAGAAGTATCCTTTGGGCATTATTACTTTTCTTTGGCAGCAATGCCTTTTCCCAGGAAGCATTCCTGACCGGAACAGTCTCCGATAGTCAAACCGGAGAAGCAATCCCATATGTCAACATTATTATAAAAAATACGCTAAACGGTACAACTACTGATACATTGGGGTTTTACAAATTGAAATATCCTCATGGCGGTGATACCCTGGTTTTCTCTGCTGTTGGGTTCTACCCGGTCGAAAAAGTAATCCCTCGCACAATTCTCCCTTCGCTGTCGGTGCATCTCAAACCGGAAACGATCGACATTTCGGAGATTGAGGTTGCACCGGATGATGGTCCGATGAGACGGCTTTTCAGGAACATTCAAAACAACAAAAAGAAAAATAACCCGGCCAAATACTCAAAATATTCTTACCGGAAATATACCAAATGGGAGTATCAAATCAACAACGTAACAGACGATCTGATCAATTCAAAAGCTTTCAGGGATAATAAAGCTGTTTTTAAAACAGCGGCTGACAGCACCAAATATCTGCCCCTGTATTTCTCTGAACAATTGGCCTTTAACGAAGTTCAAAAGAACCCGCCACTACAAAAATCAACTGTAATTGCAGACAAAACTGCAGGTGTAGGCATACTGAATGAGTTGGAAATTTCCGGCTACACCAGCGCACTTGACCTGGAAGTAAATTATTACGACAACTTCATCAATTTATTCACCCAAAACTTTGTGAGCCCGATTGCCGAAAACGGATGGTTTTATTACAAATATTTTCTGGCCGACAGCATGATTGTTGACGACCAGAAGATTTACCGGGTAAATTACCAGCCCCGGCGTGTTGGGGAAAACACACTGAAAGGTTATTTCCTTGTTGAAGACCACTATTATTCAATTATGGAGATTGACGGTGATTTGTCGCAAACCAGCAACATCAATTTCCTGAAAAGCCTCCGGCTAAAAAGCAACTACACCTTTGTAAACGATTCAACCCCCTTTTATAAACGGGTACAGATTGATGCATTATTTGATTATATTCCTTTCAAATCACAAAAAAAGGATTCAAAAAGGCTTTCTTTATTCTATACACAAACAGCAAATATTGATCAGGTTGTAATTAGCCCCAAGGAAGAAATCAAATTGAGCACCCCAAATGCAAAATACGAAACAGTCAAGCTTCCGGATGCGCTGGATCATGATTCACTATTTTGGGCAGAAAACCGGATGGAACTGTTGAATGAGAGAGATATACAGGCCAATTCGGTAATTGATTCCATCAGTCAGATTAAATCGATAATGGTTGTCAATAACCTGGCGCGCATGTCGATGACCAGCTATTACGACATCGGGAAAATTGAATTGGGGCCGTTTACAAGCTTCTTCAACACGAACAAAGTAGAAGACTACCACTTCTTCATGGGGGCACGTACCAGCGAAGAGATCAGTAAAAAGATGATGATTTGGGGTGGAATCGGCTATGGCACCAGAAACAAAAAAGTGAATGGATCACTGGGGTTAGGCTACAAAATACCGGCAATTAACCGGCAGGTTCTTAAAATTTCGTATGATGACAAAATGATCAGGCACGGCGAAAACGAAAAAATCCTGAACCTGTACGAAAATGCGTTTAGCCCGACTGAAAACAACCTGGTTTCGCAATTATTGAAACATGACCCACTGGATGAAATCTACCGGGAGCAGAAACTTTCAGGCAGTTATGAATATGAATGGCGACCGGGACTTTTGAACAAACTATCGGTAAATTATACCAGGCACGAGTCACCTGAATTTTATCCGTTTATCAGGAACAATCAACCATTAAACGCTGTCAGCGCTTTTGAGATAATTCTGGATACCAGGTGGTCGCGCGAGGAGAAACTGGTAGACAAAGGATTTTTGAGATTGTACATGGGGACTGCATATCCGATTGTTCATTTTTCGGTTGGTGGCGGGTTAGCCAGGTACGACGACCAGTCAAACCTTTACGGCAAGCTGGCCACAACCATAAAACAGGAGGTGAACGTTGGGCAAAGCCGATTGGATTATGCCGTTGAAGCCGGAGCCTATATTGGCAAACTTCCTTATACCATGCTCGACATCCCCCGGGGTAACGAAACGGTCGGCTGGTACAGCTACGATTTCAACATGCTCAACTACCTTGAATTTGTACACGACCAATACGTTCATACTTACCTGGAATATCACCTGAATGGCTTTTTTTTCAGGCGATTGCCTCTTCTTAAAAGATCAGGCTTGCGAGAAGTATTCTCAACAAAAGTGATGGTTGGAAGATTAAGCGATAAACATCAGGATATTGTTAGTTTCCCGGAAGGAGTGACAAAAATGGAAAACCCGTATCTCGAAGTTGGGGCCGGAATGGAAAACATCCTCAGGATATTCCGGGTTGAAGCGATCTGGCGTGTAACACCAAAGTCGGTTGTCGGTGCGCCTGAATTCGGGATTAGGGCTAAATTCGACGTTGGCTTGTAATGGAAAAACAACTAGTTTTTCCGGAGCTTATAAACCTGAATGCAGTTGCCGGTTTTAATTTTCAACAAATAAATGCCGGAATGAAGATTTTTGAGGCTTAGCTTAATTTGCTGGTCCCCGGGGAAAATTTGTTTGGGTTCCCATTGCTGCACCGTGTTTCCCAAAATATCCAGAAGGATAAATGTTGCATCGGCATAATCTATTGCATTTATATCAACATAAATGAAATCATTTATCGGATTGGGAAAAATTTTCTCAATCTGATAAGCTTTTGGTTCATCTTTCACAGTAACCTCTGTTTGCGAAAAGGCTGATAAACCAATAAATAGGGTAAGTATAAGTAAAATTCTTGCTCTCATATCCATCTTTTATATACTTTCATCGACAAGAATTGTTCCAAAAAGTTGCAACTGAATGGACAAAAAAAAGCCCGCCAAAAAATGACGGGCGAAATTTTTATGCTGTCCGGAATTATTCAGCCATTGAAATTGCATCAACCGGGCAAACTTCGGCACATGAGCCACAATCAGTGCAAAGATCAGCATCGATTTTGTAGATATCGCCTTCAGAAATTGCTTCTACCGGACATTCATCAATACAAGTACCGCATGCGATGCACTCGTCTGAAATTACATAAGCCATAACACTTCTTTTTATAGTTAGAGAATACGGGCAAATGTACAAAGTTTGATAAAAAATCAAAGTAATAGGTACTGTTTTTTTATGCTCATTTATATCAACACTTAAGGTCTGATTAACATGAGCTGACATCCGTAATTTGCACCAACCCGGAATTGGCTATTTTTCCTTCTTCGTTTCTTCTTTTTGATAATAACGGCAAAAATCTTTCAACCCGCATTTGGCACACTTTGGGTTTCGTGCCAAACAAGTATAACGGCCATGTAGAATAAGCCAATGGTGTGCTAACGGGACGATCTCCTCCGGGAAATACTGCATCAACTGTTTTTCTGTTTCAAGAGGTGTTTTGGCATTTGTGGTCAGACCGATGCGGGCAGCGACGCGGAACACGTGTGTGTCAACTGCAAAATGTGGTTTTTCGTATACCACCGAGGCAATAACATTGGCGGTTTTCCGGCCTACACCGGGAAGTTTTTGCAACTCATTCACATCGTCGGGAACCACACCGTTAAAATCGTTCACTAACATTTTTGCCATACCAACCAGGTGTTTCGCTTTGTTGTTTGGGTATGAACAGGAACGGATATAATCGAAAACCTCGGCTGAATCGACTTCGGCCATGAGCTCAGGTTTTGGAAATCGCTTAAACAATTCCTGAGTGATCTGGTTCACCCGTTTATCGGTACATTGAGCCGATAAAATCACTGCAACCAATAACTCATAGGGATTTGTATAATGAAGCTCCGTCTCTGCAACAGGCATTTCTTTTTGAAAGTGGTCAATCACCAGCCGGTATCTTTCTTTCTTTTGCATAGTCGACATTTTTATGAAGTTGAACAAAAATAAAGCATCCTCCCATCTAAACAAATTATTCCTATTTTTGCGCAAAACTTTTAAGAATGACCCCCTACCTTCAGGCTGAACAGATATCGAAACGATACGCCGATTACATGCTTTTCGAGAATCTTTCGTTTACCATTTTCAAGGATCAAAAGGTTGCATTGATTGCAAAAAACGGCGCTGGCAAAACAACCATGATGGAGATTCTGGCTGGGAACGACAGTCCCGATAGCGGGAAAATCACCTTCACCAAGGATGTAAAAATCGGTTACCTGAGACAAACGCCTGACCTGAATCCCGGCCTGACCGTTCTGGAACAAGCCTTGCTGTCGGACAACCGGGCTTTGCAGGTAGTACGGGAATTTGAGGCTGCACTGAAACACAGTGACCAAAAAGAAATTGAACGACTGACCGTCCTAATGGATGAGCTGCACGCCTGGGACTTTGAGGTTAAGGTGAAGCAAATTCTCAGCCAACTGAAAATTGACAACTTTGACCAACTGGTAGGCGAACTTTCCGGGGGGCAGCAAAAACGGGTAGCGTTGGCCAATGTTTTGGTGAACGAACCGGACTTGCTCATGCTCGACGAGCCGACCAACCACCTTGATCTGGAAATGATTGAGTGGCTTGAAAATTACCTGGAGAAGACAAATTGCACCCTGTTCATGGTCACACACGACCGCTATTTCCTCGACAGGGTGTGCAATGAGATACTGGAAATTGACCAGAATCAGGTCTTTTCATACCAGGGAAATTACAGTTATTACCTGGAGAAAAGACAGGAGCGTATCGAGCAGTTACAGGCATCAACCGAGAAAGCACAAAACCTGATGCGCACCGAATTGGAGTGGATGCGTAGAATGCCCAAGGCACGCAGTCACAAAGCCAAATACCGCATCGACCAGTTTTACGAGTTGAAAGAAAAAGCCGGTTATCGCCGTAAAGATGATAACCTGGAGTTGAATATCGCTTCGTCGCGCATGGGAAGCAAAATCCTTGAATTGGAGCACGTTTCGAAAGCATACGGCGATTTAAAACTGATTGAGGACTTTACCTATAAATTCTCACGCTTCGAGAAAGTTGGGATCGTTGGGAAAAACGGTACCGGAAAATCGACCTTTCTGAATGTAATCACCGGGGCCATTCCGGCTGATAACGGAACTGTTGAGATCGGTCAGACCATCAAAATAGGTTATTACCGTCAGGAAGGGATTGACTTTAACGCGACCGATAAAGTTATTAATGTAGTTAAAAATATTGCCGAGGTGGTTCAGTTTGAAGACGGCAGCAAAATGACGGCAAGTCAATTGCTCACTCGTTTCCTTTTTCCGCCCGAAACCCAGTACAGCCCGATTGAAAAACTGAGCGGAGGAGAGCGTCGTCGCCTGTACCTTTGCACCATCCTGATGCAAAACCCGAACTTCCTGATTCTGGACGAGCCGACCAACGACCTGGATATTATGACGCTAAACGTGCTCGAAGATTATCTGTCGCTATTTGACGGTTGTGTGATCATCGTTTCGCACGACCGCTATTTCATGGACAAAATTGTGGATCACCTCTTTGTTTTCGAGGGAGACGGAAAAATCAAGGATTTCCCCGGCAATTATACCATTTACCGAAACAGTGTAGAGGAAAAAGAAGAGAAGGAGAAAGAAAAAAACAAGGCCATTGCCAGTGTTTCGAAGCCTGTTGCAGAAAAACCGAAAAAGCAATCGCAAAAACTGACGTTTAACGAGAAGCGCGAATTTGAGCAGCTTGAAATTGATATTGCGGCACTTGAAATTGAAAAGTCAAACCTTGAAGAAGAATTAAGCTCCGGCGAACTTTCCCCCGATGAGTTATTAAAGAAAAGCCATCGTTTCTCTGAATTGAGTGATGAACTGGACGAAAAAGAAATGCGCTGGCTGGAACTGAGTGAAAAAGCCTAATCACAAATCGGGTGAGATAATTCTATTTTACCAAATGGAGGAGTCCGATTAGGCGGAACGGAAAAATCCTTCCAGTTTCAAATACTCAATTCAGGAATTAACCACTTTACTGTAGCCAGTTGATTTTTGCCCGGTTCACCATTTATGTTTTATCCGCTTTTCTGTGTATATTCGTTACCCCAAAAAATAAATGATGACTTCGGAAATAGTACAACGCATAGCGGGAATGCTCAACCTGAGCCCCGTACAGGTTAAAAACACAATCGACTTATTAAATGATGGAGCCACGGTGCCTTTCATTGCCCGTTACCGGAAGGAACGGACTGGCAGCCTGGATGAAGTTCAGATCGGAGAGATTAAAGATGAAAAATCACGGATGGAAGAACTGCTGAAACGCAAAGAAACCATTCTGAACACGATTGAAGAGCTGGGATCGCTGACGGAGGAATTGAAGCAGCGCATCGATGCTTGTTTCAACCCGACAGAACTTGAAGATATTTACCTGCCCTATAAACCAAAGCGGAAAACCAAGGCAACAATTGCCCGGGAAAAAGGCCTGGAACCGTTGGCCAAGATCATTATGAAACAGCAGGAACGCGATGTTGAAAGCCGTGCGCTCTCTTTTGTGAAAGGTGAAGTTGAAACGGTTGAAGATGCGCTTTCCGGTGCCCGCGACATTATTGCAGAGTGGGTAAATGAAAACGAAAAAGCCCGTAACATGGTGCGCCGTGCTTTTGAACTTGGGGCTGTTGTGAAAAGTAAAGTGGTCAAAAATAAGGAAGAAGAAGGCGAAAAGTACCGCGACTATTTTGAATGGGAAGAACCCTTGAAACGGTGCCCGTCTCATCGGCTGCTGGCCATGCGAAGAGGCGAGAACGAGGGCTTTCTACGGTTGTCGATTGCTCCTGATGAAGCTGATATACTGGAGCGGCTCGACCGGTTCTTTGTCCGTTCGCAGAACGAATGTGGCGAACAGGTTGCCATAGCTGTGAAAGATAGTTACAAACGGCTTTTGGCGCCTTCCATTGAAACGGAATTTGCCAACACTGCCAAATTAAAAGCCGATCAGGAGGCTATTCGCGTGTTTGCCGAAAACCTGCGACAATTGTTGCTGGCTGCTCCGCTCGGACAAAAAAGGGTGCTGGCCATCGATCCCGGTTATCGTACCGGATGTAAGGTGGTTTGCCTGGATGCGCAGGGGAATTTGCTGCACAACGAAACGATCTACCCGCATAAGCCACAGGAAGAAACCAAGCAGGCAGCACGTAAAATCACCTCGCTGGTCAGCGCTTACCAGATTGAGGCAGTTGCCATTGGAAACGGGACTGCCAGTCGCGAAACGGAACATTTTATCAAAAAACTCCGGTACGACCGTGAACTGAAAGTTTTTGTCGTTTCCGAGGATGGTGCTTCGGTTTATTCTGCTTCGAAAGTTGCCCGCGACGAGTTTCCGCAGTACGACGTGACTGTTCGTGGAGCTGTATCAATTGGCCGCCGCCTGATGGACCCGCTGGCCGAGTTGGTCAAAATCGAGCCGAAATCAATCGGGGTGGGACAGTATCAGCATGATGTTGACCAGAAGATGTTGAAAGAAAGCCTTGATGCGGTTGTTGAATCGGCGGTGAATATGGTCGGTGTAAATGTAAACACCGCGTCGAAACACCTGTTGACCTATATTTCCGGATTGGGGCCGCAGTTGGCGCAGAACCTGGTTGATTTCCGGAAGGAGAACGGCCCGTTTGCTTCGCGTAAAGAATTGATGAAAGTACCGCGCATGGGGGCTAAAGCTTTTGAACAGGCTGCCGGTTTTCTTCGCATCCCCGATGCCAACAACCCACTGGACAATTCAGCTGTTCATCCCGAATCGTACCGGGTGATCGAGAAGATGGCCAGGGATATGAAATGTTCGTTGGCTGACCTGGTGAAAAATAAAGAACTGCAACAGCAAATCCAACTGGAAAAATATGTGGAAGGTGAAATTGGTCTTCCTACCCTGAAAGATATTCAGGCTGAACTGGCTAAGCCCGGACGTGATCCACGTCGTGGAATTAAGGTGTTTGAGTTTGCCGACGGGATTTTCAAGATTGATGATTTGCAGGTAGGTATGGTCTTGCCCGGCATTGTGACGAACATCACGAAATTCGGCGCTTTTGTTGATGTGGGTGTGAAACAGGATGGCTTGGTGCACATTTCACAGCTTGCCGACCGGTTTATTAGCGATCCGAATGAGGTGGTGCGGCTTCATCAGCATGTAAAAGTGAAAGTAACCGAAGTTGATATTCCCAGAAAAAGAATACAACTGAGCCTCAAAGATGTGGCACAGGAATAAAAATTTGTGTGATTGAAATTATTTCTTTTCAGGCATGACGATCCACAAAATAATGTAGACCAGCAATCCCGGAAATCCGGCAGTGAAAATAGACAGGAGTACAAATGCTACCCTGACGATTACCGGGTCAATGTTGAAATATTCGCCTAACCCGGCCAAAACGCCCGCAATGATTTTATTATCAGAGCGGGTGATTCTTTTCTTGTTAATTGGTTGTTCCATGACGGGTGATGCTAATCTTCATCCTCGTCTTCGGCGTACAGGTTGTCCTGGTTTTCAAATTCGTCTTCCAGGAAATTTTCAGCATCTTCCAGCAAAGCTTTAATGATGTCTTCTGATTCAGGGGCTTCGCTTAGCCAATGTACCTGTTGATTTGACCAGAAATCTTCAATGTCGCTTTCAACAATAAATTTTGGTTCTTCAGTGTGAACTACGAAAATTGTGTCCGGACATTCCTGTGAGTTGTCTGCAAGTAAGAATTTTGGTAACATATCGGTTCTGTTTAATTGTCTGAAACAAAAATAGGGAAAAACCAATTCAAATAACGGATTTCAGTTTGAATTTTAGATAAAAAACTCGTTTCGCCATTCTGTACTTTTTTACAGACGTTACAATAAATGAAGTTTGTGAGAAGAAATGATAACGAATATTTTATCAAAAAGAAACTTCGTTGTACTTTAGGCAAGCATTTTTAAAGGGGTATTATGAATAAATTAAACGATTTTCTTTCGTTAATTGATGGTTATATTGGGGGGAGTGACTGGTTTGTATACTTACTTTTAGGGACCGGTCTTTTTTTTACGATTTATCTCAAGTTTCCACAACTCCGGTATTTGAAACATTCACTGCGTATTGTTAGGGGCAAGTTCGACAGGGAAGGGGACACCGGAGATACATCGCATTTTCAGGCGTTGACAACCGCTTTGTCCGGTACTGTTGGAACCGGAAACATTGCCGGGGTTGCGTTGGCCATTCATCTGGGAGGGCCGGCAGCCCTATTCTGGATGCTGGTAACAGCCTTACTGGGGATGACCACAAAGTTTGTGGAAGTAACACTTTCGCATAAATACCGTGAAAAAGCCGAAGATGGCACGATAGCCGGTGGACCGATGTACTACATGAAAAACCGGTTAAACATGCGCTGGCTGGCTGTAATTTTTGCAGTGGCCGCAATTTTTTCATCATTTGGTACGGGTAGCTTACCACAAATCAATTCAATAGCCAATTCAGTTTATGCGACTTTTGGTTTCAGCAAAATTCTTACGGGTCTTATTCTAGCCTTGCTGCTCGGATTTGTGATCATTGGCGGTATTAAGCGTATTGCCAAGGTGACCTCGCGCCTGGTGCCGATCATGGCTATTTTTTACCTGGCTGGTGCTTTTGCGGTTATCATATTCAACTACCAAAATATTGTCCCATCTGTTTATGCCATCTTTCACGATTTATTTACCGGAACAGCTGCGGTAGGTGGCTTTTTGGGGGCAGGCTTTTCGTTTGCCTTTAACCGCGGGGTAAACCGGGGACTGTTCTCCAATGAAGCGGGGCAGGGGTCAGCGCCGATTGCACATGCCGCGGCGCGTGCCCACGAACCTGTTTCAGAAGGGCTCGTAGCCTTGCTCGAACCCTTTATTGACACGATCATCATTTGTATGATTACCGGTTTGGTTATTCTGTCGTCGGGGGTGTGGACCGAGAAAGTGGAAAACCGCTTTCAGCAGGCCGATTTGCAAATACTGACCGTTCAGATTGATGGAGACAACGGGCACAATCAAAAAGATTTGCATGATTTTTTGCTCGGGCATAAAGAACTCCCTTTGTTTACCGGGGATTTGGATGTCGTAGACGGAGTTATTCAGAATAAACTGACCATATTGCATTCGCGCTCGGTGGCCGAAGATGTCAAAGTGCTTTTCGATGAATTACCATACACCGGGAAGGTGGCTGTTGAAAACGGAACGCTTCCATACGAAACGACCGTGACATTTGATGGCAAGTCATTAATCCATAGTGCTCCGCTAACCACCGAGGCTTTTACAAAAAGCTGGTTTGGCGACTACGGGCGTTATATCGTCGCTATTGGGTTGCTGCTTTTTGCTTTTTCAACCGCGATTTCCTGGTCATATTACGGCGATCGTGCTGTCATATTTCTGTTCGGCTCAAAAGGAATTATGTATTACCGGATTATTTATGTAGTTGGGTTCTTTCTCGCTTCATTTACTGATACAACAATTATTTGGACGTTCTCGGGAATTACAATTGCCCTGATGACCGTGCCAAACCTGATCGGAATATTAATGTTGCGGAAAGAAATGAAATCCGAGGTGAAAAGTTTTTGGCAGGAATATGCCATTCGTTTCCCCGGTGAGAAAGTTCCTGTAGATTAACGCGAAACAAACAACAGAAATGACAACTAACGCTGATTATTCGAATCTAAGTTTGCTTATCGTTGACGATAGCCCGATAAACCATCGTGTTGTCTCCTTGATGCTGAGGGGACGTTTTGGCCGGATTGATAGCGCCTACAATGGTCAGGAAGCTTTTGAAAAGTACAGGGAGCATCCTTACGATATAATTCTGATGGATTCCCTTATGCCTGTGATGGATGGCTGTAAATCCACGCAGGTTATCCGTCTTTTTGAAAAGGAGCAGGGCCTGGATGATGGAACAAAAATAATTGCCATGACTGCCAGTGAAGGTAACGATGATGTTGATCGGTGTATCCAAGCCGGGATGAATGCTTTTTTGGGAAAGCCGTTTGTTCTGCACCGATTCCTGCATATTCTTGAAGAAATCTTTTAAGCATTGGTAATGCCCGTACTTCTTGCTATTTTTGCAGCGGCAAAAAAATTATGGCAAAAATATATCCAGATAATTTTGAAGTAAAGATTGGATTCGATCGAATCCGAGAACTGATTAAGTCGAACTGTCTCAGTACCCTGGGGAAAGACAAGGTGGATGAGGTTGTTTTTATGACCAAATCAGGAAAGATCCAGTTTGAATTGTCCCTGACCGAGGAATTCTCCAAACTGCTTATCGAAACCGATACTTTTCCGACCAGTTACTATTTCGACTTAAGGCCGGCATTGGCCAAGATTAAAACGGAAGGGCGTTTTCTGGATGTGCAGGAACTGTTCGACCTGAAACGTTCGCTGGATACCATTGCTGCCATTGTTCGTTTTCTGACCAATCAGAAAGATGAACAGTTTCCGACTTTGAAACAATTGCTGGAACAGGTGAAAGTGTTTCCATATGTGAAAGAGCGTATCGATCAGATTCTGAACCAGCACGGAAAAATCAAGGACAATGCTTCGCCTGAGCTAGCCCGGATACGACGGGAACTTTTTGCCAAGCAGAGCAATGTTTCAAAACGCCTGCACAGTATCCTGAAACAGGCACAAAAAGATGGATTGATTGAAGACGATGCGAGTGTCTCCATTCGCGATGGCAGGCCTGTAATCCCGATTTCATCAGGGCTGAAACGCCGGATCAGCGGGATTGTGCACGATGAATCGGCTACCGGGAAAACGGCCTATATTGAACCGGCCGAGGTGGTGGAGTTGAACAATGAAATCCGAGAACTTGAATATGCCGAGAAACGGGAGGTTGTCCGCATTTTAGTAGAATTTTCGGATGATATCCGTCCGTATTTGCCCGATTTGATGGGGCAGTACGAGTTTCTGGGAACGATCGACTTCGTGCGTGCCAAAGCCCAATTGGGCAACCGCATGGGCGCCATCAAACCCAAAATTGATTTCCACGGACAATTGTACTGGGAGAAGGCCGTGCACCCGTTGTTGAAATTCAACCTTGAAAAGGAAAAGCGCACCGTGGTGCCTCTCAATATCCAACTGACTCCAGAGAAACATATTTTGCTTATTTCCGGGCCTAACGCAGGTGGGAAATCGGTTTGCCTGAAAACGGTTGGGTTGCTTCAGTACATGCTGCAATGCGGCCTGTTGATCCCGGTTGATGAGACCAGCAAGGCCAGGATTTTTGAGCAAATTTTTATCGATATCGGCGATGAGCAGTCCATTGAAAACGATCTGAGTACCTACAGCTCGCATTTGATGAACATGAAGTTCTTCCTGAAAAACGCGAACGACAAAACACTGGTGCTGATCGATGAATTTGGAACCGGAACTGAACCGATGCTTGGCGGCGCTATTGCCGAGGCCATCCTCGATCAGTTGAACCAGTTGGGGACTTTTGGGGTGATCACGACACACTATACCAACCTGAAGCACTTTGCCTCGTCGGCCGAAGGCATTGAAAATGGTGCCATGATGTACGATTCGCACCGGATGGAGCCCTTGTTTCAGCTTCAGATTGGCAAGCCCGGTTCTTCATTTGCATTCGAAATTGCCCGCAAGATTGGTATGCCGGAGGTTATCTTACAGGAGGCAACCGACAAAATCGGGAAAGACCATATTAACTTTGACAAGCACCTGCGTGATATTTTGCGTGATAAACGCTACTGGGAGTCGAAACGGCAACGCATTCGGCAGGTGGAGAAAAGCCTTGATGATATCTCATCGCGCTACGAAACCGACCTGCAAAAGCTGAACAACCAGCGGAAGCAGATACTGGACGAAGCCAAGGCCGAAGCCGAAAAGATACTTTCCGAAGCCAACAAAAAGGTGGAAAACACCATTCGCGAAATTAGGAAGACCCAGGCCGAAAAAGAGAAAACACGGGCTATTCGTAAGGAGTTGGAGACTTTTAAGGAAGAAGTGGTACAGACTGGCACCGATGATGATGAGTGGATCAGGCGCAAAATTGAGAAGCTAAAAGAAAAGCAGAACAAGCGCAAACAAAAGAAGGAGCAGGAGCCGGTTAAAAAAGCAGCTGCCGTTCCTGAGAAGAAAGAGCTTGAGCCGGGCGACAAGGTGAAAATTGAGGGACAGTCGACTATTGGCGAGGTGTTGGAAATTGGCGAAAAGAATGTGATTGTGGCATTTGGCCAGTTACGCACATCGGTAAGCCGCAAAAAGCTGGAAGTTGTGAGCAGTAACGAGGCCAAGCGCGAAATGCGCGGGACAAACCGCACCAAAGCAAACATCAATAAGAATATCTCGGAGCGAAAGCTGAACTTTAAAGCCGATATTGATATTCGTGGTCAGCGTGCCGAGGAAGCCATTGTGAACATTCAGGCGTTTATCGACGAGGCTATTATGCTCGATGTGCACGAATTACGCATTTTGCACGGCAAAGGCAACGGCATCCTGAAAGAAGTCATCCGCAATTTCCTCAAATCCGACCCGGCCGTTACTTCGTTTCGCGACGAACATGTCCAGTTTGGAGGCTCGGGTATCACCATTGTTGAGCTGGGGTAGTATCTATCTTCTAAACACGAAGGCACCAAGACACCAAGTATTATTTTCTGTGCTGCCAGTGAACGGTTGACTCCAAGTCACCCGCTCACTAACCACGTCTCCAGGTCAACTGCACAATTTATTTTTCGACAGAATTATTCTTTATAAGGGCCGATGGGTTTACGACCGGAAGCAGAACATCTTGCATGAATGTCCCGCTGAAACGGGAAAACATGATCCCTCTTGTTGTTGAAAGTGAGATTGAATTTAGTGTGATGATAAACGGCTCAGGAAACTCAACGACCTTGTCTTTTGTCATGAAGTCCTGAAAGTTTTCAATCCTGAAAATACAACTTGTTTTGATGGACGCATGGCATTGTTTGTCTGCCTCGTGGATCAATTCAATGGAAGTTACAACAGCAACCATCTGTTCCTCATCATTGATACGCTGCTCAATGTTGATGTTAAAATTGTATGTTCTTCCCGGTTCTAACAAAACCTGGGGATGCCGGATGCTGATTTCAAGTAACTCGATTCCTTTTAACTGAAAATTGACATTGATTTGTTCCATTGCCTCTCGAATTAACAACTAAACTGATTTAGACTTGCCCAGGATGAATAGGTGGATAACGGCTCATTGACCCTGGCTGTTTCTTGCGCCTTGTTCGCCTTAACCACGTTGGAAATATTGAGATGAAAATGCAGCACCTGTTCCTTTGGTCTTTCATCCAGGTTAATGAATTTGGCATCAAGCAGGTACTCCAGGTCAAAAAGTGTATCAGTCGTGAAATTGTGGGTGCCGCTAAGCCACTTTGTAATCTCGGAAGGACGTTTTCCCATCCTGTTAGCCAATTCTTTCTTGCTCCAATTCTTTGCAAGGCGGGCTTTGTCAATCTGCGCGGCAAGCATCATCCGCTTATCTGTTTTTGCCTGTTCTTTCGGATCGATCTCCGACAACAGATCAGATAAAAATTCGCTTTTGTATTTTTCTGCCGGTTTATTCATGGGTTTCATGTTCGTTGTCTTCAAATTCAAGTTCGCCATAAAGTTCTGTTCCATCGTCAGAGAAAAGGATTTCCCCGTTTCTGACACGTTCAGTAATTAATCCTGATATCCTTCGCAACAAATAGTTTTCAATGGTCAGCTTACTGTCTTCCTGAAATGCGCGGATACTTTTTGATTTTGGCCCGCCACTTCCAAGAATGATTAATGAATTCCCGTATCGGATGCAATACAACCTTAATTTACTTCCGGGCTCATCATAAAGTGCACAAACACCATCGCCCGGGTTGCCTTCATCAAATTTGAAATATATTTCACGTGCACCTGTTTTTCTGTTTATGGTTTGAATTCGTTTATTGACATCAATGATTTCACTTTTAAATGCACTTATATTTTCCATTAAGAAACGTTCGTACAATGTTTGTTGTTCATCATCTAATATAACGGAATAGACACCTGCCTTGTTACCATTAAATTGCGAGAGTTGTACAACTTTAAATTTCATCAAGGGTATGCAAAAGTATTAATTTTAGTTATAAGTGAAATATCTTGCGGATATTTTTATGAAATTTAACAATTTTATTTCTTTTTCATGCCGGTTTTTAACTTCGATCTGTACCCTGTAAACACGAAGGCACAAAGACACCAAGTATTATTTTCTCTTTGTGTCCTCGTGTCTTTGTGTTTGGTTTATATTTCCGCTCACTAATCGCCCGGGGAACCCTGCTGCAAATGGTTTTTGGATGA
>JBNKTK010000011.1:0-52473 GCA_050298035.1 Mangrovibacterium sp. | reverse complement strand
GGCTCCCGCGGCCCGCGTGTTCAAAACGACCGGGCTGGTGAAGTTGGCCGTACACTGAACGTAAAAGACTTCGACCTGGAACGTATTTTCGGGGAAGAAGGCGTGCAGATTGTACACCTTTCAGGGTTGATTGGAGCCCTGTCGCCTGAAACCAGCACATTCTGTCTGGAGATTGCCCGTGCAGCAAAAAAATACGGAACCCGAATCTCATTCGACCTCAACTACCGGGCTTCGTTCTGGAAAGGTCGCGAAGATGAATTGCATAAAAACTTCACCGAAATTGCATCGGTAGCAGATATTCTGATTGGCAACGAAGAAGATTTTCAGCTGTGTTTTGGCATTGAAGGGCCGGAAGCAGGCGGACAAGGAATAGAGTCAGAAATTGATGCATTTAAAGGACTGATCACCAATGTAAAAAAATCATTCCCGAATGCGTCAGTCTTTGCCACCACCTTACGTCAGGTGGTCAGTACCAACGAACACCTTTGGGGAGCAATCATGCTGGCCGGTGATGAATGGCAGGTAATCGAACCACGCAAAATCAACGTATTGGACCGCATTGGTGGCGGCGACGGTTTTGTTGGCGGATTACTATACGGAATCTTAAAAGGATGGGAACCGGAAAAATGGCCACAGTTTGGCTGGGCTACAGGAGCTTTAGCAACCACCTTCCTGACCGACTATGCCCAACCGGCCGACGAAGAAATGGTTTGGAGCATCTGGCAAGGCAATGCACGTGTTAAACGCTAACATCATTCACGATCTGACCATTTACAATTTACAATTTGATGAATGCAGATGATTTAAAGAAACGGCTTAAGAAGTTTGCATTGCGAATTATCAGACTTTCTGAAAGTCTACCAAATACCAACACGGGCAATACTTTGGGAAGACAAATCATTCGTTCAGGAACTTCTCCAGGTGCTAATTACAGAGCCGCTTACCTTGGAAAATCGGATAAAGATCTTCTGAATAAATTGAAATTGGTTGAAGAAGAGCTTGATGAAACCTTGTACTGGTTGGAACTCATTGTCGAATCAGGCTTGGTGAACGAAAACCTTCTTGATGATTTGATGAAGGAAAATCAAGAATTATTTAAGATTATTGTCAGTTCGATTAATACAATGAAAAAGAAGATTAATCAGAAGGATAATCCTGACGACAAATCGTAAATCGTAAATAACAAAATTGTAAATCAATGCTGTATTATGAGATTGGCTCAACAAGCCACGAGTTAAGTAAGGAAGACCTGAAAAAAGGGTTATATGCCGCGCTTGACCAAATAAAAGGAATAAACAAAGTCCTGGCCATTCCGCCTGACTACACCCGACTACCTAGCCGGGCAGGTGAGCTGACTGAGCTTGCATGGCAGTATTACGGCGATAAACTAACCGATGTGCTTCCGGCACTGGGCACCCACTCCCCCATGACTGACGAGCAGATTGCCCACATGTTTGGCAGTTTGCCAAAATCGTTGATCCGTGAGCACGACTGGCGGAACGATGTAGTTAACGTGGGTGAAGTACCGGCTGAATTTGTCCGGGAAGTTTCCGAAGGGGCAGTCGATTTTCCATGGCCTGCCCAGGTAAATAAGTTGTTGTTGAGTGGCAACTTCGACCTGATCATGTCTATCGGACAGGTGGTTCCGCACGAGGTAGTAGGAATGGCCAACTACAACAAAAATGTTTTTGTCGGGACAGGTGGCGTTGAAGGCATCAACAAAAGTCATTTTGTTGGCGCGGCCTATGGCATGGAGCGCATGATGGGACATGCAGATACGCCTGTGCGCAAAATCTTCAACTATGCTTCCGACAATTTCACCAACCACCTGCCCATCTTGTATGTGCAAACTGTTGTTGGGCTCGATAAAACAGATGGCAAGGTAAAAACCCGCGGCCTGTTTATTGGCGATGATTACGAGGTGTTCGACAAAGCAGCAAAACTATCGTTGCAGGTGAATTTCGAAATGCTTGATAAGCCTTTGAAAAAAGTCGTTGTTTGGCTCGACCCAACCGAGTTTAAATCGACCTGGCTGGGAAACAAATCGATTTACCGCACCCGCATGGCCATTGAGGATGACGGGGAACTGATTGTACTGGCCCCGGCGCTCAAAGAGTTTGGCGAAGATAAAGAGATTGACCGCCTGATTCGGAAATACGGTTATTTTGGCACACCTGCCACCTTGAAAGCTGTAGATGAAAACGAGGAACTTAAAAACAACTTAAGCGCTGCTGCCCACCTGATTCACGGGTCATCCGAGGGACGTTTCAGCGTGACCTACTGTCCAGGAAAAAAACCGGGGAACCTGACGAAAGAGGAAATTGAAAGTGTTGGCTTCAAATTTGGGGACATCGACGACGTTATGCAGAAATACGATCCGGCAAAACTGAAAGACGGATTCAACACCATGCCCAATGGCGAGGAAGTATTCTATATTTCCAACCCGGCAATCGGACTTTGGGCATATAAAGAGCGCTTTAAATACTAGATACTGGATACTCGATGCTGGATATTAGATACTAGCGACGGTTAAGATTGCTTCCTTCTACGTCATCGCGAGGAGGAGGAGGTACTACGACGAAGCGATCTCTATATGAAAGCTCAGACTTGACTTAACACTAGATACCAGATACTGGATTTTGGTACCGATTACTATCTGGATTGGAATTTGGAATTTGAATTTTTGGATATGAAACTAGATCACGTTAATTGGGGCATTATTGGTTGTGGCGATGTGACCGAAGTGAAAAGCGGTCCCGCCTTCCAAAAAACGGAGCACTCCAGCCTGGTGGCAGTCATGCGGCGAAACAGGGAAAAAGCAGCCGACTATGCCCAAAGACACGGAGTGCCTAAATGGTACCATATAGCCGATGAACTGATTAACGATCCGGAGGTTAATGCCATCTACATTGCCACTCCTCCCGACACCCATGCCAGCTATGCCATTCAGGCAATGCGTGCAGGAAAGCCGGTTTACGTGGAAAAACCAATGGCCCTCAATTATGCGGAATGCAGAAAAATGATCAAAGTTTCGGAAGAAACGGGAATGCCATTGTATGTCGCTTATTACCGGCGTACCTTGCCTGCTTTCTTAAAAGTGAAAGAGTTGATTGATGCCGGCACCATTGGCCTGCCATTGAGTGTAGCAGTGACACTGATAAAAAGTGCAGATGAAAAAAACAAAGAGCAGGAAGAACACAATTGGCGTGTTAACCCGGATATTGCAGGAGCTGGCCATTTTTTTGATTTGGCTTCGCACCAACTGGATTTCCTTGACTTTGTTTTTGGGCCAATCACCGAAGTGCATGGCATTGCCTTTAACCAGGCCGGTTATTACCCTGCAGAGGATACTGTCACCGGGACTTTTGCCTTCGAAAATGGTGTCATTGGCACTGGTCACTGGTGCTTTGTTGCCGACGAATCTGCGGCGAAAGACGACATCGAAATCATCGGCACAAAAGGGAAGATTAATCTACCAAGTTTCATTCACGGCGATTTGCTCCTGACAACTTCACAAGGAACGATCAATTTCAGCTTTAAAAACCCAGAGAATATTTCCCACAACCTTGTCAGGCAGGTTGTGCAGGCATTGCGTGGCGAAACGGAATGTATCAGCACCGGGGAAACCGCTGCCCGCACCAATGCTGTTCTCGACGAAATGGTGAAGAATTACTATTCAGCCAAACAGCCCGAAAACAAACGTGAAAAAGGAAGTTGCCGAAACATATAATTTAAAAACCGCAAAGTGCACAAAGAAAAGCACAAAGAACACAAAATTTTTATGGATACTTTGAGTTCTTTGTAGTCAAAACAAGATAACGATGAAATTTATAATTGACGATAAAATACCGTACATCAAAGGAGCGCTTGAACCTTTCGGCGAAGTGATTTATTTGCCCGGTTCAAAAACAACAGCCGGGATTGTGAAAGATGCCGATGCCATCATCACCCGCACCCGCACTATTTGCAACGAAAAATTACTGGAAGGCTCATCGGTAAAATTCATTGCAACAGCAACAATTGGCTTCGACCACATTGACACCAACTACTGCAAACAGGCAGGTATTGAATGGACAAATGCACCGGGCTGCAACAGCAAATCGGTAGAACAATACATTGCCTCTACCCTTTTCGTTTTAGCCGAAAAAGAAGGTTTTCAGCTGAATGGCAAAACCATCGGTATGGTTGGTGTCGGACAGGTTGGATCAAAAGTGGCAAAAGTTTGCGAAATACTGGGGATGAAGGTTTTGCTGAATGACCCTCCACGCGCGCGGGCTGAAGGAACAGAGCAATTTGTCAGCCTGGATGAAATCAAACAAAAAGCAGACATCATCACCCTGCATGTTCCGCTGAATATGGAAGGCGAAGATGCCACATTCCATCTGGCAGGTTCCGCTTTCTTTGAAAGTCTGGCCAAACAGCCCATCGTGATCAACTCCTGCCGAGGTGAAGTTGTTGATTCGGTTGCCGCTAAAACAGCCATCGCAAAACAACAAATTTCAGGTCTGGTACTCGATTGCTGGGAAAACGAGCCGGATATCGACCTTGATCTTTTAGATAAATGTGTCCTGGCAACGCCACATATTGCTGGCTACTCAAAAGACGGCAAGGCCAACGGTACCAGCATGAGCATTCAGGCCATCAGCCGAAAATTTAACCTGGGGATTGACGACTGGCAAGCAAAAAATGTGGAGCTCCCCGGGCAAACAATTATCCGGTTAGATGGTTCTAGTTCATCTGAAGAAACACTAATTGGAAAAGCGATACTGGCAACATACGACATTCGGAATGATGACAGCGACCTGAGGAAAGATCCCTCGCAATTTGAAAAACTGCGCGGCGACTATCCGGTCCGGCGGGAATTCCCGGTATTTACAATTGAACATGAAAATTTGCAGCAACAAACAATTGAAAAACTGAAAATGCTTGGATTTAAGATTGGATAAGTTCAATCCACAAAGCATACTTGATACTTGTAAAAACAAATAATTAAAAATAATACAGACGCTATGGCAAAATTAGCAGACATTGGATTGATCGGGTTGGCCGTAATGGGCGAAAACCTGGTACTGAACATGGAAAGTAAAGGCTACACTGTAGCTGTTTACAACCGTACTGTTGAAAAAGTAGACAAATTTATCAGTGGCCGCGGAGCCGGAAAAAATTTCATCGGGGCACATTCAATCGAAGAGTTGGTTGCATCGCTCGAAAAACCTCGCAAAGTGATGATGCTGGTGAAAGCAGGAAAGCCGGTTGACGATTTTATCGACCTGATTGTCCCTCACCTGGAACCGGGCGATATCATTATTGACGGTGGCAATTCGCATTTTCCCGACACCATCCGCCGCACAAAATATGTTGAAAGCAAAGGCTTCCTGTACGTCGGAACCGGTGTTTCAGGTGGTGAAGAAGGTGCACTGAAAGGCCCGTCGATGATGCCGGGTGGATCACCTGCTGCATGGCCTGCGGTGAAAGACATTTTCCAGTCGGTGGCCGCAAAAGTTGAAGATGGCTCGCCTTGCTGCGACTGGGTTGGTGAAGATGGCGCCGGGCACTTCGTGAAAATGGTGCACAACGGGATTGAGTACGGCGATATGCAAATTATTTGCGAAGCCTATCAGTTGATGAAAGAAATGTTAGGGATGAATGCCGACGAAATGCACGAAGTATTCAAAGAATGGAACAAAGGCGACCTGGATTCATACCTGATTGAAATTACCCGCGACATTCTGGCTTACAAAGATGAAGATGGCGAAGCATTGGTTGAAAAAATTCTGGACACTGCCGGACAAAAAGGAACAGGGAAATGGACAGGTGTTGCCGCCCTCGACCTTGGAATTCCACTGACCCTGATCGGCGAATCGGTTTTTGCACGTTGTCTATCAGCTCAAAAAGACCTCCGCGTTGAAGCCTCAAAAGTTATCAGCGGCCCGGTAGTAAACAAAGATATTGACAGGGCTCAGATGATCTCGGACCTGAAAGATGCCTTGTTCGGTGCAAAAATCATTTCGTACGCACAAGGGTATAACCTGATGATGGAAGCAGCCAAAGAACACGGATGGACCCTGAACTACGGCGGTATTGCATTGATGTGGCGTGGTGGTTGTATCATTCGTTCGGTTTTCCTGGGCGATATCAAAAAAGCCTTCGAAAAAAACCCGAACCTGCAAAACCTGCTGCTTGATCCGCATTTCAAAGAAATAGTTGAAAAAGCCCAGGCCGGATGGCGCCGTGTTTGCGCAACTGCCCTTTCAAACGGCATTCCGGTCCCGTCATTGACTTCAGCACTTTGCTACTTCGACGGGTTCCGCAGCGAACGCCTGCCGGCAAACCTGTTGCAAGCGCAACGCGACTATTTCGGTGCTCACACCTACGAGCGCATCGACAAACCACGTGGCCAATTCTTCCACACCAACTGGACAGGCCGTGGCGGCGACACAGCCTCAACCACTTACGATGTGTAAGAAACCACAGCAATAAATGAGGGTTTCACTTCGGGTGAAACTCTCAATAACAATACAGCAAAGCTGCTTTCGGAAACGAGGGCAGCTTTTTTGTTCTCTGGCTACAAAAAAATTTCTTGCAACTATTGCACAAATATAAAAAACAACTTACTTTGCAATTCAAAGTACTTTCAAAATAAGTTCAAAATGAAATCAAACGAGCATTACCTGAATGAGATCACCGAGATCAAAAAAATGATGGAGCAATCAAGCCGCTTTTTGTCTCTCAGCGGATTGTCGGGCGTCCTGATCGGACTTTATGCGCTTATCGGAGCATCTATCGCCTACAAACTGATTTACTTGCCAGGTTCGTTGTATTACCGGGAGTATTATTCAACCCAGGTTTTAGGAGAACTGCTGCTCTTGTCAGGTATTCTTCTGGTACTGTCGTTCGTTACGGTCATTTGGTTAACCACCTCAAAAGTGAAACGGAAAGTTGAAAAATTCTGGTCACCCGGCACAAAGCTTCTGTTGACCAACCTCGCCATCCCTTTGATCACCGGCGGACTGCTTATCCTGATCTTTTTGTTTCGCGGAATATACAGCATTGTAGCGCCCAGCTGTCTCATCTTTTATGGCCTGGCCCTGGTTAACGCGGCAAAATATACCCGCCGCGAAATTTTCTACATGGGATTGGTCGAGATCGGTTTAGGTTTGATTACAGCACTCCTCCCCGGCATGGGATTGTTCTTTTGGGCCATCGGATTTGGGTTGGTGCATATGATTTACGGTACAATCATGTATTTTCGGTACGAAAGAAAAACACAACAAGCGTGAAAAATCTATTTCAAGATCTGGATAAAGCATTTGAAAACAAACTGAGACTGGGGATCATGTCCATTCTCTATGTCAATGCCAGTGTATCATACAATACACTAAAGGACACGTTGGAAGCGACAGACGGAAACCTGGCCAGTCACTTAAAACACCTGGAGAAACTAGGGTACATTTCGGTTTCCAAGAGCTTTATCGACCGCAAACCCAATACGGTATACGCAATAACCCAAACCGGCAAAGCTGCTTTTGAGAAACACCTGAATACACTGGAGGAGATTATCAAAAATCTATAATTTTTTTAATCATATACTTTGATACACAAAGTTCTTTGAACATTTAAATCTCATCGACATGAAAACACAACAATTTTTAGAAGAAAAAGTAAGAAGCCAAAGCTTCCGGCTCAGTATCAAACTAATCACAATCGGGTTCATCGCCCTCATCTTACTCATCCCCAAAATGATGATCATGGGCGTTATCACCGAGCGAAAATTTACTTCGGAATCGGCACAGCTTGAGGTCTCAAAATCCTGGTCGAACCAGCAAACAATCAGGGGACCTATTCTAACAATCCCCTATGTTGATAAAATACTGGACAAAGATGGAAAACTCGTGAAAGAAGAAATCCATGAGTATCACTTTTTACCAAAAACACTGGCTATAAAAGGTGAACTTTTCCCAAAAGAACTTAACCGAAGTATTTATCACAGCATCGTTTATGAAAGTACTTTTCAAATTGAAGGGAAGTTTGAGAAACCGGATTTGGAGAGCCATCACATCAAAAATGAAAATATCCAATGGGACAAAGCCACCTTGTCACTCGCCATTAGTGATTTAAGAGGTATCAGTTCTGTGGTCGAGCTAAACTGGAATGAACGGACAATCCCGTTCTCGCCCGGCATGGAGAACCGGCTGATCGGCTCAAACGGAATTTCCTTAAACCTGCCGGATAGTGTAATCCGGGAAACACCGGCAAATTTTAGCATCAACCTGAACCTGAAAGGATCAAAATCCATATCATTTGCACCGGTTGGCGAAACTACAACGGTTGATTTAAAATCAAGCTGGAACGATCCCGGGTTCCAGGGGCTGTTCCTGCCTGCAAACCGGGATATCACACAAGACGGTTTTACGGCCAACTGGAAAGTCCTGAACTACAACCGTGATTTTCCACAAAGCTGGATTGATGATTCCTTTAATGTTAAGTCAAGCGACTTTGGGGTGACACTTGTAGATATGGCCGACCACTATCAAAAAAATGAACGCAGCGCCAAATACGGGATCATGATCATCCTGCTGGTGTTCCTATCCTTTTTTCTGAATGAAATTATCACGAAACAACGTATTCACCCATTTCAATACATATTGGTTGGTTTTGCCATTTTGATTTTCTACCTGCTATTGCTCTCATTTTCAGAACATGTTGGCTTCAATGTTGCTTACCTGATTGCGGCCGTATCTGTTATCGGTATGGTATTGGTCTATTCCAGGTCATTTCTGAAAAAATGGCTGAACTCAATCGCTTTAACGTCCATCCTTTCAGTCTCCTTTATTTTCATCTTCATTCTATTACAACTTGAATCTTATGCCCTTCTAGTCGGAAGTATCGGTTTGTTCGCCATATTGGGAATGACCATGTACTTCACCCAAAAAATCAATTGGTACGAATAATAAAAAATACCACCTAATAAACGATAGAGGGTTTCACTTCGAGTGAAACTCTCTATAACAATACAGCAAAGCTGCTTTCGGAAACGAGGGCAGCTTTTTCATTTCAGCTAACATTTCCTTTACAATCAACCAAAATTTTAAACGATCAAAAGCCCCGAGTCTCTTTTTATCTACTTTCGCCCTGTAATTATAAACCTGACAATTGCTACCGGTAAAACCAATCGGTTTTAGAAACAACACATGAATCTGACATTAAGAATTGCCCGTCTACTGTTATTGGACCGCCGGTATTTCCCCGTTGCCCAACTGTTCCTAAGCCTCAGTCTGATGTTTGGGACCTGGATTGTCTATTTGCCGTCAATCACCCAAAAGCTGGGGATGGATGAGGGGCAATTGGGAATAGCCTTGTTTGGTGGAGCGGTGGGCTCGCTCATCTCCATCTGGATTGGCAATCAACTGGTAAAAAGGATTGGCGAAGGCAAACTGGCGCTGATCGCTGTTTTAGGAATGACGTTTTTCATTTTCAGCTATTTTCTGGCAACCAGTTTTCTGCAATTGAGCCTGCTCATGTTTTTGTTCGGTTTAACCAGCGGCATGTTGCAAATTGGGCTGAACACCGTGGTTTCAACGATTGAACGTCGCGACAACATTTCCATCATGTCGTCGTGCCATGCCTGGTTTAGTTTGGGAGGAATGCTTTCTGCCGGATTCGGGACACTGTTGATGATCATACTGGACAATCCGCTTTTGCATATCGGCATTGCCGCAGGAATTGTCGTTGTGATGCAACTATTCAGCTACCCAACCTATTTCTTTTTGAATAATTCGGTCGAAACACCCGACAGCCCCAAAAGAACGCAGAGCCTGAAAAACCCGCGACTGTGGGCGCTGGCTATCGTGGCGGTTACGGCAATGGTTTCCGAAGGGGCAATTGCCGACTGGAGTGGCTTGTACCTGCGCGATGTAGCCATGGCGCCTGCCACGCAACTCGGTTTGGGTTATGCCGGGTTCTCGCTGGCAATGACCCTGGGGCGTTTTTCGGGAGATTATCTCAGCAACCGCCTTGGCCCCTGGCAAATTTTGCTGAATGGCTTTCTCATCAGCATCATCGGGCTGCTGTTCGTATTTATGGCACACACCTGGGCTTCGCTCTTTGGGTTTGCCCTGATTGGGGCCGGTTTTTCAATTTTAGTTCCCGAAGCTTACCGTTTATCAACAAAAGTTGACGGGGTCTCCCCTTCTGCCGGTATTGCTTTCATGGCCGGGGCAGGCTACCTGGGCTTCCTCGGTGGCCCGGTACTGATTGGTACAATTGCGGATCATGCAGGATTAAGGGCCGGATTTTTATTTGTCCTTTTCCTTGTTTTACTCGGTCTGGCCGTAGCTTTTGCCCTGAAATTGCGCCATACAAATTCACCCGGGTTAAATCTCTTAAAGCTTCGAATCAAGAAACCGGCAGAATAACAATCTGCCAAGACAGTATTCATTTTTATTTTAAATTGATGGTTTCCTGATATTTGACAACCACACAATGGTGGTAAATCCATAAATTTGTTATTTCAATCCCGCGCATTCCGAAAATAAATTGTAGTTTTGCGCAATTTTTTAACACAAAAAGCTGGCACATCATGGCAAAATACTCGAATGAAGTTTCAAGAACCTTTAGTGAATATCTGCTCATCCCTGGCTTAACCGACAAAAACTGTAATCCGTCAAACGTATCGTTAAAAACCCCGCTTGTTAGTTTCCGGAAAGGCGAAAAACCTGCCATGGAACTGAATATCCCGTTTGTTTCGGCAATCATGCAGTCGGTTTCCGACCACAACATGGCAATTGCATTGGCCAGAAATGGTGGATTATCGTTCATTTTTGGCTCTCAACCCATCGAAACACAAGCTGAGATGGTGCGCAAAGTGAAAAAATTTAAAGCTGGCTTTGTTGAAAGCGACTCGAACCTCACCCCGGAACACACGTTGAAAGATGTTTTGTACCTGGTTGAAAAAACGGGTCACTCAACACTGGGAATCACTGAAGACGGCAGCGCAAACGGCAAACTGCTTGGAATTGTTACCGGACGTGACTATCGCCCGAGCCGTGACCCGCTGGATAAAAAAGTGAAAGAATTCATGACCCCGTTCGACAAACTGATTACCGGCAAACTGGGAATCACCCTGAACGAAGCAAATGATGTTATCTGGGACAACAAACTCAACAGCCTGCCAATTATTGACGACAACCAGAACCTTCACTTCTTTGTTTTCCGCAAAGACTACGAAAGCCACAAAGAGCACCCGAACGAATTTTCGGATGCCAACAAAAAGCTGATGGTCGGAGCCGGCATCAACAGCCGCGATTACAAAGAACGTGTCCCGGCACTGGTAAACGCCGGAGCTGATCTGCTTTGTGTCGATTCATCGGATGGTTTTTCTGCCTGGCAGCGCGAAACAATTGAATACATCAAAAAAGAATATAACGGAACTGTACGCGTGGGCGCCGGTAACGTGGTCGACCGCGATGGGTTCCTTTACCTGGCCGAAGCCGGAGCCGACTTTATTAAAGTTGGTATTGGCGGCGGATCGATCTGTATTACCCGCGAACAGAAAGGTATTGGACGTGGCCAGGCCACCTCGATTATTGAGGTAGCTGAAGCCCGTGACGAATACTACGAAAAAACCGGCATTTACATCCCGATCTGCTCTGACGGCGGTATTGTGCAGGATTATCACATGGTGCTTGCCCTTGCAATGGGTGCCGACTTCCTGATGATGGGACGCTATTTTGCCCGTTTCGATGAAAGCCCGACACGCAAACTCATGGTAAACAACCGCTATGTAAAAGAATACTGGGGTGAAGGCTCGAACCGTGCCCGCAACTGGCAACGTTATGACATGGGCGGTAGCGAAAACCTGAAAGTTGAAGAAGGTGTTGACAGTTATGTACCTTATGCCGGGAAATTGAAAGACAACCTGGATATTACCCTGGGAAAAATCAAATCGACCATGTGCAGCTGCGGCTCCATCACGATTCCACAATTAAAAGAAAGTGCTAAAATCACGCTGGTATCAGCAACAAGTATTGTTGAAGGCGGCGCTCACGATGTGATTTTAAAAGACGCGAACATGTAAAATGAATTGATATAATTCATAAAAATCCCGGTTTCGTCAGGAGCCGGGATTTTTTATGCTTCCTGGATTTATCATGGATTAATGGTTGAAATAGTTATATTTATCTACTGATTTTCAAAACCTAACTACGTTCAACCTATGGCTAGCCCAGTAACCAAACTCAAGGTAAACTACCTGATTATTATCGTTGGCTTAGTATCTTTCATTTCCATCTTGCTTTTTGTCGATCTAAAACCAGGTGATCCCGAAGTTACCTACACGGCAGCCATCGCTTTCCTGATTGCACTTTGGTGGGTAACCGAAGCCCTGCCAATTGGCGTGACATCGCTCCTGCCCATTTTACTTTTCCCTTTATTTGGCATACTCGACGGAAAAACCGTCTCCAATACCTATATCAACTACATTATCTTCCTTTTTATAGGTGGTTTTATCATGGCGCTTACCATCGAAAAATGGAACCTGCACAAACGAATTGCACTAAAAATACTGTCGGTGGTTGGGAGCAAACCAATTATGATTTTGTTTGGGTTCATGTTTGCTTCGTCCTTTTTATCGATGTGGATGTCGAACACGGCCACAGCCCTGATGATGCTCCCCATCGCAAGCTCTGTCATTAGCTCGCTCACCGAAGTTACCAAAGAGAAACATCTCAAGAAATTCCGAACCGGCTTACTGCTCAGCATTGCATATGCCTGCTCAATCGGAGGGATTAGCACCTTGGTAGGAACACCTCCCAATTTGTCATTTGTCCGGATTTATGAGATTATCTACCCCAAAGGCCCGGAAGTTTCATTCGGGCAGTGGTCTGTTTTTGCCCTGCCAATCTCAATCCTTCTGTTCCTGTTCGTCCTCTTCTACTTGTATTTTAGATTCAAACCCGGGAGCCAAATGTCTGCCCTAAAAAAAGATTTCTTCGAACAGAAATACAAAGAGCTTGGCCCCATATCATCCCAGGAAAAGAAAGTTTTAGCGCTCTTTTTCCTGCTGATCTTCCTGTGGTTTTTCAGGAAAAATCTTGACTTTGGCAATTTCTCGATCCCTGGATGGAGCAACATACTTGCCAATCCCCAGTACATCAACGACGGTACCATTGCAATTTTTGTTGCGGTTTTGCTTTTCATCATTCCGTCGGGAAAGAAAAATGAAGGACTGGTAACATGGGAAATCACAAAAAAAATCCCCTGGCATATTGTCCTGCTTTTTGGAGGCGGTTTTGCCTTGGCCAAAGGCTTTATCGATTCGGGCTTATCGTCCTACATCGGCAACCTGCTAACCGAAGCAGGGTCGCTTTCAAATACCTGGCTGGTCGGCCTCGTTACGGCCATCATGACCGGCCTGACCGAGTTGACCTCGAACACCGCAACAACAGAAATGATGCTCCCGATTATTTCAGGAATGGCCGACCAAATTCAGGTCAACCCGCTTTTGCTCATGATCCCTGTTACACTGGCCTCATCTATGGCTTTTATGTTTCCGGTTGCCACCCCGCCAAATGCAATTGTTTACAGTTCCGGTCAATTTCATATGATGGAAATGGTGAAAACAGGCTTCATCATTAACTGTTTTGCGATTGTAGTGATTACCCTGCTGACCTTATTCTGGGGAACGGTTGTGCTGCCAATCGACCTGACGGGCTTTCCTGACTGGGCAATATCCGGACATTAACCAGCATTCACCAATGCGCTATATTTTCCTGAAATACTCTTTCGTGGCGTTGCAAATTGGGCAGCGGTAGTCTTCAGGCAGGTCTTCAAATGGGGTTCCCGGGGGAATGCCGGCAGCGGGGTCTCCTTTTTCCGGGTCATACACATATCCGCAAATAACACAAACATGCACGGCCTGCTTTTTTTCATCCTGCCTGCCTCGTCCAGTGCTTTCTTCCTCAATTATTTCCATCAATTCTTCATCCAGCTTATTCCGGTCAAGATAAGTTGGAGAATTCTTTGGCGACAGCATTTTATATTTCTCACGATAATAGGCATAAGTCAACGGATTTTCATCCGAAAGCAAATCGCTGTCAACAACTTCACCAATCACAAGCCAGTGCGAGCCTAAATCAATCTGGTCCCTCACTTCGCAGTCAAACCAGGCTATTGATTCATCTATCACAATTGGCACTCCCGTTTTGGCACGGAACAGTTCCCGGTTTTTAAATTTATCAACCTCACGCCCCGACACGAACCCGAAGTCACCAATCAGCTTAACATCCAGATTTTCGCGCAAAACAGAAACAGAGAACGCTCCGGCCTGCCGGATTATGGCTGTGCTCGCATTATTTTTATGGCACGATATCGCAACAAGTGGCGGTTGTGAGGCAACCTGAAACACGGTATTGGCAATGTATCCGGCTTTCACACCTTCAAATTCCGATGCTACCAGGTACAATCCGTACGATAGTTTATGAAATGCTCCTAACTTCATATGCTGTTATTTCTGGATATGCCTAAAGTTGCTAATAAAATCTACATCGTCCAACATGTTTTTCATTTCATCCGGGATGTATTCAGGCTGAGCTTTCTCATAGTTACTTATCTTCATTTTTCCATTCTTTAGAACTTCATTTTGGAATGTTATCTTTGCTTCTCTACTGAAAAACTTAAATTGATATTAGAATGACCGGAAGAATCAGTTTTTTACTACTGGCCATGGTGATGATGGCCGGACAGGTGTTTGCCTGTACAAACTTTTTGATAACGAAAGGCGCAACAATCGATGGTTCGACCATGATTACCTATGCTGCCGACTCGCATACACTTTATGGTGAGTTGTATTATCAACCCGCAGCCGACTATCCCGATGGCGCCAAGCGTGATATTTATGAATGGGATACCGGCAAGTATATGGGACAAATCCCGCAAGTAACACATACCTACAGTGTTATTGGCAATATGAATGAGAACCAGGTTGCCATTGGCGAAACCACCTATGGCGGACGCGAGGAATTATTCACCCAGACCGGTGCCATTATGGATTATGGCAGCCTGATCTACGTGGCTTTGCAGCGGGCAAAAACAGCCCGTGAAGCCATTGAGGTTATGACCAGCCTGGTTGATGAATTTGGTTATGCAAGCGAAGGGGAATCGTTCTCTATTTCTGATCCGAACGAGGTTTGGATTATGGAAATGATCGGAAAGGGCGAAAGAGAAAAAGGGGCCGTATGGGTTGCCTTGCGTGTTCCCGACGGATACATTTGCGGCCATGCCAACCAGGCACGTATCACCACATTCCCGCTAAATGACCAGGAGAACTGCCTCTACTCAAAAGACGTGATTTCATTTGCCCGTGAGAAAGGCTGGTTTGATGGAAAAAATAAAGATTTCAGTTTTTCTGATGTTTATGCACCAGTTGATTTCAGCGGAGCCCGTTTTTGCGAAGCCCGTGTTTGGGCAGGATTCAAAAAAGTTGCATCAGACATGGATCAATACGCCGACTATGCAAAAGGTATTGTTGAGCATGGTGGTGAAAACAACTTTGCTTCGAACCGGATGCCTTTGTGGGTGAAGCCCGACAAGCAACTGAGCGTAAAAGATGTGATGGAAATGATGCGCGACCACTTTGAAGGCACGGTATTGGATATGACCAAAGACGTTGGTGCCGGCCCCTATGCATTGCCATACCGCTGGAGGGGATTGACCTGGGATGTTGACTCGGTTACCTATTGCAACGAACGTGCCGTCTCAACTCAACAAACAGGGTTCTCTTTTGTAGCGCAGTCGCGTTCCTGGCTACCCAACCCGATTGGCGGAATTTTCTGGTTTGGCGTTGATGATACTTACAGCACCTGTTACGTTCCTATGTATTGCGGCATCACCCAAACCCCGGAATGTTTCCGTGTTGGCAACGGCGATATGCTGACCTATTCACCAACATCGGCATTTTGGACTTTCAACGAAGTCTCCAATTTTGCCTATCTCCGTTACGACTCCATGATCCCACATATACGCGATTTGCAAGCTAAAATTGAAGGCCGGTTTATTTCATACACGCCGGCAATCGATCAGGCAGCAAACATGCTGTATGAGAAAGAAGGAGCGGCAAAAGCACTCGAGTTCCTGACCACCTATTCTGTAAACGAAGCCAACAACATGACTGCTCAATGGAGAAAGCTGTATCATTATTTGTTGGTAAAATACATGGATGGCAACATCAAGAAAGAAAAAGACGGACAGTTTGAACGGAATGCCTATGGCATGCCGGAAAGCCCTGATCAACCAGGTTATCCGGAATGGTGGTACAAGGCAATTTCCCAAAGTACCGGCAATCATTTTAAAGTTTTGGGATCATCGTCCCATTAAAATATAATACTTCGGGATGCAAAACGATCAACTGTCTGAAATTTATTCCAATATAATTAGTAAGAAAGTTTTGATCGCATCTGATTTTTATTAATTTTGCGCAAAATTTTTGCAATCTCTTACACGCTGAAATGTGTAATATTGCCCTAAAACTTAAAGAAAATGGATTTAATTAAAGTAGCTGAAAGCGCATTTGCCCAGGAAACCAAAGAATTGCCAAAATTCGGTGCGGGTGATACAATTACAGTTCACTACAAAATCAAGGAAGGTAACAAAGAACGTATTCAGGACTTCCGTGGTGTAGTGATCCAGATAAAAGGAACTGGCGTGACTAAAACTTTTACTGTTCGTAAAATGTCTGGTAACGTTGGTGTTGAACGGATTTTCCCAATTTCTTCACCATTTATTGATGGTATAGAAATCAACAAAAAAGGTAGCGTTCGTCGTAAACGTATTTTCTACCTGCGTGGTCTTACCGGCAAAAAAGCACGGATCAAAGAAAAGAGAGTTTAAGAAAAACTTTGATGATATTGAAAAGGTCTCCATTTCGGAGGCCTTTTTTTTGCCTGTTACCGCATCATTCTGTGATAAAAATCAACGATTATCTTCGGCAACAAGTGTTAATTTGTCAAAAAAATTGGAATCATGACATTGCTGCAAAAAGAAAAAATATTTAGCCTGGAATGGTTTAAAGTGTACAGTTTGATCACGATCGGATCATTCATTCTTGCTGTAGGTTTTGTTTATTTTATCTCTCCACACAAGATTGTCCCGGGAGGAGTTTACGGGATTGCCATCGTGGTTCACTACCTGACAAAAGGGTTCTTTTCGTTTTGGCCCGACGGGATCCCGATCGGTCTATTCGGGCTGGTTTTGAATATTCCGCTGACCATTGCCGGCATAAAAATACTGGGGCCGCGATTTGGCATCAAAACAGTGGTCGGCTTCGTACTTTCATCCGTATTCATGGACATGATTACCTACCTGCGCGAAGATGGCGAAGCACCTTTAGTACCAGACATCCTGCTTTCCTGTGTTTTTGGCGGTGTTCTTATTGGCTTCGGCCTGGGGCTGATCTTTAAATCACGGGCAACCTCTGGCGGCTCAGACATTATTGCGATGATCATTGCCAAATACACCGGCCTCCAATTGGGGCAGTTGATGATTTATGTTGACTCAGTAATTGTACTCCTCGGGCTGGCAGCTTTCCAGGATTGGCAAATCCCGCTTTACTCCTGGGTGGTAATCTACATCACCGGCAAAGCGATAGACATCACGCTGGAAGGGATTGATTACAACAAGGCTTTGTTCATCATCTCGGATAAGCACGAAGAAATTAAGCAGAAGATTTTGGTTGACCTTGAACGCGGTGGCACCTATCTGCAAGGCAAAGGCATGTTCACCGGCGATGAGAAACAAATAATTTACACCGTGGTTAGCCGGCGCGAAGTTGCAATTCTGGAACAGTTCATAAGCCAGATTGACCCACATGCATTCATAACAATCATGGACACAAGGGAAATCCTCGGTGAAGGGTTTCAGTCTCTTAAAATGAAGATTGATTCATAAATTTAATTTAGGCTATCGGGGTTTACTACATGCTGCCTTTTTTTCATAAATTTGGTTGTTCATTATTCCGCCAAAAATTCAGCCATGAAAAAACCATTCTTGTTTTTAGCCCTAATCATGTTGATGTTTCAGGTTTCTGCGCAAAAAGTGGGGCTGGTACTTAGCGGAGGGGGCGCCAAAGGGCTGGCACACATTGGTGTCATCAAAGCACTGGAAGAAAACAACATCCCGATCGACTATATCGCAGGCACCTCGATGGGGGCTATTGTTGGCGGACTTTATGCTGCCGGTTATTCACCCGAGGAAATAGAAACACTTTTTAAATCAGAACAGTTCAAGTTTTGGTCAACCGGAAAAATACAGGAAGAATACCGCTACTTTTTCAGAAAACTGGAAGAAACCCCAGCCTGGCTTAGCCTCGACCTGGAAAAAAGAGAAGACAAACTAAAGCTGATCCTGCCCACAAACATCATCCCCGAAGAGCAAATTGATTTTGCTTTTATGGAATTGTTTTCCTCGACCAATGCCGTTTGCCAATCTGATTTCAACAAGCTGTTTGTTCCTTACCTGTGCGTTGCAACCGACGTTTACGACAATAAAGAAATTGAGCTCCGCTCCGGCGACCTGGGCGAAGCCGTGCGCGCATCCATGACTTTCCCGTTCTACTTTAAGCCCATCATTATTGACGATGCTTTGGTTTTTGATGGCGGAATTGTAAATAATTTTCCGGCAAAAAATGCGATGGAAGCTTTTAAGCCCGATATCATTATCGGACATAAAGTTGCCAACAATGCCCGTAAACCCAACGAGGATGATGTGATGGCCCAGCTGGAAAACCTGATCATGCAAAAAACAGACTACAAGATTCCCCCCCAAAAAGGGATTCTTCTTGAAACCTCATTCAGCAATGTCAACCTGCTGGACTTTGATAAGATTGACATGATTGAAAAAGCCGGGTATGATAAAACCCAGAGCGTTATTGACAGCATAAAATCACGGATCAGCAGAAAGGTTTCACTTTATGATGTCCAGCAAAGAAGAGCGGAATTCAACAAACAGAAGCCGGAACTGCTGTTTCAAAATGTGCAGGTTGAAGGAATTGCGGATGCCCTGCAACGAAAATACATCATCCAGAGTATCAAACACCGGTCAAACACCATCGACCTGGGCGAACTTAGGAAAGAGTATTTCAAGCTGGTTGCCGATCCGCAAATCAAATCGATCCGCCCCATCTCGATTTACAATGAAGAAACCGGCTATTTTGATCTTCACCTGAAAGTAAAACCGGAAAAGCCAGCTGAAATTAAATTTGGGGGAAATGTATCGACCAAACCCATCAACCAGGGATTTTTAAGTGTCGATTACCGCTTTTTCAACAACCGGTCTTATACGTTAAGTTCCAACATCTACTTCGGACGTTTTTACAGTTCGATCAATTTGGGGGCAAGGATTGATTTCCCAACCAAACTACCTTTTTACATCTCCGGCAACCTCACATTCAACCGCTGGGATTACTATTCGACCAGTAACGAGTTCTTTTTTGAAGATGTGTTGCCCCCATACATTATCGAGGATGAAAACAATTTCCGTCTCGAAGTGGGCTTCCCGGTCGGGACACACGGGAAACTGTTGCTGGGCTCAAGCTTCTCAGTTACGGCTAATGACTACTATTTGACCGAGCAGGTAAAAAAAGCTGACAATGCTGACCATACTGAATTTGACGCATTTGCCTCCCAAATAAAGTTTGAAGAGAATAGCTTCAACTACAAACAGTTTCCTACCGAAGGGATATCGTCGACATTGGGACTAACTTATGTTGCCGGTAGCGAAAGCTTCAAACCAGGATCAAGCATAAGCAACATAACCAGCACGAAAAACGACCATGATTTTTTTATTCTCAGAGGAAACTACGACAACTATCTGAAGATGAGCCGGAGATTTACCCTGGGCCTTCTTGCAGAAGGTGTTTTCAGCAACAAAAAAACGTTTAGCAACTTCCGCTCAACCTCACTAAATGCCCCTGCCTTCACGCCTACCCCATACAGCCAAACCCTGTTTATTGACAACTTCAGGGCAACGCAATACCTGGCAGGCGGGATAAAATCGATTGTCAAATTAAGCGATCAACTTCATTTTCGGGCTGAAGGGTACAGTTTTATACCGGTGAAAGACTTAACTCAGGCCGAAGATTACACGGCTGTTTATTCCCCGAATCGGTTTACCTCCATGAAGTTCATGGCCATGAGCGGCTTGGTTTATCACACCGGAATGGGCCCGATTAGCCTGACACTGAATTATTTCGAAAAATCAAAACCGGATATCTACGTTGTTTTCAGCTTTGGGTATGTCATGTTCAACAAGCGCGGTTTCTAACATCAATCGCGGCGATGATGCGGCATATTTGATGGAAGCTCAAATGAAATCTCGACCACTCCCTTGAATTCCCCGTGCTCTATCCATGGGGTTTGCAATATTTGCTTCTTCTTTCCGTTCTTCTCAACCGTATAGGCATTTCGCATTGGTTTCTGCAGCATCTGTTTCAGCATCGATTTGGACGGTTCGGGATGACAATCCAGCAAGCTCTTGCCGATCAGATCGGCCCCACCCGACTTTTGGAACTGAGCCTTTGAGGTCTCATTCATATAAACAATAATCCCGGAACGATCACAAACTGTAATTGCTCCTTCAAACTCATCCATCCAGTTTTGCATGATACTATTTTTTGCGGAAGAACCTGATCCAGTCAATTTCGAAGTAGTGAGGCATTCCATCTCCCGATTCAACCACAATCGAGCTGAGGTTAATATTCATTGGCAATACCGGAACTTGCTGTGTGGTCTCAAAAATAACCTGGTTATTTATCTTCCAGACAACCCGGCCATTCTCCCACTCTAAACGGAAAATATAAAATTGGCCGGGAGCAAGCCCTGACAATGAAGTGTGTTGCGAAATCCCCATATTTGATTCAAACCCCATCCGTTTTACCTTACCACATTCAAGCAGGTTGAGACGGTACTCATTGGCTGGGTCTGACAAGTAAATCACATCAACCAGGTTTTTGTTTGGTTGAAATCTCACTTTGGCTTCCAGGATACCATATGTTGGCAGAAATTTTTCTCCCGTTGTCAAAATGCCCGATGAATAATCCATCATCGTAGGCACAAAGCCTCCCGGAAAGTTCCAAACCATTGTCTCCGTTTTTTCATTCTTGACAACAATTTGAAGCTGGTTATTCTTTAGCTGTATATTATTTCCATCAGTATAAGCCTGCAGGTCACCTGCCTTTGAAAAATTCCGGCCTATCGTTTTTTGGGCTGTTAACGAAATGGTCTGCCATTTCTCCAAATCAAGTTTCCCCGATTCAAACCGGTCTTCAAACACCAGCTCCCAGTTCCGATAGAAGTCGAATGCATTGGTTCCCCGGTATTTCAAATAATTAACAAAACGGGGCTGTGATTTCAAGTCCAAATAAACAGATTCACGTTTGGCCTCTTCTGTTTTTTCCCATTTCCGATCGTCCTCCAAATAGGCCTTTCGTTCCTTGAATTCATCTGAGTTGACAACATCTTTCAGTTCTTCAAATCGGTGCCGGGCAGCATTGTTGTCCATCCGCAGATAGTTTTTGTATAAGGATGATTTTGGATATTTCAACCAGAATAAAATGTCTTCCGACTCCTTCAACTTATTGAACTCCGCGAACTTTTTATAGGCATCAGTATCTTCAAAACGGGTTGAATCGTCTTTTTTCTTTTGGCTTTTAAAACTGGCTTTATCTGCTTTAAAGTTATTGACGACATATTCCTTAAGATACAGAAAGCGCAACACCTGATCACTGTTTTTAAGCTCTTCAAAACGCTTTAGTTCCGGAGATTTTGCAACCAAATAATAATTCAAAAGCTTCTTGTTCTTTTCAAGCTTCCGGTACTCCAGTAATTGTTTTTCCTCCGGACTACCCTTAAATTTTAGCTTCTGAAGTGTCGTCTTTTGCTTTTTAAATGCTTCGGAAAGGACTAATTGCTCTGTTTCCAGAAAGGTTTTCAATTCATCTGAGTTTTCCAACTCAACATATTCCAGATAATCGTTGAATAAATTATCATATGCAGATTCGACTTTCTGCGTATTTTTCAGGCCTTTAAAAGTACTGAGGTAAAACAGCTTAAATGACATTCTTCCGGTATTTTATTTGGTTGTTGCTATGGCTAAAATAATAATAAAAAATATACATCCCGAGTTTTTTCATGTTCTGCCCGAAAAAGTTTAATTTCATCCGTCAATAGTTTGTTTTCTAATTTGTAACAGAACAGGTAAGATTTTATTTTTGTGTCGGAATACGAATTTGAAATTTTTTTGGTCCACTTCAAAATTCAAAAAAGGGATATCAATATGAAAGGAAAAAGAATCTTCTTACAATTCTTATTGATCTTTAGCATTTTCACTACGTCATCGGGCTTTGCCCAGAATTTCTTCAATACCGATTACGATCCCGCCAAAAGCTACATTTTACTGACAAACCCTACGGTCGACAATATCAAAACAATGAAATTTTTGGTTGACCGCCACATTTTATTTGCAGGCGAATCGGAATTTATTGGCATTTATTATTATGCCGAACGGTATGATTATTCCCAATCGATAAGATATATCAGGGACAACGGGCTGGAAAAATTCCATTTGCAACGGCTTACCGGCACGCTGACCAAAGAGAATATTTTTGAACCGAACGACTTCACCAATAACTTCGACATCATGTTCAGTCAGACAAAGGGCGTATTTTTGTTTGGCGGCCCAGATATTCAACCGGAAATTTATGGCGAAGACAAGCAGTTCTCGGAGGTTACCGACCCTGACCGGCATTTATTTGAATTAAGCTTTGTTTTCCACCTGCTTGGCAGCAACAAAAACCCAAACTTCATCCCGTTTCTCGAACGAAACACAAAATATTTCGTCATCGGGTTCTGCCTTGGTATGCAGACGATGAACGTAGCCACAGGCGGAACAATGATACAGGATATTCCCCACGAACTGTATGGTGCCAATACGCCGCAGGACATTGTCCAACTTGACCGGGACAACATTCACCAAAACTACTGGCAGGAAATTTTTGACAATGCCCAACTAATGCCGGTCAATTTCCATCCGCTAAGGCTTGAAATTGACGGATTCTTCATGAAAGAGGTGAAATGGAAATCAAACGTTTCGCCTCCTGTTCTAAGCTCTCACCACCAGGCAGTCGAAAACCTGAACGACTGCTGGGAAGTAACAGCCCGCTCGATGGATGGCAAGGTCATTGAAGGTATCCGCCACAAAAAATACCCGAATGTTTTCGGTGTGCAGTTTCATCCTGAAAACCCGGCATTGTTCGAAGAGCAGGGTCAATACAAGTTTTCGCCCCGCGATATCCTGCAAAGTTACTATGAACGGCTCGACAAAGACGGACAAAAATTTCACAAGAACCTCTGGAAACGGATTTCCAAAGCGGTGAATTAATCCGTTTCATCATCCCTTCTATTCTTCAAAAAGTTCTATTTTTGCAGCTCAAATTTTCATTATGGGCTTTTTAGAAGAAATAAAACGGAGAAGAACTTTTGGGATTGTTAGTCACCCCGATGCCGGGAAAACCACTCTGACAGAGAAATTGCTGCTTTTTGGGGGAGCTATTCGTGTTGCCGGTGCTGTAAAAAGCAACAAAATTAAAAAAGGAGCTACATCCGATTTCATGGAGATCGAACGCCAGCGTGGTATTTCGGTAGCCACATCGGTGATGGGTTTTGAATACAACGGCTACAAAGTGAATATCCTCGACACTCCCGGCCACCAGGATTTCCAGGAAGATACATTCCGCACCCTTACCGCTGTCGACAGCGTGATCATTGTGATTGATGCCGCCAAGGGGGTTGAGCCTCAAACTGAAAAGCTTATGAATGTGTGCCGGATGCGGAAAACGCCGGTCATTGTCTTTGTTAACAAGCTCGACCGCCCTGCCCGTGATACATTTTCGTTGCTCGATGAAATTGAAGAACAGCTTAAAATCAAAACAAAACCATTGAGTTGGCCGATTAACAGTGGTGCCGATTTCAAAGGGGTATACAATATTTACAAGCGTAGCCTGAACCTTTTCAATGCCAATGTGCAGGAAATTGAAGAAGGGTTCCTGTTTGAAGACATCAACGACCCGGAATTGGAAAAACACATCGGGGAAGATGCTCAGGAACTGCGTGAGGAACTGGAGCTGGTAGAAGGGGTTTATCCCGAATTTGAGGTTGAAGAATACCTGAAAGGCGACCTGGCCCCCGTATTTTTTGGTAGTGCGCTATACAACTTCGGCGTTCAGGAACTACTTGATGCCTTTGTTGAAATTGCCCCAACCCCTCGCCCAAGTTATGCCGAGGAACGTGAAATAAAACCCGAAGAAAATGGGTTCTCCGGTTTTGTATTTAAAATACACGCCAACATCGACCCGAACCACCGCAGCCGCATTGCCTTTGTAAAAATCTGCTCCGGAAAGTTCGAGCGAAACAACATCTACAAACATATCCGCTCCGGGAAAACAATCCGAATCTCAAGCCCGACCGCCTTCATGGCCTCCCAAAAAGAGATTATTGACGAAGCTTACCCGGGCGATATCATTGGGGTACCCGACACCGGGAACTTCATCATCGGCGACACGCTGACCTCGGGTGAAGAGGTGCATTTTAAAGGTTTGCCAAGCTTCAGCCCCGAGCTGTTCCGCTATATCGAAAATGCCGACCCGATGAAATCGAAACAGTTGGCAAAAGGTGTTGACCAGTTAATGGAAGAAGGTGTTGCCCAGTTGTTCACCAGCCAGTTCAATGGACGAAAGATTATCGGTACAGTTGGACAACTTCAGTTTGAAGTCATCCAGTACCGGTTGGAGCATGAGTACAATGCCAAATGCCGGTTCGAAACACTTCCGATGCACAAAGCCTGCTGGATTGAATGCGATGACCCCAAAGTGCTGACTGAATTTAAAAAGCGGAAACATCAGAAAATGGCAATTGACAAACGCGGACGGGATGTTTTCATGGCCGATTCAGCCTTCATTTTACAGATGGCGCAAGATGAATTCAAAGACATTAAATTCCACTTTACAAGTGAATTCTAGTCGCTAAATTCAGGTAAGGTGAACACGAAAATGACAATTCCCTCCACCACGGCGAATTGACTCAACGATATCAACTTTTACCGGCCGTTCCAAAGCTGTTTCGAAAATGGTTTGGTGTGTCATCCGGGTGCATTCGCAGTGGATGTCATTGGGTTTGCATGGGCGTCCAATAGCTGCAGCGCAAAAACACTTGCCCCCTCCGTAATAAATATGGACAAAATCACCGTCCCGTTCAATTCCAAAATTATTTTTATATGCTTCAAGCAATTTTCCAAGGTCCCCTTTTCCTGCGATGGCAATATCTTTTTTAAATTGAAATCGGTTGAAGCACGCCTTTCCACATTGTTCAACCAGCTTCACCTGCATATCACGGTCAAGGAATTTATCCATCGCCTCAAGAAGGTCTGATAACCAATTCAACACAAATTCTTTCTCGCGGGTCAGGGTTTCAACACTTTTAGCATCTTGCCCGGCTACCGATGCTTCGCCGGTTTGCGGCAAAAGACCTGCAAAAGCACAGGTGCAAATCCCTAGTTTTGCGATTTTCTCAAAAAAAGTTTTTCTGTCCATAATGTTTGGCTTATTGTTTTTGATTTCATTTAAAACAGTTGATCCGAATAATACCCCTATTTACCTACTAATTTTTTTCATTTTCAACATCATCAAAAACAATTTGACACGAAACGTATCAAAAGTCAATGTCATTTTGAGAATCAACATATTGAACATTCACGTCATCCTTCTTGTCCTATTTTTCCTATATTCGTAAAAAACAATTCCGGATGCAGGATTTTTATAACAGCGATTTATTTTCATACTTGTTCTTGCCATTGCTCATCATTGTAGCCCGAATCAGCGATGTGACTATTGGGACGTTGCGCATTGTGATGGTTGCAAAAGGCCAGAAAATGATCGCCCCCGTCCTTGGTTTTTTCGAGGTAATCATCTGGTTGCTGGCCATGAGCAAAATCATCCAGAATATCGACAACTGGGTAGCATACATCGCCTACGGAATTGGGTTTGCCGCCGGAAATTACATCGGGTTGATCATTGAAGAAAAGCTGGCAGTCGGGATTGTACAATTACAAATCATCACCCGCACCAACGCCGATAACCTGATTGCCAAACTAAAGGCAAAAGGATACGGAATAACTTACCACGAAGCTCACGGTGCCAACGAAAAAGTTGGTGTTATTTATTCCATCATCAAACGTTCCGATATCACGACCGTTATTGAGATCATCCGCACATATAACCCTAATGCTTTTTACTCCATCGAAGAAGTTAAGTTTGTCAGCAAGGGGGTGCAATCGCCGGTAAAACCGCTCCAACGCTGGCGAAAAGGGAAATAAGCATTCGAAAACGCATGCAAACTATTGATCTGTCATAGCATTTGCCACTGCCGGGACTGACAGGGAGAGGGCCTCACTTCAGGTAAGTCCCTCAATAGCGATACCCACCCAAAGGAAATACCGTAGGTTCGGAATATTGAAACAAATACCGCTATGATATTTTACTTATTTTTGCACTGGCAGACCAGACCTTCGGGACCGGCCCCCAAAACCTGCACCGGACACCGGAAACTCATCACAAAAACAATAACATGACTGAATTTGATCTATCTGTACAAAAGTTTGACGAGTTCGCAAGCGAGTATGCAAACCGTTTTATGAATATTGATTCGTATAAAGATTCAATCGATAAGTTTTGTGATTCGACTAAAACAAAAGAGCCCAGAATATTGGAACTGGCATGTGGCCCGGGGAATATCACAAGGTATTTGAGACAACGTTTTCCCCAAAGCAAGATACTGGCTGTTGATTTGGCCCCCAAAATGCTGGATATTGCGAAACAACACCTGCCCGATGTCGAATTCAGGCTCATGGATGTCCGTGAAATCTTGTCATTAGGCGAGAAATTTGATCTGATAATGTGCTCTTTTTGTCTTCCGTTTCTGACCAGGGAGGATTCAGCGAAGCTGATAAAGGATTGCAATGAAATTTTAACCCCCAATGGCTGCCTATACATAAGTACCATGGAAGGGGACGAAAGCAATGCCGGATTTGAGAGCACCAGTTTTTCGGGGGACTCGGAAATCTATTTTAATTATCACAGGCAATCGGATATTGAAGAAGCATTTCGAAAAGGAGGGTTTCATCCCGGGTATATCAAAAGGCAGGAATATAAAGAACCTGATGGATTGATTTTGATTGATATGATATTCATCGGGACAAAGAAATAACAATCGCTACAGGCAAAAAAACGATCATGACAAAACGAATAACCTATCAAATTGATTCATTTACAAAGGAGAGATTAAACTTTGCCCAGTTGCCTGCTTGTTCCGGGAACAGGATGTAATCCTTTACAAGTTTTTATGCCCGGCCGTCAAGAATCCCGAACCAATATCACAAACAAAAAAAACCGTTATCCGTTAGTAGCTCAAAGAAGGAGTTTCATATGCAAAAGAATAAGTTCAAAAATCTACGATACCGGCTCATGGAAACCGAAACATGGCCTTCGAAGTACATGTTTAAGTTCATTGTACCTAATAGTGAAGGAAAAGTAGATCAAATAAAGGCGCTACTGCCCGATCATGGAGAAATCTCCTATAAACACACGTCCAATCTTAAGTATGTTTCCGTCACCTGCGTTGCCGTTATGGAAAATGCCGATCAAATTATTGATGTGACAGAAAAAGTTGATAAGATTGAAGGGGTCATCATTTTATAATCGACTTTCCGGGTTTAAACAAATGCTGCAATTCCAGGTACTACGATTACTGATGAACAGGTAAAAGCTTTTCAAATTCTTATTCGAAACAATTTATTCAAGTATTTTACCCCTTTCAGGTTCTTACTCAACGGGGAGTCTGATTGATCACAAAAAGCTTTAAAAAGGACGATTGATTCAGGCATTTATCGAATACCGCAAGATATCGGAGGCATCAAATGTGTTAGAAAAATTGTCCTTGGTTCATGATCCGTCCCCTACCGCGGTTGCCTATCTTCATCCATTGTATTTTCTACAAACATGCAACCCTTCCGGGTTTATAATAAAACAACATATTGCCTACAAGGCTTATTCAGAAGAACGAAATTTTCACCCATATGAAATTAATGTTAGCAGTATTTCAGATTGACAAAAATTACATCGGTTGTTGGCCAAATCTTAAATAAAATTGTGATCTTTGCCATACTTTAAAACTTCGCATTAATAAAGGCACTTTACAAAATTTATAAGCACATGTTTAAGATTCAAACCTTAAATAAGATTGACCCCATCGGGTTAAAGAATTTTCCGCTGGATCAATACGAAATTGCCAGTGAGTTCCAAAATCCTGACGCGATTATTGTCAGAAGCCAGGCCATGCACGACATGGAATTGCCTTCGAGTTTGAAAGCAATTGCGCGGGCCGGAGCGGGTGTAAATAATATCCCCATCGAGAAATGTACAAACAAGGGTGTCGTGGTATTCAATACCCCTGGAGCAAACGCCCATGCAGTGAAAGAACTTGTTATTGCAGGTTTGTTACTGTCGTCGCGCGGCATTGCACAGTCAATTGAATGGGCAAAAACATTGATCGGGAAAGGCGATGAAGTTCCTGCCCTGGTTGAGGCCGGCAAAAAGAATTTTGGAGGGAACGAAATCCGTGGAAAAACGCTTGCTGTAATCGGGCTGGGAGCAATTGGTGTTTTAATTGCCAACGCCGCCCAGTCACTCGGCATGGAAGTACTGGGATACGACCCGTACATCTCGGTAAAACAAGCATGGCGTTTGAGCCGCAATGTTAAAAGAGCTGAAGGAATTGAAGTTCTGCTGTCGAATGCCGACTATGTAACGATCAACATCCCTCAGACTCCCGATACCAAAGGCTACATCAACAAAGACAAGATCAAGATGATGAAAGATGGTGTTCGCATCCTGAACTTTGCCCGCGGTGGTTTGGTGAACACGGCCGATATGAAAGAAGCCCTGGAATCAGGTAAAGTTGGTTGCTACGTCACCGACTTCCCGGATGAAGCGACTTTGAAAATGAAAAATGTGATTGCAATCCCTCACCTGGGTGCTTCAACCGAAGAATCGGAAACCAACTGTGCCGTGATGGCAGTAGACCAGGTTCGCGAATACCTTGAAAAAGGAAACATTGTGAACTCGGTGAACTTTCCGGAAGCTGAAATGGAACGCAACAATGGCCCGCGTATCGTGATTGCCAACAAGAACGTTCCGAACATGGTGAGTCAGATTTCAAGCCTGCTGGCCTCAGAAGGACTGAATATTGCCAACATGCTCAACAAAAACAAAGCAGATATTGCCTATAACATTATTGATATTGACGGACCTGCACCTTCAGACGAACTGACAACCAAATTGTCGGCAATTGAAGGAGTATTTATGGTGCGCATACTGCCGTAATGTTCTTTAGATAACAACTTATAAGATACCGGTGTGTTAAGCAATTTGCGAAACCTTCCGGTATCTTTTTTTTGAGCAAGTCTATATCTGGAAATTATTTTATTTTTGCAGGCACTGTCTTATTCCAAAAGAAATAAGTACAATGAAATAATTGTTTTCACATTTCAGTTCTTAAACAGGACATGAAACGTGAGATAAAACAAACGACAAACAGGTTCAATACCTTAATTCTGGTAAAAAAAATAAAAAATCATGAGTAACAAGTTGATTGAAAAAGCAGCAGATAATATTCGTATCCTTTCAGCTGCGATGGTTGAAAAAGCAAAATCAGGCCATCCTGGTGGTGCCATGGGCGGAGCCGATTTTGTAAGTGTTTTATATTCTGAATTCCTGAATTACGATCCAAGTGATATGACCTGGATCAACCGCGACCGGTTCTTTTTGGATCCCGGCCATATGTCTCCAATGTTGTATTCAACACTTGCTTTGACAGGCAATTACAACATGGAAGACCTCAAAAATTTCAGACAATGGGAAAGCGTGACTCCCGGTCACCCTGAAGTAGACCCTAGCCGTGGTGTGGAAAACACTTCCGGCCCACTGGGACAAGGTCATGCAATGGCTATTGGAGCTGCCATTGCCGAACGCTTCCTGGTTGAACGCTTTGGCGAGTGGATGTCACATAAAACTTACGCCTTCATTTCTGACGGTGGTGTTCAGGAAGAAATCTCACAAGGCGCCGGTCGTATTGCCGGGTACCTGGGTTTGAACAACCTGATCATGTTTTATGATTCAAACGACATTCAGTTGTCAACCGAAACCAAAGAGGTAACTGTTGAAGATACTGCTAAAAAATACGAAGCATGGGGATGGAAAGTGATTACCATTCCGGGAAATGATGTTGAAGCCATTCGTGGTGCGTTGAATGAAGCCAAGGCAGAAACTGAAAAACCAACCCTGATCATTGGAAAAACAATTATGGGTAAAGGTGCTGTTACAGCCGAGGGCGAAAGCTACGAACGCAAATGTGCCACTCACGGTATGCCTCTTGGCGAAGCAGGCGCTTCACTTGAGAAAACAATCCTGAACCTGGGAGGTGATCCTGAAAATGCATTCGTAATTTTCGATGACGTACAAAAACTTTTCGAAGCAAGAAAAGAAGCCCTGATAAAAGCTGCTGCTGAGAAAAAAGCGGCACAAGCCGAGTGGACAAAAGCAAATCCGGAACTGGCTGCCAAACTGGAAAAATTCTTCTCAAAAGAAACTCCTGAATTTGATTTCAGCAAAATCAGCCAAAAAGCAGGAACAGCAACACGTGCAGCTTCATCAACTGTTTTAGCGGCATTTGCTGACGAGGTTGAAAACATGATCGTTTCATCTGCCGACTTGTCAAACTCGGACAAAACTGACGGCTTCCTGAAAAAGACAACTGCTTTCGCCAAAGGCGATTTCAGCGGTGCCTTCCTTCAAGCTGGGGTTTGCGAGCTGACTATGGCAACCATTATGAACGGTATGGCTTTACATGGTGGTGTGATCCCGGTTTGCGGAACTTTCTTCGTATTCTCCGACTACATGAAACCAGCAGTCCGCATGGCAGCCTTGATGCAGTTACCTGTGAAATATGTCTGGACTCACGATGCCTTCCGCGTAGGTGAAGACGGACCAACCCACCAACCGGTTGAACAGGAAGCACAAATCCGCCTGATGGAAAAATTGAAAAACCACCACGGGAAAAACTCCATGTTGGTAGTCCGTCCGGCTGACTGTGAAGAAACAACTGTTGCCTGGAAAATGGCGCTGGAAAACACATCAAGCCCAACCGCGTTGATCCTCTCTCGTCAGAACATTAAAAACCTTCCGGCAAAAGAAGACCGTTACGCAGAAGCGTTGCAGGCCGAAAAAGGGGCATACATTGTAACTGATTGTGAAGGAACTCCCGACATTATCCTGTTGGCAAGCGGTTCAGAAGTCAGCACACTTGTTGTCGGCGCTGAATTACTTGAACAAGAAGGTATTAAATGCCGCATCGTTTCTGTTCCGTCAGAAGGGCTGTTCCGTTCTCAGAGCATTGACTACCAACAATCTGTACTTCCTTCAGGAATTAAAAAATTCGGTTTGACTGCCGGGTTGCCTGTCAATTTGGAAGGATTGGTTGGCGCAGACGGTAAAGTCTTCGGGTTGGAATCATTCGGTTTTTCTGCACCATACACTGTACTGGACGAGAAACTTGGTTTTACAGGCCAAAATGTTTACAACCAAGCCAAAGAGCTGTTAGTTCTAGCTTAATTCTTACAAAGCATACAATAGAAAAAGGCCGGTAAATCCGGCCTTTTTCTATTGTAATCGCTCATCTCTATTCCCCCTGAACAACTTTTAGCCAGGCCTGTGCCATTAATTGGGCACCGGCCATCGAAGGGTGGACACCATCCGGGCACCAGTATGCAGCGGGGGCGTGTTTTAATGCTTCGATGAAAATGGAATGATAAGGCACAAATAAGGTATCAAACTCCTCCGACAACTTTTTAGCCACTTCCCGGTACGGTTCAAACTCTTGCTGCCAGCCTTCACCAATGGCAGTTCCCCCATCAACCGAAAAAGGTTCACAAATCACTAAAGTTACATCCGGGAGATTCTCTTTTGTCCTTTTCAACAAGGCTCGATAATCATTTTCATATACCTCAACGGTACCGTCATAATTACCGTTTCGCTTATGCCAGTAATCATTTACTCCGATTAATATGCTCAACACGGCCGGTTTCAAATCCAGACAATCCTGTTGCCAGCGATCGGCCAACTGATACACTTTATTCCCGCTGATGCCCCGGTTGTAAATCGACAAGCCCATTTCTGGCATTTGTTCCAGTAGAGAGGCTGCTGCCATCAATGCATAGCCGGGGCCAAAAGACCAGGCATCATTTGGTTTTTGTGCATCCCTATTGCGTCCGGCATCAGTAATTGAATCACCCTGGAAAAGCACAACATCTCCATTGCATAACTTTGGCAAAGCTGCTTTTTTACTGCTTACAGTTGGTAAGGTAGCCGATAAGATCATCGGAACACTTGCAACGCCGGCAGCCTGAAATGCTGAGCGTTTGATGAAATTTCTTCTTGAAAGACTCATAAGTTTAATTGGTTAAATAATTTATAATGAAGCGGGCACGTTCGTCAGCCGGTAACGGTGGAATATCGACCAGCACATACCCCAAATCTTTGTAAGTTTCGCAAATAATCCGGTGCAACCGACATGCTTCCTCAAATCGCTCACTTCTTATTTCATCATTCGAATAAATCTCTTCCCAGGGAGCAGTCACAAAAACACAATCGTAATAACGATAATCCTTTGCGCTTTCCTTCAACAAAACAGAAGGCTCAAATCCCCGGAAACGGGCAAATGCCAGTTGATCAGGAATCCCACGATCAGCAAATGCCAATGCATCAACCGCCACCGATTCATAAAAACCAATACGATGTTTCAGTACTGCCTGCTGAAATGCCTTCAGGTTTTTCCATGGCAACAAATCACCGCCGATCTTCAGTTGTTCAACGATCAATTCCCGGGCAAATTCGTTTCCTGTAATATACCCTGATTTTGAGAGTTCTTCAATAATTTTTGTCTTCCCAAAACCCGGTCCTCCGGTAATAACAACAATCTTTTTTTCCACGATTTTTTATTCGAAACAAACTAAAATAATCAATCCGGATATTGAATGAAAGGCCAATCTAAATTTATTATTAAGATTTTTAAACCACACACCAGTAAAATACTGATTTAGAAACACCTAAATATTTCAAGCAATTAATCACTTAGCCAATCAGAAATTTTATTTATACATTCGCGGCGAAATCGTGTTCGAACACGGTTTTTTAAAATAAGAACTCCGTGTACGAAAACGGAATTAATTCAATAATAAACCAAGATCATGAAACTAGACAGAGCAAATGTGAAAAATGCTGCAAAATACCCCACCCGTATTTTGCAATTTGGAGAAGGAAATTTTTTACGGGCATTCGTAGATTGGATGATCCAAAAAATGAACAATGAAATCGATTTCAATACAGGGGTTGATGTCGTTCAACCATTGCCAGGTGGCATGGTCAACATGCTCAATGACCAGGATGGCCTGTACCATGTTTACCTGAAAGGTATAAAAAATGGCGAACCCATTAAAGAATACGAATTCATCCAGTGTATCAATCAAGGGATAAATCCATATGCTGAATTTGACAAGTACAAAGAAGCTATTCTAAATCCGGAGTTGCGTTTTGTTGTTTCGAACACAACGGAGGCAGGTATCAGTTTCGATGAAAATGACAAACTGGATATGGAACCGCAAACGTCATTCCCCGGAAAAGTTACTGCCTTGTTGTACGAACGGTTCAAAGCATTTGAAGGAGCCGCAGATAAGGGCTTGATTTTTTTCACCTGTGAGTTGATTGACCGCAATGGTGATATGCTGAGAAAATATGTATTGCAACATGCCGCGAACTGGAACCTTGGAGCAGAATTTACAAACTGGGTTGAAACAGCTTGTGCTTTCTGTAATACACTGGTTGACCGCATCGTTCCCGGATTTCCGAAAGACGATATTAAAGAAATTCAGGCTGAGTTAGGTTATGAAGACAACCTGGTTGTGGTTGGCGAATATTTCCATTTGTGGGTGATCGAAGCCCCGGAGTGGGTACATGCCGAATTCCCGGCAGAGAAAGCTGGCCTGGATGTGAAATTTGTAAAAGACATGACACGCTTCCGCGAACAAAAGGTACAGGTATTGAACGGTTGCCATACCGGAAGTTATGCCGTATCGTTCCTGAGTGGAATTGAAACTGTCCGTGAGGCCTACGAAAACCTGGAAACAGGCAATTTCATGAAGGAACTTGTTTACGATGAAGTACTTCCGGTTTTGGACGGCACAGAGAAAGAATTGAAATCATTCGCCAACAAAATCCTTGAACGGTTTGCCAACCCCTATATTCGCCACCAGTGGCAAAGTATTGCCCTGAATGCCATGTCGAAATGGGAAACACGCAACCTTCCTTCGTTGCAGAACTTTGTGGATACCTACAACATGCTCCCGCAAAAGCTCGTTTTCTCCCTTGCGGCAATGATTGCTTATTTTAAAGGGGAAAGTGATGGCGTACACTATAACGTACAGGATGATGAATGGATCCTGGATTTTTACAAAGAGGCATGGGCAGCTTGCGATGGTCGTCCAATCTCAATTTACCAGCTGGTTGAAAAAGTACTGAGCCTGGATAAAGTTTGGAAAAAAGACCTGAACCAGATTCCGAACCTGACCATTACCGTGAGCCATTACCTGTTCCTGATTCAGCAAATAGGAATGAAGCGTGCGGTCAAAGCGGTATTGAGCAACGAAAACCCATTGATGCAAATGACGATTGAAGGAAAAGCCAAAGCGGCTGCCCAATAAAAATCAATTCATTAATAAACACCGGTAAATGGCAGACTTTATAAAAATAACCCCGACAGATAATGTCGTTATTGCACTAAAAGATTTTGCTCAGGGTGAGCAGATTGTTGTAGACGGAGATACCGTGAAACTTGTCAATGATGTGCCACGAGGCCATAAAATTGCCGTTGCAGCCATTGCTGAAAATGCTGATGTTATTAAATACGGTTCGGCAATTGGCCATGCCACGCAAGCGATTCAGCAAGGAGAGCATGTGCATGTGCACAATACAAAAACAAATCTCGCCGGCACAATCTGTTACGAGTATTCACCCAAACTGAATGAACTCCCCTACTCTGGCCAGTCGCTCACCTTTAAAGGTTATAAGCGCAGTAATGGTGAAGTTGGCATCCGCAACGAGCTTTGGATCGTTCCCACGGTTGGCTGTGTGAACGGGCAGGCAGAACAGATCATCAACCTGTTCAAGCAAAACAACAAGGCCGACGATATTGACAGCATCCACGTGTTTAAACACAGCTACGGATGTTCCCAGTTAGGCGATGACCACATCAACACGCAAAAAGCATTGTCTCAGGTTATCAATCACCCAAATGCCGGTGGTGTTTTGGTTTTGGGGCTGGGCTGTGAGAATAATCAAATCGATCATCTGAAAAAATTCATCGGGGAATATGACCCGGACCGGATTAAGTTTTTAGTTGCCCAGGATGTGGAAGATGAAGTAGAAGAAGGGTTGAAATTATTCCAGGAGATTTATGAGCTAATGCGCCATGACAACAGAGAGGATGTTCCTCTGGCGAGCTTAAAAGTTGGGTTAAAATGTGGTGGTTCCGACGGTTTGTCGGGAATCACTGCCAACCCGCTTGTTGGTGTATTCTCCGATTTTCTGGTGGCACAGGGTGGAAGCACAATCTTAACAGAAGTGCCTGAAATGTTTGGGGCCGAGCATATCCTGATGGAACGGGCCGAAAGCAAGGACGTGTTTGAAAAAACCGTAAGAATGATCAACGGCTTCAAGGAATATTACCTCAGGCACGATCTTCCTGTATACGAAAATCCTTCACCCGGAAACAAAAAAGGAGGCATTACAACCCTGGAAGACAAATCGTTGGGATGTACCCAAAAAGGAGGAACAGCCAACGTTGTTGATGTGCTCGAATATGCAGAGCCAATAAAAAAACACGGGCTCAACCTGCTTTATGCACCAGGGAACGATTTGGTGGCAGCTTCGGCGCTTGGGTTTAGCGGATGCCAGATCGTATTGTTCACAACCGGCCGTGGCACTCCGTTCGGTAGCTTTGTCCCGACAATGAAAATCTCGACAAATACGCCATTGTTCGAAAAGAAATCAAACTGGATTGACTACAACGCCGGGAAGCTGGTTGAAAATCAAACAATGGAAGAATCCCTGAATGAATTTGTTAATGAGATCATCTCGGTTGCTGAAGGGAAAAAATTAAAACACGAACTTAGCGGCTTCAAAGAAATTGCTATCTTTAAAACCGGAATAACCTTATAATTAAAATATCCCCTTGAACAGGGGTGGTTAGTAGTAATTGAGTAGTAGTAAAAAGCCATCCGGCATAAGCTGGATGGCTTTGTTTTTATTCTTGTTTTTACAACGACTAGCTCAGTAACTTATCGGCCATGGCATTGGCCAGTTCAATGCACTGTTCGTACTTATCTTTTTTCAGGGCGCCTTTTTCTTCAATCGGATCATAAACCAAATCCCATTTCACATTTTCGGCAAACTTCATCAGGTTTTTCACACCGCCACCATTCCATGAAAAATTACCAAATACGCCCAGGTAGTGGTCTTTAATCCCCATGTGTTCAATCGTTGTCAGCAGGGTTTCCACATTCGGGAACATGGCATTGTTGTAGGCAACACTCCCTACAATAAAACCTTTGTATTTGAAGATATCATTGATAATGTATGACGAATGTGTCTTCGATGCATCATATACACGAATGTCGCGGATTCCTCTTACCGAAAGCTGACGGGCAATCACCTCTGCCATTTTTTGCGTATTGCCATACATCGATCCGTAAACGATGACTACACCCGGATCAGTGGTATAGGTACTCCATTTGTTATACCGGCTTAGCACCCAATCGAGGTTAGTCCGCCAGATCGGGCCATGCGTGGCAGCAATCATTTTAATATCAAGCGGAGCAAGTTTTTTAATCGCCCGCTGGGTGTGCGGGCAATATTTACCAACAATATTGGTGAAATAGCGCATGATCTCCACTTCATAAAAATCAAGGTTGATCTCATCGTCAAAAACACCACCATCCAGCGTACCGTAGCTACCAAAAGCATCACCTGAAAAAAGGATTTTGTTGGTTTCTTCGTAGCTTACCATTGTTTCAGGCCAGTGAACCATGGGCACCATCTGGAACTGCAACCGGTGTTTTCCAAGCTCCAATACAGCATCATCATGGACTTCCAGGGTGTTTAAAGGCTTCATGTAGAAGCTTTCAACAAAACCAAAAGTCTTCTTATTTCCAACCAAGGTGATATTTGGGTACCTGGAAACGATAGCACGCAATGCACCTGAATGATCAGGTTCCATATGGTTGATGACCAGGTAATCAACGTTTCTGTCCCCAATAATAGCTTCAATGGCTTGCAAATAATCATCAATATACTGACGTTCTACAGTATCAATCAACGCCACTTTCTCATCAACAATCAAATACGAGTTGTACGAAACCCCGTGCGGGATTGGCCAAATGTTTTCAAACAAATGGGTTCTGCGGTCGTTATACCCCAAATAGTAAATATCTTCGGCTAGTTTTATCTGATGCATTTTTTTGTTTTTTATTTTATTCCAGAAACCACGAAAATACGCAATTAAGATTAAACCTATGTTTTACAAGATTGGAATTGGACAAAAATTAAGGAAAAACTTACAAGGAATTTGATTCGAATAAAAGATTATTTTTGCAGTACAAAATTTTTTAAAGATGGATTTGAACAGGAAGAACCGGATCATGCTATTCCCAAAAATAAACAAAGTAATTATTGTTGTTTTTGCCATTGCATTTATATTGGCCGGATTACGGGGATACCAGCTTTTTAAATATATATTCGAAGAGAACGTTAAAAACCCGGGCAGTATCACAATTCCTTATGATGCCACATTCGAACAGGTATTGGATTCCCTCAACGCACTCGATATTTTAGAAAATGAAAAAGCATTTATTTGGGTGGCCAAAAAGAAGGACTACAAAGACTCGATCAAACCCGGGAAATATGTGTTCGATAAAGGAATGAACACCAACTCCATGATCAACATGCTGAAAGCCGGTAACCAAAAACCGGTTTCGGTTATTTTTAACAACCTTCGTTTCATGGAAGACCTGGCCGGCAAAGTTTCAAAATACATTGAACCGGACTCAACCGAACTGATTAGTTACCTGACCGATTCGGCAGTCATTGCCCAACTGGGATTCGACAAATATTCATTCCACGCGATGTTTATCCCAAACACCTACGAAATGTACTGGACAACCACTCCGGAACAATTCACGGAAAGAATGAAAGCTGAGTATGACCGGTTTTGGAACAGCGAGAGACTGGCTAAAGCAGAAACGCTCGGGCTAACACCAATCCAGGTGATAACCGTTGCATCTATTGTACAGGAAGAAACAATTAAAGCCGATGAAAAACCAATTGTAGCCGGGTTATACATCAACCGGCTCCAAAAAGGAATGCTTTTACAGGCCGATCCGACCATAAAGTTTGCCCTTGGCGATTTTAACATCAAACGTGTATTGACCCGGCACCTCGAGATTGATTCCCCATACAACACTTACAAAAATGCAGGACTGCCACCAGGCCCGATCAACTTCCCCGAAATTTCGAGCATCGATGCCGTGCTAAATGCCGACAATAACAAATACCTATACATGTGTGCCCGTGAAGATTTTTCGGGCTACCACAATTTTGCACGCACGCTCCACGAGCACAACCTGAATGCACAACGTTACCAGCACGCGTTGAACGAAAACCAGATTTGGCGCTAAATTTTCCGGGAATATTCCCAACAAAAATCCGCGAATAGCAGTAAAAGAAAACGTAAATACCAATTGAATCACATTGTTGGTTCACGACTGAAAGAAGTAAACTTTTAAAAGTCTGGTTATGCGTATTCTGTTATTAATAATCCTGCTTGGGATCACCACGACCTGCTTCGCCCAGGAAACAAAAAAAGACAAACTCATGTTCGAAGGGTATCTCTTTTCCGAAGATTCAGTCCCGATAGAGAATGCCTTTCTGGTCAATTTTCGCACATCCAAAATTGTCACAACAAACAAGCTGGGATTTTTCAGGATATCACTCGAATCAAGTGATTCGGTCATGATTACACACTTATCCCAGAACCCACTGGTGATCTACGCAAAAAATCTGAAGAGAAACGAAAATATAATCTACATAACTAACCGCAGCTACTTGTTGAACCCTGTACCAACTTCCACAAAAGTCAATGAACAGCAATACATTGACGAAAACATGGACCGGATTAAAGAAAAATCGGAAGAACCCAGCCTAGAGGATATAAAAAGCCAATCGGGAAATGTTAACCCCTATGATACCGAAGAAGATAACCCGGGAGCAACAATCCTGAAAATAAAGAACAAGACCAGTAAAAAAGAAACTCAGAAAACTTACTGAAAAGCCGGAACAAAAGTAAAGATTCAATACGATCAGGTCATCCCGAATTTATTTCGGGATGTGTTTCTCTGATCGCCAAAATATTTACTCCAAAGCCTGCATCCAAATTGTTTAGAATGATATTTTCAAGGGCTTTTATACCTTCTTGCCCTTTTTATCAGTATTGCCAGACTCGAATAAACATCATTTAACAAAACTTCATATTAATTGGCTAAAGTTGTATTTAGCAGTACAAGAAGATTTCAGAAATTTGAGCAAAAACGATAATGAAACTTTCTTACCTGGTAATCCTTTTGTTCTTCGCATTAAGTTTAAACGCACAAACAGAAAAAGCAACAGAAATTGTCTTTGAAGGGTACATCTTATCTGAAGACTCGGTACCAATGGCAGATGCCCACCTGATAAATTACCGGACCATGAAAATAATCACCACAAATAACTCCGGCTATTTCAGAACCTACCTGCAAACCGGCGACTCACTCATGATCAATCACCTATCGCTCGCCCCTAAAGTTGTACATGCGAATACAAAACCGGCAACGGAGAATAAATTCTACGTCCCTTACCGGGAATTCATGATCAGCGAAGTGGTTTCGAACAAGTACCTCAATGAGATGAAAAACCTCGAAAAAACAACCCAAACCATTCAAAAGCAGGCACAAATTCCCCAGTTAAACGACATCGACCTGTTCCCGCTAAAAACAAACACGTACGAATATGAACCTGTAAACTACGGGTTAACGCTGAATATTAATTACCTCAGGAAGTTATTTAAGAAGAAAAAGAAGTAAAGCAACATTTGTCCTACGACACACCAAGTATATTCACTTCCGGTTCCAGGTCAACGCCAAACCGATCGGCAACCGACTTTTTTATCTTCATTGCCAACTGATACAGTTCCTGCCCGGTTGCATTTCCATAATTCACTAAAACCAAGGCCTGTTTCTCATGAACTCCGGCATCTCCCTCCCGGAAGCCTTTCCAGCCACATTGCTCAATCAGCCAGCCAGCCGCAAGTTTCGCCTGCCCTTCTCCGGCAGAATAGACCGGCATTTCAGGGAATTGTTCTTTCAGCTTTTCAGCCACAATGCTATTGACTACCGGGTTTTTAAAGAAGCTGCCGGCATTTCCCAACTCCTCAGGGGCAGGCAGTTTTGATTCGCGAATGGCGACCACAGCCTGCCGTATGTTGTGAAGGTTCTCTCCTCCCCTTTTTTCAACTTCAGCCTTCAGGTCTCCGTAATTGAGTTTGTACCCGGGGAATTTATCAAGCTTGAAAATAACAGAAGTAACCACAAACCGGACTTTCAGTTCCTGCTTAAAAATACTGTCGCGGTATGCGAACCGGCATTCCGAAGCCGGGATTTCAGACTCCTGGAAGGTCTGCAAATCAAATCCTTTTACAACAGCCACAAAATCCTGTACTTCTACCCCATAGGCACCAATATTCTGCACAGGCGCTGCCCCCACATTTCCGGGGATCAGCGAAAGGTTCTCGATACCATAATACCAATTGTTCACACAATATTCGACAAACCGGTCCCAATTCTCACCGGCACCCGCCTCCAGCCAAACATGGTTCCGGTCTTCGTTCACCAACTTGATTCCCGGAACGTTGGCATGGATAACCAGCCCCTCGAAATCGGAAACAAACAACAAGTTGCTCCCACCGCCCAGAAACAAAAGCGGCAATTTTTGCCAGGGATCAAAATTGCTCAGAAAATAAGGCAGGTCTTCAGCTTCAGTAAACTCAAAATAATAACGGGATTTGGCATCCAGACCAAATGTATTGTGTTTTTTCAATGAGTAATCTTCTTCGAAACGAACCATAATTGATTTTTTTGCCAAAGATAACAGAAGCTCGCTCAATTTCGTTTATTTTGCGGAAAAGCCTGGCCTCATGCCCCATAAGATTGACATCGTAGTTATTAATGATCTGGTTACCGACAACCGGGTACATAAAGTAGCGCTTGCCCTGCAGGACATGGGGTTTCATGTCAGGCTAACAGGCAGAAGGTTACGAAAAAGCCAGCCGTTGGCGCCCCGGCCGTATGACACACACCGCATGTGGTTGCTTTTTGAGAAAGGCCCGCTTTTTTATGCCGAGTTCAATCTCCGGTTGTTTTTCCGTTTGCTTTTCTCAGCTTCCGATATCATTTTAGCCAACGATCTGGACACGTTGCTGGCAAGCTACCTGGCAAGCAAACTTCGCGGGAAAAAGTTGGTCTACGACAGTCATGAGTATTTTACCGAAGTGCCGGAATTGATTGACCGTCCTGTTACGCAAGGCATTTGGAAGAAGATTGAGAAAGCAATTCTCCCTAAAATTAAAAATGCCTACACAGTCTCCGAATCAATTGCCCAAGTCTATTCCGAAAAATATGGCACACCTTTTCGGGTTGTCCGCAATATGCCATTTCGCACCGACAACGTTGATTTGCCGGACGATAAAAAAATTGAAAAGAACGGAGACAAGGTCATTATCTACCAGGGAGCCCTGAATTTGAGCCGAGGCCTGGAAGCTGCAATCAAGGCAATGCAATACCTCGACCACGCGCAACTCTGGCTGGCCGGCGATGGTGACCTCACCGCCGAACTTCAAAAGCTGACTGAAGAATTAGGGCTTGAAAAGAAGATCCGGTTCCTCGGACGTGTTGCCCTGCAGGATATGAAATACTACACCGTTCAGGCCGATTTAGGCATTTCTATTGAAGAAGATCGTGGTTTAAATTATCGCTTTGCATTGCCCAATAAACTTTTTGATTATATCCAACATGGGATCCCGGTTCTGGTGAGTAACCTTCCTGAAATGAAAAAAATTATTGACACTTACCAGATCGGCACCATCCTGAATTCGCATACCCCACAGGAAATGGCGACACAATTTGAACATGCTTTATTTGATGACGAAGACCGAAAAAGGTGGTTAGCAAATATGAAAAAAGCTGCAGAAACACTTTGCTGGGAAGCCGAAATACCAATTTTACAGGATATATTCAAAAATGCACGATAGAACGACAATATTCTCCTCAAAGCATAAGTTTACATACAAAAAAGTTAATTTCCCTAAAAAAAATTTCTATTAGGAAGGAGTTGGAATCCTTTATTTGTATAAATTGCAGAACCATTAAAGCAAAGTCAAACCAATCATTTATTCATAAATTTAAACCCTTATTTGTTATGAAAAAGATTTTTTTATTACTTGGAATCGTAGCGTTCATGGCCTCATGTGGTGGTAACACAGCAAAAAAAGAAGCAGCTGAAGAAGCAACTGAAGTTCAAATGGAAGCAACTGAGACTCCTGAAATGACAGAAGAAGCAGTGGTAGACTCTGTTGCAGTTACTGAAACTGACTCTGTTGTAGTTGAATAAGCTGCAGAAGTCATAAAAGTGGATGTTTTACATGAACAGTTTTAGTTCTTGTAAAACATCCTCCACCTTTTCTAACACCTTTTCCCACCCTAACATTTCTTTCCTGTCAGGAAATAATTCAGTTCTTTTTCCAAATACTCATAAGTCTGATAAAACCTGTTTTGAGTATCAAATTTCGGAATAAACAAATTCCCTTTCTCATTAAGTCCAATCATTGACATTTCACAAATTTCGGTTACGGAATATTTCTTTGTTTTCAACAGTTTTTGTGATTTCTGTATCCGTAGCCGGGTCAAATACTGGTGAGAGGTCGCGTTATACAACTCGCGAAACAAGCGCAGAAAATGAAAACAGATACTTTACAAACCGGGTGACCTTAAATGGATAACCCCACAGGATCATCGCTAACTAGCATCGTCAAGTAATCCGTCAAAATCGAATTCATCAGTTGATTTTGACGGATCGGAAATCTTTTGGTCAACGCAAACCAAAGTGCGGGAAGCAAATTTATTCAGCAAAATATAATCATGCGTGGCCATGAGAATCGTTTTCCCCTGCTGATTGATTTGCTTAAAAATCTGCATGAGGTCTTCCGAAGTCTCCGGGTCGAGGTTTCCGGTAGGTTCATCGGCAAGAATGATCTCCGGATCGTTCAACAGCGCCCGGGCAATAACAACACGTTGCTGCTCACCACCTGACAACTGGTGAGGCATGCTGCCCAGCTTATCAAGCATTCCGACACGGGAAACCACTTCTTTTATGCGGTCTTCAATTGCTTTTTCATTCTTCCAGCCGGTGGCCTTCAGCACAAACGCAAGGTTGTCGTGTACCGTACGGTCGGTCAGCAACCGGAAATCCTGAAAAACTACCCCCAGCTTTCGCCTCATGAAAGGCACTTCAGCCTGCCTTATCTTGCGTAGGTTGTAGCCTGCAATAAAAGCTTCGCCCGTAAATATTTCCAATTCGGCATGCAGTACTTTTATCAGGCTCGATTTTCCACTCCCGACCTTGCCAATCAAATAAACCCATTCCCCCTGGTTGATTTCCAGGTTCACATTGCCTAAAACAAGATTATCTTCCTGAAAAATATCGACTGATTTTAATGAAATTATTGCAGGGGTATCCATAATGTGCTTTTTTCTTGGCTTGTACAAAACTAATTTTTTTTGACCAATCAAATAATAAAGCGCGGAAATAAACAGTTTTTTGTTGAGAAGTCAAACAATTGAAACAATCGAAACCATTACTTAATCGCTATTTTTATCCAAAAAATAAATCAAAGTCTATGAAAACAAGATTGCTCCTGTTCATAGTTCTCATGTGTTGGCTTTCGCAGGTTGCCAATGCGCAACAAACCATATATTACCAGTCGCTAACGGCCGAAATTCATCAAGCCAAGGAACTTTATTCGAAAAATAAATTCGTAGCCGCCCAGGATTTGTTTACCGACATTCTCGGTAAAAGTGAAAAAGGCTCGGAGATTAACTCGGAAGCACAGTTCTATCAGTCGCTTTGCGCGTTGAAAATGGAAATAGCCAATAGTGAAGCATTGATGGAGACATTTGTCAAAGACCATCCGGACAGCCCCTATGCCGACCGGGCCTGGTTCGAACTTGGCAATGCCCTCTTCAACAAGGGACGATACCCGCAAATGCTTCGTGCTTACAAAAAACTAAACACTTCGGGCCTGTCCCGCGAAGAGCAGTCGAAAGTAACCTACCAGAAAGGGTATGCCTACTTTCAAACCGAGAAATACCAACAGGCTGAGCGCGAGTTTGCAAAAGTGAAAGATACCAAAAGCCAAATGGCTGATCCCGCAAAATATTACTGGGCTCACATCAATTACCTGAATGACATGTATGATGCAGCCCTCACCGCCTTTGACCAGCTGAAAGCAAACCCGGCATTTGCCCCTGTTGTGCCGTTTTACATGAGCCAGATTTATTACAAGCAGGGCAATTACCAAAAGGTTGTCGATTTTGCGGAGCCCCTGATAAAAACAACGACGGACAAACAACAAAAATCGGCTTTGGAAAAAATACTGGGCAACTCCTATTTTCACCTGAAGCAGTTTACCAATGCCATCCCCCATTTTGAGGCCTATTTCAGGGAAACCAAAAGCCGCCAGCGCGACGAGAACTACATGCTTGGTTATTGCTACTATGTTACGGGGCAATCCCAGGCTGCCGTTGAGCCGCTCGAAAATGCATCGAAAGGCAACGACGAGCTGGCACAAAACGCATATTACCACCTGGCTGATTCCTATATTAAAGTAGGCGACAAAAACAAAGCCCGTGTGGCTTTCGAAGCGGCTTCGGACATGGACCACAACCCGGAGATCAAAGAAGACGCTTTGTTCAATTATGCCAAAATCACCTACGAATTATCCTATTCCCCATTCAACGAAACGATAAAGGCATTCGACAAATACATCTCGCTTTATCCTAATTCCGAACGCAATGACGCGGCCTACGACTACCTGGTGAAAGTTTACATGAGCACCAGCAATTACAAAGATGCCGTTGCTTCAATCGAAAAAATAAAAGTAAAAAGCCAATCCATCAAAAAGGCCTGGCAACGGGTGACCTTCTTCCGCGGGCTCGAATTGTTCAACAACCTTGATTACCGAACGGCAATCAATTACTTTGATCAATCGCTGGCGGCAGGGGAATTTAACCAGGAACTAAAAGCTGCTGCAATCTTCTGGAAAGCTGAATCGGAATACCGCCTTGAAGATTACACACAGGCAATTACCGGCTTTAACCGGTTCCTGAAAACCCCGGGAGCCATTTCAAGGCCTGAATACCTGGATGTACAGTACAATATTGGCTATGCAAACTTCAAGCTGAAAGATTACGAACAAGCAACAACCGCCTTCCAAAAATTCATCAACGCACACGACGGAGAGCGTACCGACAAACTGGGCGATGCCTGTAACCGACTGGGGGATTGTTATTTCATCAACCGCGACTACCAGAATGCCACCAAATATTACGAGAAAGCCTTTGCGCTGAAAACATACGACCCGGATTATGCCTTGTTCCAAAAAGCGCTGTGCTTTGGTATCCAGCGCAACCAGGAACAGAAAATCAGCAGCTTGAAAAGCCTGCTGCAAACATTCCCCAAATCGGCTTTTGCCGATGATGCCCTTTTTGAGCTGGGAAGAACGTACGAACGCATGAACGAAGCGCAGGTTGCTACCGGCTACTACAGCGATTTGATTAACCAATACCCGCAAAGCAGCTACCAGCCCAAGGCATTGCTCCAACTCGGATTGATTTTGTATAACCAATCGGAATACAACAAATCGCTGATCCACTATAAACAGGTTGCCGAAAAATATCCGGATAGCCCCGAAACACAGGCCGCATTGCTTGGAATTAAAAATTGCTATGTTGAGCTAAATAATGTTGATGCCTATTTTGCCTATGCCCAAAGGCTTGGCTCCGGCACCCGGGTTTCAGTTACCGAGCAGGACTCGCTCAGCTACCTGGCAGCAGAGAAACTGTTCATGAACCGCGATCCCCAGGCACGGAACCAACTGGAAAGATACCTGCAACAATATCCGTCGGGCAGTTTTAGTTTGAATGCCCATTTCTACCTGGGTGAAAGCAAATATGCCTCCGGCGAATATGCCTCGGCCCTCAAAGACTACCAATACGTGCTGGACAAAACAGATAACATTTTTACCGAGCCGGCGCTTTCCAAAGCCGGGGAACTGGAATTCAACGCTGCCAACTATACGAAAGCGCTTGAATTATTTGAACGCCTGGCTTCAATCTCGAACACAAAATGGAACCTGCTAAAAGCCAGGGCCGGCATGATGCGTTGCCAGTACGAACTGGCAAATTACCCGGCTTGTATCGAAGCGGCACAGCTTCTCCTTTCGTCAGACAAACTAACCGACATCCTGAAAAGGGAAGCCAACTACAAACTGGCCAAATCCTATTACAAAACCGACAAATACAACCTGGCAATGCCTATTCTTGGTGATCTGGCCGAAGACACCAAATCACAGGAAGGCGCCGAAGCGAAATACCTGCTAACGGAAATCCTTGTCAGCCAAAACAAACTCGATCAAGCCGAAAACGAAGTCATGGATTTCATCGATAAAAATTCGCCACACCAATTCTGGCTGGCAAAAAGCTTTATCCTGCTGGCAGATATTTACACAAGCAAAGGTGATGATTTCCAAGCCAAACACACCTTAAAAAGTATTGTTGAAAACTACCCTGAAAACAACGATGGTATCATTGAAACTGCCAGTGCCAAATTACAGCACCTCGAAGAAATTGAGCAGCAACAGCAAGAACAGAAGGACAGTCCAATGCAAATCGACATCAACAAACAGTAAAAAGAAACAACCATGAAAAAGTCATTCATATTCAATATTTCACTGGTTTTAGTATTCGTTCTTTCAACCCAGGTTGTACTGGCCCAGCGCGACAGCACCCAACTGAAAAAAGAGGTTGAGGTTGTTAAAGCGTATCAACCCAGCATTTCGGATGCCTACAAAATCAACGACATCCCGCAAATCAAACAGGAAGAAGGGCAAAAGCCAACTTTTGATTACCGCATCAACTCGCAACCCGTTTTTTCAACATTCAACATAGAACCGGTACAGGCAGCAGAAATGACAGCCGAACCCAAAGCTGAAATGGGAAAAGGGTTGCTGAAACTTGGAGTGGGCAATTACCAGACACCATACGGGGAGTTCTTTTACAATGCCCAGTCGGGTAAAAAATCAACTTTCGGGATGCACTTCAAACATCTTTCATCAAACGGAAAAGTGAAATTGCTGAATGACGATAAGGTAAAAGCACCCAGAAGCGAAAACACAGTCGAGCTGTTTTCAAAGCATTATTTCCGCAAGGCCACACTGGCAACCCGCCTGTATTTCGACCGGCAGGCATTCCGCTATTACGGCTATGCAGGCGACTCAATATCCAACACCGACAAAGAAACAACAATACCTTATTGGAACGAGAAACAATCATTCTCGAAAGGCGGGCTCAACCTACAATTGACAGGCGATGATAACCCGCGTGCCGATTTCACCTACAAAGCCGATTTTAACTACCAGTATTTCGGCACAAAAACCGGACAACGGCAACACCTGGCCTTGCTAAACGGGCTTTTTGAAAAGGAGTTTGACCAATTCCGGGGACAGCTTGACGCCGGGCTGACCTACCTGCATACCGACAGCATCATGAATTACCAGACCGATAATTACGGAAAGAAACAACAGATCATCTTAAAGCTAAAACCATCGGTTTTGTTCCAGGCTGATTTGGCAAGCCTGCGGTTGGGAATCAACAGCTATTCAGTTATTGACGATGACAGTGACGGCGATTACATGTTTGCACCAAACGTTAAAGCAGAATGGTCGCCGGTTGAAGATGCGCTGACCTTATTTGCCGGTGCCGACGGTCATTTGCAGCACAATTATTATTCGGCAATTGCTTATGAGAATCAATATGCCAATCCGCTTCATGATATTAAAAACGCGAAGTATTCATACATCCTGACGGGTGGCTTACGGGGAAAATTCAGCCCGCGTTTTAACTTCCGTTTTCAGGCAGATTATTCAAACATAAAAGACCAGCATTTTTACATCCTGCAAAACTCAACCATCGTAGCTGGATCAGTTGCATACGCAGGAACGATCAGGTCAAATACATTTGATGTACTATACGACGACTTAAAGGAGCTGACAATCGGGGGAGAACTGTATTATGCCGCTTCCAACGAAATCAGCTTCCTGTTGAAAGGGAAATACCACTCGTACGACCTGAAAACCCTGGAAGAAGCCTGGCAAAAACCGGGGTTCGAAGCAACCACTTCGATTAACTTCAACCCAGAAGGGCCGCTAAAGATTACCGCCGACATCTACATGATTGGCGAAAGAAAAGCATTGGCACAAACGACAATCCACAATATAGACCCATTAGCAAATTCTGTCCCGACAATAGCCAACACGGTCTACACAATGGATCCGGTAATCGATTTGAATTTTGGACTGGAATATGAATACAGCCGGAACCTGAGTTTTTGGGGACATGTAAACAACTTTTCGTTTCAGAAATACGAGAACTGGCACGGCTACACCAACCAGGGCATGAACCTGCTGGTTGGGCTTAGTTATTCATTCTGATTTCCTGAATCCCGGAGTTAAAAACACGGGGCATCTTCACCAAGGACATTGAACACGTTAAACAACTGATTTCCTGAATATTATTTTTTAATATTTTGTTGAAAACTTTAACATCTATTCGTGTCAAAAAAGGCCTGAGAATAGCATATTTTTGTTATATTTGCATGTTATGCACAGGAGGCGAAGAATGTTAATTAAACAACTGATAATCATTCATCTATTAACACATCAACCTGTTTTAAGAAAAGTCAATTGGTAATCATTCTTATATAAAATGAATACCATACTTGCCACATCAAAATAAAATGATGGGCAAAAAAATTTTTGAATAAACCAAACAAAAAAATAAATGAGCGAATTGGAAAATAAGCCAACAACCGGAAACGGAAATGGCAATTATTCAGCAGACAGTATTCAGGTTCTGGAAGGTTTGGAAGCCGTACGCAAACGTCCGGCGATGTACATTGGCGACGTAAACGAAAAAGGGCTTCACCACTTGGTTTACGAGGTTGTTGACAACTCGATTGACGAAGCATTGGCGGGCTACTGTAAAAATATTGAAGTATTTATAAACGAAGATAATTCGATCACGGTTAAAGATGATGGCCGTGGTATCCCGACAGAAATACACTCAAAAGAAAACAAGTCGGCACTGGAAGTGGTAATGACCGTACTTCATGCCGGTGGTAAATTCGACAAAGACAGCTATAAAGTATCCGGTGGTTTGCACGGTGTAGGTGTTTCCTGTGTGAATGCCTTGTCAACCCATCTGAAAGCAGAGGTGCACCGCGAAGGTAAAGTATGGGTTCAGGAGTTTAGCATCGGCAAACCGCTGTATGCAGCTAAAGTTGTTGGCGAAACCGACAAAACAGGTACTTATGTAACTTTCAAGCCTGATGACAGCATTTTCCTGACAACAACTTACAAATACGAAATCCTTTCGGCCCGTTTGCGCGAACTGGCATTCCTGAATGCCGGCGTCCATCTTAGATTGACCGACCTGCGTGACATGGATGAAGAAGGAAACCCAAAAGCAGAAGACTTCTATTCTGAAGAAGGATTGAAAGAGTTTGTTGAGTTCCTGGATGCCACACGTGAAAGGCTGATCGATGAAACCATTCATATTTCATCAGAAAAAGGTGATGTTCCGGTTGAAATTGCATTGCACTACAACACATCTTTCACCGAAAATATTCATTCATACGTGAACAACATCAACACGATTGAAGGAGGAACACACCTCACCGGTTTCCGTCGTGGTTTGACACGGACATTGAAGAACTATGCCGAAACATCGGGCATGCTGAGCAAGCTGAAGTTCGACATCAATGGTGACGACTTCCGCGAAGGGTTGACTGCCGTTATTTCGGTAAAAGTGGCCGAACCACAGTTTGAAGGGCAGACAAAAACCAAGCTGGGAAACTCTGAAATCAGCCAACCGGTTGATCAGGCAGTTAGCGAAATGCTTTCCAACTACCTGGAAGAAAACCCTAAATCGGCAAAATCGATTGTCAACAAAGTAATACTGGCAGCCCAGGCCCGCCATGCAGCCCGCAAAGCCCGCGAACTGGTACAACGGAAAAACGTCCTTTCAGGAGGCGGACTCCCCGGGAAACTGGCCGACTGCTCGGAAAAAGATGCTGCCCAATGCGAAGTTTACCTTGTTGAGGGTGACTCGGCAGGTGGTACGGCCAAACAAGGGCGCGACCGTCGTTTCCAGGCAATCCTTCCGTTGCGGGGTAAAATCCTGAACGTTGAGAAAGCCATGCAGCACAAAGTTTTCGAGAACGAAGAAATCCGCAATATTTTCACGGCACTTGGGGTATCAATCGGTACCGAGGAAGACTCGAAAGCAGTGAACCTTGAAAAACTGCGCTACCACAAGATCATTATCATGACCGATGCCGACGTGGACGGAAGCCACATCGCCACATTGATCATGACGTTCTTCTTCCGCTACATGAAAGAACTCATTAAAGAAGGATATTTGTACATTGCCACACCTCCACTCTATTTGGTAAAAAAAGGCAAGCGCGAAGAATATGCCTGGACAGAGCAGCAACGTCTTAGAATTATTGACGAATGGGCAGAAGGGAAAGAATCAAGCGTACATGTGCAGCGTTACAAAGGTCTTGGTGAGATGAACGCCGAACAGCTGTGGGAAACCACCATGGACCCGGAAAGACGGACCTTGCGCCAGGTGACCATCGAAAATGCTGCCGACGCCGACCATATTTTCAGTATGCTGATGGGCGACGAAGTACCACCACGTCGTCAGTTCATTGAAGATCACGCCGTTTACGCAAATATCGACGCTTAAAAATAATACAGAAGAAACTGTTTATAAAGTTCCGAAATGCAAAACAAACACGAAGCCACTAAGCCACAAAGCATTTACATCCAATGATTTTCTTTGTGACTTCGTGGCTTTGTGTTTAACCGTTTTACTTTGGGGACACCATCTTCTTTTTACCAAAACAACTGAAACATGAAAGTTTGTGTCTTTTCTTCGTCCAGCAATGCCCTTGCAAGTGTTTATGTAGAAGAAGCCGTCAAACTGGCCACACTGATAGGACAAAAGGGACAAACCCTTGTAAACGGCGGTGCCAATGTCGGGTTGATGGAACGCGTCCTGGAAACCGCGGTATCGGCTGGCGCTAAAACGATTGGCGTAATTCCTGAGAAATTAAAGGGGCACAACCTTGTTTCGAATCATGCAAAAGAACTGATCGTCTCGAAAGACATGATGGAGCGAAAAGCAATCATGCGCGAATTATCCGATGCTTTTGTGGCGCTCCCGGGTGGCTTTGGCACACTGGAAGAAATCCTCGAAGTTATCACCCTCAAGCAGCTTGACTACCACAACAAGGCCGTCGTCTTCTTAAACACGAATGGCTTTTTCGATGACCTGTTCCGCCAGTTTGAACGTTCGTACGATGAAAACTTTGCAAAGCCCAATTACCGGGATTTGTATTTTATTGCCAACTCGGCAGAGGAAGTTATTGCTTACCTCGAAACTTACTCGCCACCTGCACCGGTGAACAAATGGTACAAAGTGCCGGAAAATCAATAATAGAAACGCAAGGCAAAGAAAAGGGACCGAACTGTTTCCCTAAACGGAGTAGTTTGAACTTTCACCCTTCCTAAACGGTCGGGAGCTTCGCACGCCAAGAGGTTTACGCTTCAAGCACCGAAGGTGAGCTAAGCCTGGAGAGTCCGGGTGTCGCGGTTTCCCTGTCTGCCGCCAGGCTGGCGTACCGCGATAAATGTGTTCCATTGCAGACTTAACGCTGTCAGGAGCTTCGCACGCTGACAACGCTGACAGGTTGCCGCCCCTCAATCCCCGGCGGAGGCCGGAATC
>JBNKTK010000010.1:0-53610 GCA_050298035.1 Mangrovibacterium sp. | reverse complement strand
CGAAAAAAGAATACTGTCACTTTACGTCAACGACGGAAAAATAACAGATTTAACTTGCAATGAAACTGCGGATTGGAATACATGGGGCGAAACTTCTTATTTGGTAAATCTAAATTCGGGTAATAATACCATTAGCTATAAAGCCGAGTCTGCTTCGGTGGCATTAGATTATATTGATATAACGCCTTCAACTTCACTTCCATCCAATATTTCAGAACGTCTGGTTTGTCGAATCAGGCCTCAAAACAGCAGTTTATATCTTGATGCAGAAAATGGCAGCCTGGCTTTGGGTGCAAAAGATACCGAGACATTAAACCAGGTTTGGGCGATTGAAATGGTGGATAGCGTAAATTATCGAATTGTTTCTCAATCAAGCGGTAAATGTCTTACCGTCAAAGATTCTTCTCTTATTGCAAATACTGAAATCAACCAATCTGTTTACAATAGCAAAGGCAACCAAAAATGGTCGATTGCCGACTATGGTTTCGGATTAAACAAATTAACCGCCAGCCATAGTGACTTATGTATGGAAGCTAATATGAACAGTTCTATTGTACAGAATCCTGATTTAAACCTTTCATCTCAACGTTGGACATTTGAAGATACTACAATTGTTCGGATTGCCCAGGCTGCAACTGAAACTTTTGATTACCCGTTAAATAGTCAACTGAATAACCTTGGTAGCGCAGGAAAGGGATGGGCTGGTCCGTGGACAGTATTCGAGGGTGTTGCAACCGATATGTCAATAGTGGCCGGAAGGTCATATTCAGGCTTACCCGATACTGGTAACCGGTTGTCAGGGAATTTATCTTCCGATGCAGGTACCCGTGCCTATCGGGAATTAAATCCGGTCTGGCAGGACGATGGGAATAACATTTGGCTAAGTTTTTTAATAGATGTAACTAACCCAACTTCTCTGGATTTTTCATGGCAGGGCGTTTCTTTTTTTAACGGAACTTCCGAACAAGTGTTTTTTGGAAAGAACTGGGGAGTTGATAAATTGGGCATTATTGCCAGTACATTAGGCGGTTATATAAATTCAAGTACAATTTCATACACAGCCGGGCAAGCATGGATCGTTGTATTGATTAAAACGTCGGGCGATGCTTCGAATGAACAGGCTTATATGTGGATTAACCCAAACCCGGCAACTGAGCCGAATATAAGTACAGCTAATGTAACGCAGCAAATACAGCTCAACAGCGGGTTCGATCATATCGCATGTCATTTAGGGCAAACAGCAGGAATAAAATGCTATTACGATGAAATCAGGCTTGCAAGGACTTTTTCCGCGGTTGTCCCAACTAGTTTACGTGGCAAAGAATTATCACCTAAATTTGGATCAATAAGTTACCCAAATCCATTTAATTCACAAACAACTATAAAATTTAACATTGACAAAAAGGAAAATGTGATTTTGGAAATTTATAATTTATTGGGAGAGAAAGTAGAAACATTAATGAAAGGAATACAACCAACTGGAGAGTGTAAGGTAGATTGGATTCCAAAAAATATATCGCATGGAGTTTATTTATACAAGTTACAAATTGGTAATAGTTCGGAAACAGAAAAATTAGTATTCAAAAACTAAAATAAACGATTTGCCAGTTTAAAATTGAGTCTCATAGTATAAATCAAATATTTCAATAATACCTAAATCAAATAAGCAATGAACAAATTAATAACCTTTCTATTTCTGCTGGCATTTATATCCACTTTGCATGGCCAAACCTATCAGAAAGTATCAGATGGAATTATTTTCACTGCCCCGGCAAATGAAAATCATGTAAAAAAAGTAAAACTGAAAGTCTGGACAGATCATATTGTTCAGGTTATCTCTTCAGCAAATGATGATTTTTCGACCAAAGAAAGTCTGGTTGTGACTGAAAAACTAATTGCGCCAAAAGATTGGAAAGTGATTGAAACTGAAAAAACGATTTCGCTTACCACAAAGGCAATTGAAGTACAGGTAGAAAAGCAAACGGCAAAAGTTACATTCTATACATTGAATGGAAACAAGCTTCTTGCCGAATACGATAAAGACCTAACAGCCGCCGAAGTTGCAGGCGAAAAATGTTTTCATATCAAACAATCGTTTCAATATGGTGAAAACGAATCACTTTATGGCCTTGGAAGCTATCAGGATGGCGAGATGCGGTTGAATGGCAGAAAAGTCAGTATGATTCAAAAGAACCGCGACGATGTGGTTCCATTTATTATTTCAACTAACAAATTTGGTATCCTTTGGGAGAACTACTCATTTTCAGAATTTAACGATGTGAAAGATAGTTATTACCTATGGTCGAATGTAGCCGACGATATTAACTACTTTTTTATTTATGGCGATAATATTGACCAAATTGTTTCTTCTTACAGGCAACTTACCGGGAAAGCGCCCATGTATCCCAAATGGGCTTACGGCTATATGCAATCGAAACAAAAGTACAATACGCAGGATGAGGTACTTTCAATTGTCAAAGGATTTCGTGATCGCAAATTTCCACTTGATTTAATTGTTCAGGACTGGCAATACTGGCCGGCTGGTCAATGGGGTCAAAAATCGTTCAATCGTCAGAATTATCCTAATCCCCAAAAGATGATGGACGAAATTCATGGGATGAACGCTAAAGTAATGATTTCGATATGGCCTGATATGGGTGTGGGTTGCCCCAACAACGATGAAATGAAAAAAATCAACGGGCTGTTAAATGATAATACACATCTGAACATTATGATGCCCGAAGCCCGGAAACTTTACTGGAAGCAGACCAACGACAGTTTATTTAATTATGGCATTGACGGTTGGTGGGCCGATTGCTCTGAAGGTTATGACTCGGACTGGACATCGCCTTATTTACAGCTTCCTGCAGTCGAGGCAAATACATTGTGTACAACAAAGTTAACCGATTTGTATGGAAGTGGCCGATATATAAACACTTATGCTCTAATGCACACCAAGGGATTATATGAAGGACAACGTTCGATCAATTCCACAAAACGGGTATTTATTTTAACTCGTTCGGCGTTTGCCGGATTGCAAAAATACGGCGCTAGTTATTGGACTGGTGATGTTTCGGCCAGTTGGGAAGATTACCGGGCGCAAATTCCGGCAGGATTAAATTTCTGTATGACAGGAATACCATACTGGACAACAGATATTGCCGGATATTTCATAAAACATGAACCTAACTGGTGGTTTTCGCGCGGCGTTTTCGAAAAAGGTCAGGAAGACAAAGGATTTCTTGAGCTATACACCCGCTGGTTTCAGTTTGCTTCTTTCTGCCCGTTGTTTCGCGCTCATGGCGCTGATTTCCCTCGTGAACCCTGGGCAATGGGAACACCAGAATCGCCAACTTACTCGACATTGCTTAAATTCACGAATTTACGTTATCGCTTAATGCCGTATTTGTATTCGCTGGCATGGAAAGTGACCAACGAAAACTATACCATCATGCGTGGTTTACCATTCGACTTTTGCGACGATCAGGCAACTCACAACATCAATAATCAATACATGTTCGGTTCCGAATTTCTGGTAAACCCGGTTACAGAGCCTCATTATTATCTTCCAAACAATCTAAACATGGAAGGGGCTGTCGAACCTGATGCAAATACAACGAATCAGATAAAGACCGAAACAAAGGCTATTCGCCCGGTTTATTTACCAAAAGGAACTTCGTGGTTCGATTTCTGGACCGGAAAAAATTTCGAAGGTGGACAAACCATTGAAGCTGACGCTTCATATGAAACCATGCCCTTATTTGTAAAAGCCGGATCAATCTTGCCGATGGGGCCTTTCATCCAGTATTCGACAGAAAAGTCCGATCCTCTTGAAATTAGGATATATCCCGGCGCTAACGGCGAATTTTCGTTATACGAAGATGAAAACGACAACTACAATTACGAAAAGGGGATTTATTCTACTATCGGTTTTCAATGGGACGATGCTTCGAAAACACTTACCATTAACGATCGCAAAGGTGAATTTCCGGGAATGTTGAAGAACCGAAAATTTGAAATTGTTTTAGTTGAAGAAAATTCAGGAGTAGGGATTGAAATTCCGAAAACTCCAAAAACGATAGAATATTCTGGCAAAAAGTTAATTGTTTCCGGGTTGAAGTAGCACTAAAAAACAAATCATAAACAGATGAAAAAAACTATTCTATTGCTGCTCATGTTCAGTTTCCTATGGGCAAAAAACGGGAAATCGCAGGAAAAATTATATCCCAACGAATTTCCATTGAGCGATGTTACTTTGCTGCCAGGCCCGTTTAAAAGCGCACAGGAGCTGAACATCAAAACCCTTTTACAATACGACACCGACCGGTTACTGGAACCATTCCATACAGAAGCCGGGTTACCGGCCAAAGGAACCCGCTATGTAAATTGGGACGGACTGGCCGGACATGTGGGCGGTCATTATCTTACCGCGCTGGCCATGAATTATGCCGCTACCGGTAATGCCGAATGCAAATCGCGCATGGATTATATGATCGCCGAACTAAAAAAATGTCAGGACACCAACGGCAACGGTTACGTCGGAGGGATTCCGGGCAGTAAAGCGCTTTGGGCAGAAGTAAAAGCAGGACAGTTCACCCTGTTCAGCAAAGCATGGGTTCCCTGGTACAACCTGCACAAAACTTACGCCGGGCTTCGAGATGCCTGGCTGTACGGCAACAGCGAACTGGCCAAAACCATGTTCCTGAAACTGTGCGACTGGGGAATTGATGCGATCTCCGGGCTGTCCGATTCACAGATGCAAACCATGCTCGATACCGAGTTTGGCGGCATGAACGAAGTGTATGCCGATGCCTACCAAATGACCGGCGACAAAAAATACCTTGATACGGCACGGAAATTTACTCATAAAGTGCTTTTCAATTCAATGGCTAATGGAGTTGACAACCTCGATAACAAACATGCCAATACTCAAATCCCAAAAGTGATTGGTTTCGCCCGTGTTGCCCAGCTCGACCACTCAGATGCCAACTACTTGAAAGCTTCGAAATTCTTCTGGGAAACCGTGGTTAACAACCGTTCGCTGGCTTTGGGCGGAAACAGTCGCGGCGAGCATTTCCCATCAGCTTCGGCTTGTGAGGATTACATCACGGTACGCGAAGGCCCTGAGTCGTGCAACACTTACAATATGCTGAAATTAACAGAAGATCTGTTTAAAATGGATCCAAAGGTTGAATACACCGACTTTTACGAAAGGGCTCTTTACAACCATATCCTTTCGACCCAGCACCCCGAACACGGAGGCTACGTTTATTTTACACCTGCGCGTCCGCGCCATTACAGGGTTTACTCGGCACCCAACCAGGCCATGTGGTGCTGTGTGGGCAGTGGCATGGAAAACCATGGCAAATACGGTCAGATGATTTATACACACAATGGCAACGATTCGTTATTTGTCAACCTGTTTATTCCGTCGAAACTAAACTGGAAAGCAAAGGGCGTCGTCCTAACCCAGGAAACCAATTTTCCCAATCAGGAATCAACAACACTGACGATCAATTCAGGAGGTAGTTTTAAGTTGCTCATCCGTCACCCTTCCTGGGTAAAAACCAACGAGTTTTCTGTCACTATCAACGGTGAATTATTCCAGCAATCTTCTCAGCCAGGAAGTTACCTTTACATCAACAGAGCCTGGAATAGCGGTGACAAAATCGAGGTTGCTTTGCCAATGTATGCTTCGTACGAACAGATGCCCAATGTGCCCAAATACATAGCATTATTGTACGGCCCTATTTTGTTAAGTGCAAAAACCAGGGATCAAGGACTCGACGGACTGGTAGCCGACGATGGTCGTTGGAGCCATATAGCCAATGGTTCACTTATGGAGTTAGGTTCAGCCCCGATCGTTGAAGGCCGCCGCGATTCTATTTTGCAATGCCTTAAACCTGTTGTTGGTGAGCCTCTTACATTTCAGGTATCAGGTTTATTTCCAGATCAGCCAAACTATCAATCGCTTGTACTTGAACCATTCTACAAAATCCACGATTCACGTTACATGATGTATTGGATGTCGCTTTCCCGCTCCGAATTTTCATCTATGATTGCAACATTAAATAAAGAGGAACAGGAGGCACTTGAACTCGACCGGCGAACCATCGATGCTATTGGTACCGGCCAGCAGCAACCTGATGCCGACCACCTGATGAAAGGTATGAATACCAATTCCGGAGTGTACAACAACGAACATTGGCGCGATGCCAGTAATGGCGGTTATTTCAGCTACCAAATGGCAACAAAAGGATTAACCAGTTTATCGTTGATGGTTCGCTATTGGGGCAATGAAGTAGGAAGCCGGACTTTCGATATTTTGATCGACAATCAGGTGATTGCTACCGAAAATATTTCAGGCAAATGGAACAAGAGCAGTTTTGTTAACGTGGAATACTCCATTCCGACAACATTACTACAAAACAAATCTGTTATTACAGTTACCTTTAAGGGCAAGGCCGGCAACTATGCGGGTGGCATTTTCTATCTGCGGCTGCTGAAACCTTCAGAAACATCATCGTTGATTAACTTGCCTATCCGAAACAACAAAGCGATCATTTTTAAACGCGATGGGAATGTGGTACTGAAAACACAAGATGAAAGCCCGATTTCGGCATTTAGCCTTTTCTCCATTACAGGGCAGTTGATCAATACGGGCAAGGTAATGGGTAATGAAACTACAATTAGAACCGGCAATTTGGCTAAAGGAGTTTACCTGTTACTGTACCAATCCGGAGGAGAAACGATGAGCCAAAAAATTCTAATTTGAAGAGATATTGATTCCTCAACCTAGAACATAAAACGAGCAAAACAATCAGAATAAATATATAAATCACTAATGTCATGTCAACGAAAAACTGTCCAGCTCCCGTCACCCTGAAACAAATTCAGTACGACTGTGCATCAATTGTTCGTTGATACGACGCTAAATCAAAAATCATGAAAAAAATTATTCACCTGTTTTTTATTTGCCTGTCCTTATGGATGGCTTCTTGTACTCCTTCCGGCTATGAGAAAACTAAATTGGGAATGAAAGCTACCGTCGATTCAACTGAAATCGAAATTCAGTTCTTTACACCCAAGATTGTACGTGTCGTGAAATCAAAGTCCGGTTTCGACTTTGCAAAGAAAAGCCTCGCGGTGATTAAAGAGCCGGAGACAATTAAACTAAAAACTGAAACGAAGGGAGATGGAATAGTGGTTTCTTCTTCAGATGTTATAGTTCACTTAAACCTGAAGACAGGTAAGGTTTCTTTTGATACACCTGATGGTACATCTTTGCTTAACGAGAAAGATAATGGAGTCCAATTTACACCTGTAAAGGATGTTGATGAGGATAGCTATGTCGTTAGCCAGTCATTTGTTCTGGATCAAGATGAAAAAGTTTATGGACTGGGACAGTTTCAGGATGGGAAAATGTCACAGCGGAACCAGGAATTATATCTGTTACAGGATATTCTAATCACCGCGATTCCAATGTTACAATCTAACAAAGGATACGGATTATACTGGGATAACTATTCACCTACTTATTTTTCCGACACAAAAGTAGAAACATCTTTTAAATCAACCGTTGGCGATTGTGTTGATTACTACTTTATGTATGGTGAAAATGCAGACGGGGTAATAGCCCAAATGAGAGATTTAACCGGACAGGCACCCATGTTTCCTTACTGGACTTATGGTTTCTGGCAAAGTAAAGAACGATATAAAAGTCAGGATGAAGTGGTTGATGTTGTAAAAAAATACCGCGAACTGGGTGTTCCGCTTGATGGAATAATCCAGGATTGGCAATACTGGGGCGACAATTATCATTGGAATGCCATGGAGTTTTTAAACCCGGAATTCCCTGAACCACAAAAACTAATTGACCAGGTTCACGATTTAAATGCCAATATTATCTTCTCAATATGGTCTTCATTTGGTCCTCAAACCAAACAATATAAAGAGCTTGAAGAAAATAACATGCTATACGATTTTAAAACGTGGCCATTAACTGATAAAAATATCTGGCCTCAACCAACGGATGCCAAACCTTCAGGTGTAAGAGTGTATGATGCATACAATCCTAAGGCGCTCGATATCTATTGGAAATATCTCAATAGCGGGATTTTTAGCTTAGGAAATGATGGATGGTGGATGGACTCTACAGAACCTGATCATTTTGAAAGAAAAGATGAAGATTATAACCAAAAGACTTATTTAGGTTCATTCAGAAAATACCGGAATGCCTACCCGTTAATGACCGTGGGAGGAGTATATACTCATCAGCGGGAAACAAGTTCAGACAAGAGGGTTTTTATTCTTACCCGTTCTGCTTTTGCAGGCCAGCAACGTTATGGCGCCAATTCATGGTCGGGCGATATTGTAACCGACTGGGACGTACTCCGGAATCAGATTTCAGCAGGACTAAACTTCTCACTTTGTGGAATCCCATACTGGAATAGCGATATTGGCGGTTTCTTTACCCGGAATTTTCCTGATGGTGTAAAAAACAAGGCTTATCAGGAAATTTATGTCCGTTGGTTACAGTTCGGCACATTTTGCCCTATGATGCGCTCGCATGGAACTGATACTCCAAGAGAGATTTATCAATTTGGACAAAAAGGCGACTGGAGTTACGATGCTATTGAAAAATACATCAACCTGCGCTATAGGCTTCTTCCTTACATCTATTCTACCTCGTGGGAGGTTACCTCAAAAAGTTCGAGCATGATGCGCGCTCTGGTTATGGATTTTGCATCGGATGAAAATGCACTCGATATTAACGACCAATACATGTTTGGAAAGTCGTTCCTGATTTGTCCGGTTACCGAACCAATGTATGTAAAAGCAAAACACGAAGACTATAAATACACCAATGCTGTTGAAGATTTTAGTGAAGTAAAATCAACATCGATCTATTTACCTGCTGGCACAAAATGGATCGATTTCTGGACTGGAAAAAGTTCTGATGGCGGACAACAAATCGAAAAAGAGACCCCAATTGACATCATGCCGTTGTATGTAAAAGCTGGATCAATTGTGCCGATGGGACAATTCATTCAACATACGCATGAAAAAGCAGGCCCTATCGAAATCCGCATTTATCCGGGCGCTGATGGTGAATTTACCTTGTACGAGGATGAAGGCGATAACTACAATTATGAGAATGGCGCGTACTCAACCATTACGTTTAAATGGGACGATGCTGCACAAACATTGAGTATTTCCGACCGTGAAGGCGAATTCCCGGGCATGTTGGGTGAACGCGACTTCCGTTTGGTTTTGGTAAGCGAAACAGCCGGAACCGGTTTGGCGGAGAGTACGCCCGCAAGCGAGATTGATTACTCGGGAGAAGCGAAGACCGTAAAGTTCTGATTGCTCATACCCGATGCCTTGAGGCCGGATAGAAGCAAACTATAAAAAGCCAGCGAAACCCTGGTTGTTTAATTCGAAGAACTAAATAAAGAGGCCGTCTAAAAGTCCATCAAGCATTTTCTAAACTAGCAAATTGTAAGTCCATTCTAAGTTGTTGACCCCTAAATCCCCTGAAGGGGACTTTAAGCCTCACCTTTAGGGGAGGTTTGGAGGGGTAAATTTCAGAAATACGTTCAATTTGTAAGTTGAAATTTACTCATGCGTACTTTTTAGACAGCCTCTTTTACATTTTTACCTAAAGATATTTTTCACCAGGATGGAGTAACTGCTTTTTGCGCCTTTAGTTTGATCCTTTTTTCAAAGAATGGGAAACAGACTTTTTGTGATTTTTACAAGGTGTAGGGCGTTGAAATATGACTGTTTTTGTTGTTTGGAAAACAACTAAATTACATTGATTTGTTAGCTTGTATGTATTTGTAATGATCAGTTTTTTAGTTTGTTATGAATTTTTGATGGTCTTTTGAAAATGGAGTTGTAAAATTTCAAATTGTACATCTGTCGGAAAAAAACGTACTTTGTACTTTTAAAATCATCAGCGACAAACTTAATCAAACATAAACGATCAAAAAATGAAAATTCTGAATTTTATTACAGTCATTTTTTTTCTGGCATTTTGTTCTTCCTGCCAGTCGAAAAAGAAGCCTGAACCGTTTAAAAAAGGTGAATTTAAAACCTGGGCTCAGACTCCGCCGATGGGATGGAACAGTTGGGACTGCTACGGACCAACTGTTGAAGAGCACGAAGTAAAAGCCAATGCTGACTACATGACCGAAAAGCTGAAAGATTACGGCTGGGAATACATTGTTGTCGATATTCGCTGGTTTGTTGAAAATGATAAAGCCGGCGGCTACAACCAAACCGACCCGCGTTATGTGATTGATGAGTATGGCCGTTATCAACCTGCAGTAAATCGTTTCCCGTCGTCGGCTGATGGCAAAGGCTTTAAAGCACTGGCCGATTACGTTCACAGCAAAGGCTTGAAGTTTGGTATTCACATCATGCGCGGTATTCCGAAAGTGGCGGTGGAAAAGAAAATGCCGATTTTGGGGACTGCTGGAATTACTGCCGACCAAATTTATTCGACTGAGCTGCAATGCCAGTGGTTGAAGGATAATTATACCATCGTTGCCGACAAACCGGGTGCCCAGGAATACTACAATTCAATTTTTGATATGTATGCCGATTGGGGTGTCGATTTTGTAAAAGTTGACGACCTTTCGCGGCCTTACCACAAAGGTGAAATTGAACTGATCCGTAACGCAATTGACCAGTGCGGGCGCCCGATTGTGCTGAGCACCTCCCCGGGTGAAACACCAATCGAAGATGCGGATCACGTGCGTGAGCATGCCAACATGTGGCGCATGGTTGACGATGTTTGGGACACCTGGCCGCACTTTATACACTTGATTGACATTTGCCGGAAATGGTATCCATACATCGCTCCGGGAACCTGGCCCGACTGTGACATGATTCCCCTGGGCCGCATTTCAATCCGCGGTGAACGTGGCGGCGACCGCATGACCCGTCTGACCAAAGACGAACAGTATTCGCTCATGACTTTGTTCACGATTTTCAAATCGCCCTTGATGTTTGGAGGCGATCTGCCCAGCAACGACGACTTCACCCTGTCGCTTTTAACCAATAAAGAAGTGCTGCGCATGCATGCCGAGAGCACCGATGTTCACCAGCTCTTCAACGAGGATGGCAAAGTGGCCATTGTCTCGAAAAATCCGAACAGCGGCGATTTGTACCTGGCACTCTTCAATATTTCGGACAACGAGGAGCCGCTTGAGTTCACCGTTGATATGACGACCTTGGGCTACATCAGCGACTGTGCGCTCATCAATTTGTGGACAGGCGAAGATTCGGGAAACATCTCAGGCGAATTCAAAACGACCTTGCCGGCACACGCCAGCGCATTGTACAAAGTGATTCAATAATTGACTTGTCTTATTTTGCATCGATTACAAAAATGTATCCGGCAAATAACTCTGTGTTACTCCGTGAAAATTCTCCGTGTTACTCTGTGGTAAAAAATCTAACCACAGAGTTTAGCAGAGTAAAAACGGGAGTTTCACTGAGAAATACAATGTTTTGAAAATCATTTTCAAACCAAATAGTGAGAAAAAAAATGAAAAAACTAACGATATTATTTACAATTCTGCTGCTTGCCTTTGGCGGGCAGGCTTTTGCGAATGAGCCGGATTCTGTCTATGTTTTCTCGTATGCCACGACGAAAGACCAGGGGCATAGCGGTTTGCATTATGCCTGGAGCATCGACCGGAAGAACTGGCAGGCAATTGGCCCGGAGTTCCGTTTCCTGTTTTGTGATTTCGGAACCTGGGGGCCGGAGAAGCGCATGCTAACACCGTTTTTGTTTCAGGATAAGGTCGGCAGCTGGCACGCTGTGTGGAGTTTGAACGAAACGGTTGGACAATTTGCTCATGCGCAAACCAACGATTTATTTACCTGGGAGCCGCAGTCGTATCCGGAAGTGATGACCACCGGCAACGTGCAGCAGCCTGAAGTTTCGTTTCAACCCGAAACGAACAACTATAAAATAACATGGCTGAGCGGAGAAGACCAAAAAGTGTATAAAACCACCACCAGCGACTTTAAAAACTATACGCCAACTGCAGCGGGAAGCTCTTCCGACCGCCTGAACACCCGCGAGGAAGTTTGGGTTGATGGCGAAAAGCAGCGGGGAGTTGTGAATAGAGTGCCGTGGAAACTGCTGGATGGTGCCATCAAATTTTACGAACTGAGCCAGTACAAAGCGAAGCTAAACGAAGAAACTTTGCGGGATGATGCCACTCGTTTCGCCGATTTGAAACCGCTGACTGCAACCATCACCGCTCAGGCTGACAACAGCAAGTCCATCAGCGACATGCTGATTGGCGTGTTTTTCGAAGACATTAACTACGCAGCCGACGGCGGTTTGTATGGCGAGCTGGTTCAAAACCGTGGTTTCGAATATACTCCGGCAGATACCAAGAACAGAAACCAGGATTGGAACAGTTCTTATGCCTGGTCGTTCACCGGGCAAGAGGGCGGTTTTGCGATTGACACGGTGGCGCCCGTTCACCCGAATCAAAAACACTACGCTGTGTTGTCCGTTGCCAAAATTGGCGATGCACTTCAGAACGAAGGTTTCGATGGCGTTGCATTGAAAGCCGGCGATAAATACGATTTTTCTGTTTTTGCAAAAGGGCTGGATGCAGCAAAAGGCAAACTGAAAGTTCAGCTCATTGATGAAACAGGGAAGGTGTATGCCGAAGGCACGACGAAATCTCTTGGAGCTAACTGGAAGAAGTTGGAAATTACCGTAACTGCTAATGAAACTGTTGATAAAGCTCGTTTACAGGTCATTCCTCAATTTACGGGCAAAGTAGCGCTGGATATGGTTTCTCTTTTCCCCGAGAAGACTTTCAAAGGGCGTAAAAACGGGTTGCGTGCCGACCTGGCTCAAACCATTGCCGATTTGCATCCGCGCTTCGTTCGCTTTCCCGGAGGTTGCGTGTCGCATGGCGACGGGTTGGACAATATTTACCGTTGGAAGAATACCATTGGCCCGTTAGAGGCCCGCAAAGGCGACCGTAATATATGGAACTATCACCAATCGATGGGCTTGGGTTACTACGAGTACTTCCAGTTTTGCGAAGACATTGGCGCAGCGCCACTACCGGTGATTGCTGCCGGTGTGCCTTGTCAAAACTCGTCGACCGGCGGATATGGGCAGCAAGGTGGTGTCCCGATGTGCGACATGGGGCAATATGTGCAGGACATTCTCGACCTGATTGAGTGGGCCAATGGCGACAAAAACAGCCCCTGGGGAAAACTGCGCGCACAGGCCGGTCATCCTGAACCCTTCAACCTGAAATACATTGGCATCGGTAACGAGGACTTGATTACCGATATTTTCAAAGAACGTTTCGAACTAATCTATAATGCGATTAAAGAGAAGCACCCTGAAATTACAGTGATTGGCACCGTTGGACCCTTTTATGAAGGAACGGATTACCGCGTGGGCTGGGATTTTGCGACCGAACTGGGCGTTCCTATGGTGGATGAGCACTATTACAATTCGCCGGGTTGGTACCTGAATAACCAGGATTTTTACGACCGCTACGACCGCTCGAAACCGAAAGTGTATTTGGGTGAATACGCCACGCATATTCCGGGCCGAAAATTGACCATGGAAACGGCACTTTGCGACGCACTGCACCTGATAAATGTGGAGCGCAATGCCGATGTGGTTCACATGACTTCGTATGCTCCGCTGCTCGCCAAGTACGGGAACACGCAATGGAACCCCGATTTGATTTATTTCAATAACACGGAGGTGTTCCCGACAGTTGACTATTACGTGCAAAAGCTGTTCGGGCAGAATGCAGGCGACGAGTATGTGGCTTCGCAGGTGCAGTTGTCGGATCCGAAAACAGACGTGCGCAAACGACTTGGTTCTTCACTGGTGCGCGACAGCAAAAGCGGCGATTATATTCTGAAGTTGGCCAATCTGTTACCGGTCTCTGTTCCAGCAAAAATTAATTTGAAGGACTTGCCGGTGGCAGATGGAGAAGCAACATTGACCGTGCTGCAGGGCGAAGTAACAGACGAAAATGCCAAACCCGAAACCAGCACAATTCAAGTTGGTAAAGAAGTCAATTATATTTTGCCAGCCTATTCTTTCTCAGTCATTCGGATAAAATCAAATTAATAAACTACTACTATGAATAGACTTAATTTACTACAACGATTTTTTATTCTTTGCCTGGCATTGCCGGCTTTAGTTTTCCTTTTTTCGTGTCAACCCAAAACGGGAGACAATCCTTCTGCGTATTTGTTTGCCTATTTCTTAGGCAATCAGCCTGGCGAAGAAGCCATCCGTTTTGCCGTGAGTACCGATGGCTATAATTTCCGTGCGCTGAACGGTAATCAGCCGGTGTTGGATAGCAAAAAAATCAGTACCTCGGGCGGTGTTCGCGACCCGCATATTTTGCGTGGCGCCGATGGTAAAACCTTTTACATGGTGGCTACAGACCTTTATGTGCCGGAACAAGGCTGGAACAATTACGCCATGATTTTGATGAAATCGACCGACATGGTTCATTGGGAAACTTCGGTGGTAAATATTCCCGAAAGCTATCCCTCCGAATTTGCGGCAGTGGATCGTGTTTGGGCGCCGCAAACCATCTACGATACTGCAAACGGGAAATATATGATTTATTTCTCCATGCGGAGTGGTGATGGTACGCCCGACATCATCTATTACGCATACGCGAACAAGGATTTCACTGCTTTGGAAGAAGCTCCGAAACAGCTGTATTTCCCTCCGGCGGACAGCAATACGAAGGCTTGTATCGACGGAGATATCATTCCTTTCAACGGTAAATTCTACCTGTTCCACAAGGCTGAAGATGGCGACCCTGGTATTAAACTGGCGATTTCCGACAAGCTGACTGAAGGGTACCAATTGGTGAGCGATAAACGCGTTGACTGCGAACAAGACCATGTTGAAGGAAGCGGAATCTTCAAACTAAACCATTCGAACGACTATATTTTGATGTATGACGTTTACACCAGTGGCCGCTACCAGTTTACCAGAAGCTCCGATTTGGAACATTTTGAAGTAATTGACCACGAAGTGTCGATGAATTTCCACCCGCGCCACGGAACGGTGATGCCGATTACCGGCGACGAGCTGAAACGCCTGATGGAAACTTACGGAAGCCTCGACGATTTGATGGTGGAAGCCACTTCGCCTCAACTGAAAAAACTGAACGTGGTGATTGACGGAAAGAGCAAGACCATTCATCTGCCGGTGAAAAGCGGTACCGATTTGTCTTCTTTTGATCAGCAGTTTAGCTGCTTCCCGCATTTCTCGGTGAGCCCGGTTGGCCCGCAGGACTTTAGCAAAGGGCCGGTTGCTTACACCTTCTCGCTCGAAGGCAAAGGCGATGCAGTTTATCAGGTGACCGCCTCGGAAGACCACAACCCGGTGCTGGAAGGCTACTATGCCGACCCTGAAATTTTGTATTCAGAAAAAACCGGCAAATATTACATTTATCCAACCAGCGACGGTTTCTGGAACTGGTCGGGCACCTATTTTAAAGTATTCTCGTCAGACAATTTGGTTGACTGGAAAGATGAAGGCATCATCCTCGACCTGAAAAAAGACGTGAGTTGGGCCGATCGAAATGCCTGGGCGCCATGTATTGTGGAGAAAAAAATCAATGGCGAATACAAATACTTCTACTATTTCACTGCTGCCCAAAAAATTGGAGTGGCTGTGGCCGACAACCCAACCGGGCCATTTACCGATAGCGGAAAACCTTTGATTGACTTCAAAACGCTGGGAGTGAACCGCGGGCAGGAAATTGACCCGGATGTATTTACTGACCCGAAGACCGGGAAAACATACCTGTACTGGGGCAACGGTTATATGGCCGGGGCCGAACTGAACCCGGATATGACTTCGCTGAATATGAAAAGCCTGAAGCAATTCAATATTGACAACACATTCCGCGAGGGCACTTATGTGATTTTCCGTAACGGAACTTATTACTTCATGTGGTCGGAAGATGACACGCGCAGTCCGAATTACAAAGTACGCTATGCCACAACCGATTCGCCAATGGGTAAACTCACCATTCCCGAAAACAACATTGTGATTCAGCGCGACTCAGTAACCAATATTTTTGCAACCGGCCATAACTCGGCCATCCAGGTTCCGGGCAAGGACGAGTGGTACCTTGTTTACCACCGGTTTACTTATCCCAAAGGAGTTGATATGCCGCGTGGTGCCGGAGGTTTTCACCGCGAAGTATGTATCGACAAAATGGAGTTTGATGCCGATGGAAAAATCATCGAAGTGAAACCAACTTTGAAAGGAATTGAGCCAATAAAATAGAGGCAGTATTCAGAGTGTCAGCTTTGTTTTAAACACGAAGGCCCGGAGACACAACGATTTTGGTAGTCTAATTTTCTTCGTGACTTTGTGTCTTCGTGTTTGTTTCTTTTACGCATTCAAACTGATGAAATAAAATTCTAACAGAAAACGATATGGACTCGAACCGCCGGAGTTTTTTAAAAAAAGCCTGTATAGCAGGGAGCTGTTTCTGCGGGTTTTCATTTATAGCTGGTCAGAAGCTTGGTGCTGCGACTGATGAAGTTGCAGAAAATGCACAACAAAAACTGATGCAGGAATGGATTTCGACCCTAATGCTGAGCCTTGACGAGCAAACCGACGAGCAATTGTCCCGACAAATAATGAAACGGTGTGCCCGGGCGCATTACGACCAGTTAAACATGGAACAATTGCTGGAAAATTATGTGGGGAATCCAAACAAGTTTATCCAATTTTTAAAAGACAGCTGGAACTGGAGAGTTAGTTTTGATGAGGAAAAGCGGGTTGTTTTGGCCGACGAGAATAAAGATTTTTGCGTTTGTCCGATGGTGAACAGCGAACGGGGAGTGAAGTCGGCAGTGCTGTGTTACTGCTCCGAAGGTTTTGCCGAACTCATGTTTTCGAAAGTTGCAGGCCATCCGGTCGAAGCCCGGGTGTTAAGTTCTATCCACCGGGGCGATAAAAGTTGCCGTTATGAAATTAAACTATAAACTATTGATAATGAAATCAAAAAGACTAATGATTTTACTGAGCCTTTTGCCCTTGTTTGCGACGGCTCAACCAAAAGAAACGCTTGATGCATTCCCGCTTTCGGATGTGCGGCTGCTCGACAGCCCATTCAAAACGGCCATGCAAACCGATATGGACTATATACTGTCGCTGGACATGGATCGACTGCTGGCACCTTATCTGAAAGAAGCCGGACTTCAACCCAAAGCCGACAACTATCCCAACTGGGAAAATACCGGTTTGGACGGGCATATTGGCGGGCATTATTTGTCGGCACTGGCAAAAATGTATGCTGTCACCGGCGATGAACGGATGAAACAGCGCATGGATTATATGCTGTCGGAACTGAAGCGGGCACAGGATGCGAACGGCGATGGCTACTTATCGGGCGTTCCGAACGGCAAGGAGATCTGGAAACAAATTGAAGCCGGCCAGATAGAAGCCGGTTCATTCAGCCTGAATAAACGCTGGGTGCCTTTATACAATATTCATAAAATCTACGCTGGTCTTTGCGATGCTTACCTGTTTGCGGGGAGCGATGAAGCCAAAGAAATGCTGATTAAACTGACGGACTGGGCCATCCATTTGGTACGGAACCTGAGCGATGAGCAAATTCAGGAGATGTTGCGCAGTGAGCAAGGCGGATTGAACGAAGTATTCGCCGATGTGGCTGCTATTACCGGTGACGAAAAATACCTGAAACTCGCTCAACAATTTTCGCAAAAAGTGTTGTTGGAGCCGCTTATGAAACAGGAAGATAAGCTGACTGGCATGCACGCCAATACGCAGATTCCGAAAGTGATCGGGTACAAACGTATTGCTGAAGTTGGTGGCAACGAATCGTGGGCCGATGCCGCACGTTTCTTTTGGGAAAATGTTGTTGACAAGCGCTCGGTGTCCATTGGCGGCAACTCGGTTCGCGAGCATTTTCACCCGACAGATGATTTTAGCTCGATGATTGAAAGTGAGCAGGGGCCAGAAACCTGCAATACCTACAACATGCTGAAACTGACGCGCCACCTGTTTTTGAGCGACCCGAAGGTGCGCTACATGGATTACTACGAGCGGGCGATGTATAACCACATTTTGTCGACTGAAGACCCGGGACACGGCGGTTTTGTGTACTTTACCCCGATGCGCCCCGGCCATTATCGCGTGTATTCGCAACCGCAAACCAGTTTCTGGTGTTGCGTGGGTTCGGGCCTGGAGAATCATACCAAGTACGGCGAATTGATTTATGCACATTCAGGCGACGATATTTACGTGAACCTGTTTATTCCTTCAACTTTAAACTGGAAAGAAAAAGAATTGGAGTTGACGCAGGAGACAAAATTTCCAGATGCAGAAACTTCAACACTCACTATCAACCCGAAAAAGGAAAGTACACTCAGTTTGTATATCCGTTATCCGGAATGGGTTGAAGCGGGTGCTTTTGCCATTAAAGTGAACGGAAAACCGGAAACTGTCAACGGAAAACCGGGAGAGTATGTGGCGGTGAAACGAAGCTGGAAAAAGGGCGATAATGTGGAGCTGACTTTCCCGATGCGAACGACAGTGGAGCAACTGCCCGACGGCGAAAACTACTATTCTATTTTGCACGGGCCAATTGTTTTGGCTGCCAAAATCGGCACCGACGACCAAACGGGCTTGTTTGCCGACGATAGCCGGGGTGGTCACGTTGCTGTTGGCTCGAAATATCCGCTTAACGAAATGCCGTTGGTGGTCGGCGATGCCAAAAACCTGGCAGCGATGGTAAAACCGGTTGCCGGTAAGCCCATGACCTTTACCCTCGACGGAGTTTTTCCCGACAAGTACAAAAATCTGGAACTGCTCCCTTTCTTCCGGATTCAGGAAGCCCGCTACCAGATTTATTTTAAGACGGTGAGCCCGGACGAGTTAAAAGAAATGGAAGCGCAAACCGCGAAAGAAGAAGCAGAAAAAGAAGCTTTGGCAAATGCAACCATCGATTTGGTTTACCCGGGTGAACAGCAGCCGGAATCGGACCATTTTATTGAAAGTGAAAACTCGAACTCGGGCGTAAATCAAGGCAAACACTGGCGAAGTGCCAATGGTTGGTTCAGCTACGAACTGCGCGACCCGAAAAGTGAAGCTGGAAAATTGCGGGTTTTGTATTTCGGACTGGATAATAGTCGGAATTTCACGATCAGCATCAATGGTGAGAAATTGGCCGATGTGACACTGGACGGTAGCAAAGGCTTCGGCTTTTTTAGTGTGGATTACGAAATTCCAAAAACAGCATTGGAGAAAGCCAACGGAAAACTGCGGGTGAAGTTTGAAGCAGCACCCGGTTCTGTAGCAGGTGGCATTTACGAAGTCCGATTGATGAAGTAAATGAAGAAATAATGAATAAGAAAAGCCCGGTTTTTGAACTGCACTCAAAAACCGGGCTTTTTTGTTATACATCCGCTAATTAGTGCAGATGCTTACTTCTCATAGTTCCTGAAAACGCTGCGGGGTGAGCTTTTAGCTCTCCCTCTTGTCCGAAGCCGGGAGAATATTTACCCCACGGTTGTAATCTAATAAAGATGTCTTCGTCGGTTAATGTTTTGTCTCCCGAAAGAACCTGTATCTGATGTTTTTCGGGAGTAATTACGATCGATGTTGCTTTTTAACACCATCTTCTGATTTTTATTATTTCTTCTCGGTCGAGATTTTTACGGTTGAATTCATCTTCATGGGGATTTCCATATCCTCATTGGTTTGCGGGTTTTTCATTTTCATGAGCATCGAAAATAGCTGGGTGATTTCGGATGTGTTGACCATCCCGTCTTCGGCGTTGATTTGCATGGTGCCATCCTGTGTCCCTTCAATTGAAATATCCATTTTAATCCCGTTGGCTTCAATCGGTGAGTCGGAGTTGATCGTTGATTTCACGGCAAGGTCTACATAGTCTTTGCTTACTCCGGTTGCCTGAAAGTTCATGGCCATTTCCATGTTCATCATTGCGGGCATTTTGAAGGTTGCATCCCAGCTGTCGCCTTTGCCAATCTCCTCTTCAGGGAAATAGTTGAAGGTTTGGCTAAAGTTAGATTTAAATGCTTCTTCGCTTGAAAACATGCTTAAAGTCGAGCTTAATTGCGGATTGTTGGCAAATGCTTTGGTGTATTGATCCAATCCTTCAATGCTGACAACATCGCCACGAGGGGTGATCTCCATTTTCAGCTTAATGTCGGTAAGGCTTTTCATTGGTGCAAACATTGGGCTGTTTTCATCCGGGTTGCTTGTGTCAAAATTCATGGTTTGCCCCATGGCGTTAATCGAGATTTTCATCTTGTCATAGCCATAGCGGATTAAAAAATTGCCACTTGGGAACTGGTCTTCAACTGTTAATGAAATAACCATGACCATCGTTTGGTCCATTTTTACCTGGTTTCCCATGATCTCTTGATCTATTTTGTTGGTCATGTCCATGGTCATTTCGTAGGTTGTGCCTTTTGTCAGGTTGAGGCGCAAAAGTTGTTTCTCTTTCGCCGTAGATGAGAATCCGATTGCAAGAAAAGTGATTATCAATGCAAACGATAATGTTTTTAGTTTCATAAAAATAATGATTAAAAATACTTATTTGATTTTATGTTCTAAAAGTAGAAGAATTGATGGATGAATGCAAGCACAGACAAATATTATTTCCCTTAAAATAATGAGTAATGAAGGGCATTTGGGAAATTTCAACCGGAAGTTGTTGCCCGGTACTCTCAGCCAATTTCTTCCAGAACAGCTTTTGCTTTTGAAATGGACTCAACTTGCTCAAATCGCAGGCTCAGTTTGTTTGCTTTTTCTTTCATGCGGCATTTCCCGGGGTTTTGCTGTACAAACTGCAAAACCTTTGTAAAAGCGGGAGATTGGTAATAAGCCGATTGCGGGTCGGAAATGAAATAGCAGATCATCGTTTTGTTTTTCAGGATGATCCGTTCGATGCCGATCCCGATAGCCAGCCAGCGGAGCCGTACCACTTCGAGCAGTTCAAGGCTTTCTTTTGGAAGTTTACCAAAGCGGTCGGTCAGGGCAAGTTCAAACTGCTGCAGGTTTTCCTCGGTCTCCATGCTGTCCAGTTCGCGGTACAGGAGCATTCGTTCCGAAATACTTTGAATGTATTTGTCAGGGAATAGCAGTTCCATATCCGTATCAATCTGGCAATCGCTGATGAACTTGTTTTTCAGGAATGCTTTCCCTGCATCTTCCTGTTCTTCCTCAAACAGTTCTTTGTATTCGTCTTGTTTTAGTTCCTGGATGGCTTCGTTGAGGATGCGGTGATACGTTTCATAACCGATGTCGGCAATAAAACCGCTTTGTTCGGCGCCAAGCAAGTCGCCAGCCCCGCGGATGTCCAGGTCGCGCATGGCAATGTTGAAGCCGCTGCCCAGGTCCGAAAACTCTTCAATGGCCTGTAAGCGCCGTCTTGCCTCCGGGCTGACCAGCGACATTGGCGGGGTAAGCAGGTAGCAAAACGCTTTTTTATTCGACCGGCCCACACGGCCACGCAACTGGTGCAGATCGCTCAATCCGAAATTCTCGGCATGGTTAATAATGATGGTGTTGGCATTTGGTATGTCAAGGCCAGCCTCGATGATGGTTGTGGCAATCAGCACATCGTGCTCGCCGTTTATAAAATCGAGCATGATTTTTTCGAGCTGAGGCCCATCCATTTGTCCGTGACCAACCACGGTTTTTACACCGGGAACGATGCGTTTTATCGTATCTTCTACTTCGTGGATGTTTTGCACCCGGTTGTGAATGAAGAAAATCTGTCCGTTACGGGCTATTTCGTAATTAATGGCTTCGCGGATGATATCTTCGTTGAACCCGTGAAGCTCCGTAACAATCGGGTAACGGTTGGGCGGCGGTGTTTGAATGATTGACAAATCGCGGGCTCCCATCAGGGAGAATTGCAAGGTGCGCGGAATAGGTGTGGCCGTGAGGGTGAGCGTGTCCACATTCACCTTTAGTTGTTTCAGTTTTTCTTTGACCGAAACGCCAAATTTTTGTTCCTCGTCAACAATCAGCAGCCCGAGGTCTTTAAATTTCACATCTTTCCCAACCAAGCGGTGTGTCCCGATCAGGATGTCAATGTTTCCGGCTTCAACTTCCTTTATTATCTTCTTTATTTCGCTGGCCGGGCGCAGGCGGCTGACGTATTCTATTTTGGCCGGGAAATCTTTCAGCCGGTCTGAAAATGTTTTGAAATGCTGAAGGGCCAGGATTGTTGTCGGTACCAAAATGGCCACTTGTTTGTTGTCGGCCACAGCTTTGAAGGCTGCCCGAACGGCAATTTCTGTTTTCCCGAAACCAACATCGCCGCAAACCAGCCTGTCCATCGGGATGTACCGTTCCATGTCTTCTTTCACAGCCTGCGTGGTTTTCACCTGGTCGGGCGTGTCTTCAAAAATGAAGGAGGCCTCCAGCTCGGTTTGCAGGTAGGAGTCAGGCGAAAAAGCAAAACCCTTCTCTTGTCGGCGTTTGGCGTACAACGCAATCAGGTCGCGGGCAATGTCCTTCACCTTGATTTTGGTGCGGTCTTTCAGTTTTTGCCAGGCCCCGCTTCCCAGTTTGTTGATTTTGGGTTCAACCCCTTCTTTACCTTTATATTTCGAAATGCGGTGAAGCGAATGGATGCTGACCAGTAAGACATCGTTGTCGCGGTATGTCAGCCGGATTGCTTCCTGCATTTTGCCGTTCACCTCGGTTTTCACCAGCCCGGCAAACTTCCCGATCCCGTGGTCAATATGGACAACATAGTCGCCGGGGTGCAGTTTGTTGAGCTCTTTTAGCGTAATGCTTTCCTTTTGTTCTTTGCGGCTTTTTATTTTGAACCGGTGATAACGCTCAAATATTTGGTGGTCGGTGTAGCAGCAAATTTTCCGATCGTGATCAATAAAGCCTTCATGCAGGGTGAAGTACAGGTCTTTAAACTGAACGTTCAGCCCCTGATCATTAAATATGGCATGCAGGCGCTCAATTTGCTTGGTGCTTGACGAAAGGATAAAATTCTGGTAGCCATTCTCAACGTTTTCCTGCAGGTTTTTGGCCAGAAGTTCAAAGTTTTTGTTGAAAACCGGTTGTACTGATGTTTGAAACCGGAATGTTTCTTTTGGTTTGAAAAGCGTCGTATTGCCGGTTTCCAGGATGGAGAATTCCGTGAGCGAACTTAAAAAATCGTCACCGGAAATCACCCGGCCTTTGAGTTCGTCGTTTTGCTCGTCCGAATTGGTAGCCTGGTTGAATATGTTATCGATTAGATCAGCAATCAATTGAAAATCGCGGCCCCAAACAACGCTTTGCTGGGGGATAAACCGGAGAAAATTGTCCCGTCTTTCTTCATCCAGTCCACTCTGTATATTCGGGATGATGACAATCTTTTGAAGTTGTTCTTTCGAAATCTGGTTGTCAATGTCGAAACTCCTGATACTGTCAACCTCGTCACCAAAGAAGTCGAGGCGGTAAGGATCTTCGTTCGAGAAGGAATAAATGTCGACCAGGCTGCCTCGGATCGAATACTGGCCGGGCTCAAAAACAAAATCTACCCGTTCGAAACCATATTCAAAAAGAACGTCATTTATAAAGCTGATTGAAAGTTTATCGCCCTTGTGAACCTGAAAACTGTTGGAAGCCAGCGCTTCGCCGGTAATCACCTTTTCAACAAGCGCTTCAGGATAAGTCACAATACTGACTGGGTTTTGTTCCCGGAGCTGGTTTAACACTTCAGTCCGCAGGATGATGTTTTCCTGTTCCAGCTGATCATACTGGATGGAACGTTTGTACGAGCTCGGGAAAAACAGTACCGTTGAAGCTGTTTTGAGATTGTTCAGGTCATCGTAAAAATAGGCAGCTTCTTCTTTGTCATTCAGGATGTAAATGACTGGTTGTTGAAGCTTTTCGGAAAGTATTGAGGCAAAGATTGTTTGGGACGAACCAACTAACCCCCGCAGATGAATATTTTCACCCGGGGTGTTTAACTGTGTTATAACGTGCTGAATAGCCTCGTTTTTCTCAAACAATCGCCGAAATTCCGTCAACTCCAAATCCGAATTATTTTGCCGGCAAAGATAAGGATTTGTTCAATACTTCACCGGCAATTTCAGTTTGCTGATTGTCGGGAAAAACGTTTGTGCAGATAATACGGCTATTGGATCGTTATTTGTTCCCGCGCCTCGTTGTTCTCTTCCCGAAATTCTTCAACCGCGTTCGTTGGGTCAACCACAATGATGAATTCATAATCGGCTGGGACCAGTGTTTTTACAGTGTATTGAAAGTGTGCGGTTGTGCTGGCTTCCGACATGTTCCGGTCGTCGCGAGGTGGCAATGATGTTAGGTTTTCGGTACCAATCTCAATCTTTTCAGATTCTGGACGGTTGGGCAGATGCTCAATAACCTGCAATTTTACCTTGAACGGGCCGCTGCCACATTGTCCCCGGTTTTCAATGTCGGCCGAAATGTAGTGCATGTCGCCCGGCCTGCCACTTCCGGAGATGCTGATGTCGGCAACAACAAGGTCGGGCAAAGGCCGTCCTTCGCAAACAGGCTGGCTATAATCGGCAGCCGGTTTTGAAATCATGATTTTGGGCCTGACCCCGCTAACGATTGGGGGATTGATTGAGAATGTTTTTTCAATTTTGACAATAGGTTGTCCTTCTGCTTTTTGTAGATCGGGGTTGGTTGAGCGGCGAATTTTCAGGTTCGCAAGAGCCGTTTTGTTCGATATTGCTTTGAAAAACACCGTGTGTTCGCCCTCGGTGGCTGTCCACATGAAAAATATTTTCTGGGTTTGGTTGGGCCTGATGACCTGCATCGGTTGGGTGATTAATTCTTCCTCGTCAATACCGGCACGGATGATGATGTTGTGGACTTCGGTTGCTGAAACCGGGATTAATTCTGCGGAGAAAGTGATTTTTTGTCCGGCCATGCCATTTTCCGGCAGAATCTTGACTGGCGCTTCCCATCTTAGGTTTTGTGCCGATAATCCCATACTAATTATCAGGAACAACATGATTGATAGTGGTTTCATAAATAGATTGTTTGAAATGGTACATAAACGGATTGTAGTAATTTACGAAAAATTGAGATGTGCGAGCCAGGTTTTAGAAAACTTTGGAGGAGCTGTCCCGTAAAAAATGAAAAATATTGTTTTTGACCCATAAAATTTGCAACCCCCTGTAGGTGAGATATAAAAAAACCTAGCTACATTTGTTTAAATCTCAAAATGAATCAATTATGAAAAAGTTACTGTTTTTCGCATTTATCATTTTTTTAGCGTCATGCCAGCAGAAAAAAATTGACCGCATGCAGGCAGTTCAGGATAGTATCACACAAGCGGCCTTTGAAAAAGACTCAGCCATTATTGGTTTTGTTTCGGCCATGAATGAAATTCAGGATAACCTGGATTCGATCAAACAGATTCAGGATATTGTTGAGATTGAAACCAGTCACGGCACTGAAATGAAAAAGGATAAGAAGGAGCAGATCATCAATGATATTTATACCATTAATGAATTATTAAAGAAGAATCGGGAGTTGGTTGCCCAACTGCAAAAAAAGCTGGGGGCATCGAATTCAAAGGTTGCAGAATTGCAACGGGCAATCACCATTTTAAATCGTCAGATTGAACAAAAGGATGCAGAAATAGCGACCATGAATGCAGAACTTGAGAAATTGCACATTGATATCAGTGAATTGAATCTGCGTGTCGAGTCAATGGCGGAAGAAAGCATGCTTAAAGATCAGCTGATCCAGCAAAAAACGCAGATGATAGATGAACAAACAATTGAGATTAACACCGCTTTTTATGCATTCGGAACGGCAAAAGAACTGGTAGATAATGGCGTAATCGAGAAAGAAGGTGGTTTCCTTGGTATCGGTCGTTCATTGAAAATGAAAGAAGATTTTAACAAAGAATATTTTACCACGGTTGATATCCGTGATTTTTCGGTGCTGGAGTTAAGCGTGAAAAAGGTAGAATTGGTTAGTACCCATCCTGCAGGCTCTTACCACTTTGTGGGTGATAAAAATGTGGAAAGCCTTGTGATTGATAACCCGGCAGAGTTTTGGAAAACTTCGAGGTACCTGATCATTGCCGTAGATTAGAGTAGAATGAAGCATACTATTTAAGGCGCTCGTCAGGGCGCCTTTTTTTGTTTGTCATCAAACGCCTTTCGTGCATCCATGATGTCGGTTTTATAGGCATTTGCCCAATCGGCAAGATCCCAGACCTGTATCAGCAGTTTGCTCCCAAGATCGGTCAGTTCATACTCTACCCGTGGCGGCACTTCTGCATAGATTTGCCGTTTGACCAATCCATCCCGTTCGAGCGAGCGGAGTGTCACGGTCAACATCCGCTGCGATATTCCTTCAATTTTACTTCGCAGTTCGTTAAATCTTAGTTTGCCTCTGTGTCCCAGTGTCAGGATTGTTAAAAGTGACCATTTGTCACTAATCCGGCCAATTACGTCCTTTACAGGGCAAAAACCTATCGGATGGTTGGTCGGGTCGAAAAAAAAATCAATTTTTTTCTTTAGGCTATCACTTTGTTTGTCAGCTATAGTTACTTCCATGTGACTAACTTCTTTATTTCTGCCTTCTTGTTTTATTTTCAGTTACTATGTAATATTGAGGCACTAAAAGTAACTATTGTGGTTCAGAAAACAAATATTAACTCAAAAAAAGAAGAGAAAATGGAATTGATGGATGCATTGAAATGGCGTTATGCCACAAAAAGGATGAATGGGGAGAAGCTTCCGGAAGAGAAACTAGAAATAATTATGGATGCCATTAATTTGGCTCCAACCTCGTTGGGGCTTCAGCCTTTTTCGGTTGTTGTGATCAGCGATGAGAAGATGAAGAAAGAAATCAGTGAGAAAGCCTGTCAGCAACCGCAGGTGCTTGAATGTTCCCATTTGTTGGTGTTTGCAGCCTGGAACGAAGTTTCAGAAGCAAAGATTGACGATTACCTGGAGAATGTAGCCCGGACTCGTGGTGTTGGTATTGAAACATTGGCTCCTTATAAGGAGATGATCAATGGATTTGTAGGAAGTGGGGGAGCGGTGGTTGATGTAAAAGCATGGACTGCCCGCCAGGCTTATATTGCTTTCGGTATTGGGTTGGCAGCAGCGGCAACGGAAAGAGTTGATGCTACCCCGATAGAAGGTTATGACAATGCAGCGATGGATGAATTGCTTGGCCTAAATGAAAAAGGGCTACACAGTGCTGTCGTGATTGCACTTGGTTATCGCGACGATGAACAGGATTATCTGGCCAAAGCAGCTAAGGTTCGTCGTGAAAAGTCAGAATTGTTTCTGTTAAATTAAGCCTAAATGTTTCCTGTTAATGAGCCATGTTCAGAAAATAAGCAATTTTGAAGATACACTGGAGCCTTCTTCCCGAATGCCGGTTTTGTTTGTAGGCCATGGCAGCCCGATGAATGCGATTACTGACAACCGTTTTCGGAGGAATTGGCAACGGCTCGGCGAAAGCTTACCGAAACCACAAGCGATCTTGTGTGTTTCGGCTCATTGGCTGACAAAGGGGACTTTCGTTACTGCAATGAAAAGTCCTGAAACTATTCATGATTTTGGCGGATTTCCAAAAGAGTTGTTTAAGCAACAGTATCCGGCTCCCGGAAGTCCGGGGTTGGCCGAAGAGGTGCAACAACTGTCCCAAAGTTTCCGGGTTGGTGCAGATCTGGAATGGGGACTCGATCATGGCGCCTGGGCGGTACTGAAGCCGATGTATCCGTTGGCTGATATTCCGGTGGTTCAGCTTAGCCTGGATTATGATGCGCCAATCAGTTATCATGTGGAACTTGCAAACTCGCTGAGAAGATTGAGGGAAATGGGAGTTTTGGTTGTCGGTAGCGGCAACCTTGTTCATAACCTGCAACGTATTGACATGTTGGGGACTGTTTACGACTGGGCGATTGAGTTTGATCGCAAACTGACCGGCTTGATTGAAAAGGGAGATTTAGCGGAAATCATGAATTTTCAGAAATGGGGTTCAATCTCAAAAATGGCTCATCCCACATTTGACCATCTTTTGCCACTCTTTTACGTGTTGGGGATGACGTATGAAAATGAATCTCCCGAATTTTTTAATGACCAGTTTGATTTTGGCTCAGTTTCGATGAGATCAGTTTTGTTTCACGAATAAAATAAAAGACCGGTGATGAGCCGGTCTTTGTTTTATACGTTGAATGTTAATCTTTTTCCGATGATGTCGGGTCGGATAATTCCCCGATCATATCCCAGTTTTCCGTTCACAAACGTTTTTGAAATCTGGGTACTAAATTGGGTTCCTTCAAAAGGAGACCAGCCACATTTATAAATGATGTTTTCAGGGACAACTGTCCATTTTTTATCCGGGTTGATCAATACCAGGTCGGCAAAATAGCCTTCGCGGATATAGCCGCGCCGATCGATCCGGAAAAGGTCGGCCGGGGCATGGCACATTTTTTCAACCACTTTTTCAGCGGTGATTTTCCCTTGGGCTACAAACTCGAACATTGCGGTCACTGAATGCTGAACGAGCGGGCCGCCCGAAGGGGCTTTGAAATAGGGATGCGATTTTTCATCAAGTGTATGCGGCGCGTGGTCGGTTGCAATCACATCAATCTTATCTGCGAGAAGGGCTTCCCAGAGTGCCTCTTTATCTTCTGCTGATTTTACTGCTGGGTTCCATTTGATGCGTGTTCCATAATCAATGTAATCCCGTTCTTCAAACCAAAGGTGATGGACACAAACCTCAGCTGTAATCTTCTTATCTTTTACCGGCCCCGGGAGGAAAAGCTTCATCTCGTCGGCCGTAGACAGGTGAAGCACATGCAGCCGGGTCCCAAATTTTGCAGCCAGTTCAACGGCTTTCGATGAGGATTTGAAACACGCTTCGGCGCTTCGGATTTTCGGGTGGCGCGAGATTGGAATAATATCACCGTATTTCTGGCGGTAAATTTCGGTATTCCTGCGGATGATTGCTTCGTCTTCGCAGTGGGTGGCAATCAAAGTGGGGGCATTCTTAAAAATTTCCGATAAAGTTTTTTCATCGTCAACCAGCATATTTCCGGTTGATGAGCCCATGAAAACTTTGATGCCGCAAACCTGGGTTGGGTCGGTTGCCAGCACTTCTTTCAGGTTGTCGTTGGTTGCGCCCATGTAAAACGAATAGTTTACAGCTGATACCTCAGCGGCGCGGGCATATTTTTTGGCCAGTTCGGCCTGGGTGATACATTGCGGGTTGGTGTTGGGCATTTCCATGTAAGAGGTGACCCCGCCTGCCAGGGCAGCTTTTGATTCAGTGGAAATGTCGCCTTTGTGGGTAAGCCCCGGTTCGCGGAAATGCACCTGGTCGTCGATGGCACCGGGAATAAGGTACTTGCCCGTTGCATCAATAACGGCGGCGACAGCCAGATCTGCCTCCGGTACTTCGCCTTCATATATTTTTTTTATGAACTCATCTTCAATCAGGACACTCCCTGTGAATTTTCTCCCTTCGTTAATGATTGTGGCGTTGTGGATGATGGTTTTCATAAAGATTATTCTTTGGTTTTTACTGCCTATTCAAGTTACGATTTAAAAAAATAAAAGGCTACATTTCTGCAGCCTTATTAATATCACTTTGACCGGAATTGTTCATTTTTTGCAAAATAAACAGTTCCTGAAAATTTTATTGTTGGCTTTTCTTTGGTTCATATTTTTTAAACCAGCTCCGGATTTTCATTTTCATGATCCCCCACAGCGCTTCGTTAAAGATGCCTCCGCTCATTTTCGAGCTGCCTTCCTGCCGTTCGGTAAAAATGATTGGCACTTCAACCAGGTTAAACCCATGTTTCCAGGCAGTGAATTTCATCTCAATCTGAAACCCGTAACCTTTTAGGCGGATATCATCGAGCTTGATGGTTTGCAGTACTTCTTTGCGGTAGCATTTAAAACCGGCAGTCGTGTCCATGACTTTCATGCCGGTGACAAAACGGACATAAACCGAGGCGAAATAGGACATGAGTACTCGTCCCAAAGGCCAATTTATGACGTTGATCCCTTTGATGTAGCGGGAGCCAATGGCTACGTCGCCGCCTTGACTGGCGCAGGCCTCGTAAAGCCGTTCCAGGTCTTCCGGGTTGTGCGAAAAATCGCAGTCCATCTCAAAAATAAAATCAGCGCCATGCTCAAGCGCCCATTTAAAACCTGTCAGGTAAGCAGTTCCCAGCCCGAGCTTCCCTTTGCGTTCCAAAATGTGTAGTCTTCCGGGAAATTCTTGTTGGAGCTTTTTTACGATTTCAGCTGTTCCGTCTGGCGAATTGTCTTCAATAATCAATAGTTCAAACGGTGTTTTCAACGAGAATACTTTCCGGATCATCCGTTCTATGTTTTCCTTCTCGTTATAAGTAGGTATTATGACCAAATTTTTTTCCACGTTCCTCTATCAGATTTATTTTCTGCGAAAATACAGTTTTTAGGGGATTTTTAGCACACATAATCTTTGAAACATGTTTCAGTGTATCGCATCGTTAAAAAAGGTGTTAATCTATTGTTAAAATGTTAGATATATGACAAATGTATGTTTGAAATGTTCGGAATTGTTTCCATTTTTGCTCAAATAGTTATTGGCTGAGTGATTTTGTTGGCAAATTGGAGAACTAATATGGAATTTAAGTGCAAAAAGGTAGGGAATGAATGCTATGGATTGAAAGAGCTGGTGTTGTTATCCGAAATCAGCCAGCGGTTAATCCAGAGCAAGGAGTTGAAGGATGATTTGACGATCATACTTGAATTACTCGTGAAGCATTTAAAAGCAGAGCGAAGCTTTCTGACCATTTTCAACAGGAAAAACTCCAAAATATATATCGAGGCAGCTTATGGCTACAGTTCTGCGCAACAAGCCCGCGGGAAATATGATCTGGGTGAAGGGATTACCGGGCGCGTTGTTGAGCTGTCCCGCCCGATTGTCATCGAAAAAATTTCAAAATCAAGTTTGTTCCTGAACAGGACCAAGCAGGAATTAACAACAAAAGACGGCAAAGAGCTTAGTTTTATTTGTGTGCCAATAATTGAGGACGGGAAAGTAACCGGGACATTAAGCCTGGTGCGCGAATTCAACCCGTTCATCACGAATGACGAAAATTTAAACCTGTTGTCCATAACCGGGAGTTTAATCTCACGGGTTGTCCGTAACAAGCAGGAAAGGATGGAGGAGCTCGAGTTACTCCGCCAAAAAAACCAGGAATTACAGGAACAGCTGAAAGATGATCACCGTCCGGTGAACATCATCGGAAATTCAGGAAAAATGCGGGATGTTTACTCCCTGGTAAATATGGTGGCCGAAACCAATTCAACCGTACTGATACGGGGGGAAAGCGGTATTGGTAAGGAGTTGATAGCCGATGCAATCCACTTTTCGAGCAAGCGGGCAAAAAATAATTTTGTGAAGGTAAACTGCTCGGCCTTACCTGATTCGCTGATCGAAAGCGAATTGTTTGGCCATGAAAAGGGGGCGTTTACCGGAGCTGAGACCCGGCGCAAGGGACGCTTTGAGCTGGCTGATGGGGGGACCATCTTTTTAGATGAGATTGGCGATATTCCGTTATCTACCCAAGTGAAAATTCTGCGAATCCTGCAACAGCGGGAATTTGAACGCCTGGGGGGAACAGAAACCATTAAGGTAGATGTTCGGATTATTGCCGCCACCAACCGAAACCTGGAAGATTTGATAGAGAAAGGTGAATTCCGCGAAGATTTGTTTTACCGGATCAATGTGTTTCCGCTTTATTTGCCTTCGTTGCGCGAAAGGCGCGATGATATCCCTTTGCTGGTGGATCATTTTATTGAAAAATTCAACAAAAGGAACGGTGCAAAGGTAAAGCGTATTACCACATCGGCTTTGAATATGCTGATGGTTTACTCGTGGCCGGGAAACATCCGCGAACTGGAAAACTGTGTTGAACGGGCTTGTATTTTGACAACCGACAATGTAATCCACAGCTATAATCTGCCACCTTCGCTGCAAACTGCCGATTCGTCGAATACCCAGGCCAAAGGCGGATTGATGTATACGGTTGAACAGGTGGAAAAGCAATTAATACGCGAAGCTCTCACAACGACAAAAGGAAATATTGCCAAGGCTGCCGAAATGCTGAAAGTGACCGAACGTATGTTAGGGACACGCATTAAAAAATATGAAATAGAAGCATGGCGGTATAAAGTTTAGGTTGAAGTATTTTTACTTTTGTGGAAAAACAAATGGAATACCGGTTTCTTCAGGTCGATTTGAATAATGCCGAACATTGTTCGCAGGTAATCAGGCTGTTGGATGCTTACATGCAGGATGAAATGGGAAACGGGGCACCCATGCCCCGGGAGCTTGCCCCAAAAATTATCGATGGTTTGAAAGAATATCCTGCTTATTTAGGCTTTTTTGCTCTTGTTGACGGTGAATATGCGGCGCTTGCCAATTGCAATAACCTCTTTTCAACATTTAAGGCCAGTCCTCTGATCAATATTCACGATTTTATTGTCCATCCTGACTTTCGCGGGAAAGGGGCCGGTAAATTTTTGCTGGATTCAATAGCCGAATTCGGGAAGCAGAACGGCTATTGCCGGGTGAACCTGGAGGTGCGCCACGACAATGTGAAGGCGCAGAAACTTTACCTAAAAGCCGGCTATGCCGAATGTGCTCCGCCTATGTATTTCTGGGAAAAGAATTTATTGTAGTCCCAAACCATGGGGTAGATAATTTGTTTTAATATTTTCAGCCCAAAGAATTTAGCATGTTCAAACTTCCCAAATTAGATCCTGAAAATCATAAGCCGCGTCTGGGCGGGAAAGATATTTTAAAATATATAGGCCCCGGGTTGTTGGTAACTGTTGGTTTCATCGATCCGGGCAACTGGGCATCGAACCTGGCTGCGGGTGCTGATTTTGGCTACTCGCTTTTGTGGATGGTCACGTTATCAACCATCATGCTGATTGTGTTGCAGCACAATGTAGCCCACCTGGGTATTGTTACCGGACTCTGCCTTTCCGAAGCAGCAACTGCTCACCTGAAGCCGGTCTACTCGCGCTCCATTCTTTTCTCAGCAATGTTGGCCTCGGTTTCAACCTCTTTGGCCGAGATTCTTGGTGGGGCCATCGCCCTGGAAATGCTTTTCGACGTACCACTAAGGATTGGAGCAGTGTTGGTCATGGTTTTTGTCATCATCATGCTTTTCTCAAAAAGCTACCGGGTTATTGAAAAATGGATAATCGCTTTTGTTTCGGTTATCGGTTTGTCGTTTATTTACGAACTCTCACTGGTCAATATTGAATGGGGACATGCGGTGAAAGCATGGCTGACCCCTTCATTTCCTCCGAATTCCATGCTGGTTATCATGAGTGTGCTTGGGGCGGTAGTGATGCCCCATAACCTGTTCCTGCATTCCGAAGTTATTCAAAGCCGACAGTGGAACCTGCAAGATGATAAGGTCATCAAAAAGCAGTTGAAATTTGAGTTTTTTGATACGCTTTTTTCCATGCTGATCGGTTGGGCAATAAACAGTGCCATGATCTTGCTTGCGGCGTCCACCTTCTTTAAAAACGGGACAGAAATAACGGAACTTGAACAGGCGAACCAATTATTGACACCCTTGCTGGGAAGTCATGCTGCCATTGTTTTTGCCGTTGCACTGCTCTTTGCCGGGGTTGCTTCTACCATCACATCGGGGATGGCGGCGGGAAGTATTTTTGCAGGCATATACAACGAGCCGTACGACATCAAAGATAATCACTCCCGCCTGGGCGTTATTCTGTCACTGGTAATTGCTTTGCTGATTATTTTCCTGATTTCAAACCCGTTTAAAGGTTTGCTGATTTCGCAAATGGTTTTGAGTATTCAGTTACCTTTTACAATTTTCACCCAAGTTTACCTGACTTCTTCCGAGAAGGTGATGGGCAAATATAAAAATTCCGTTTTTTCAAGGTGGTTGCTCTATTCTCTTGGAGCAATTGTAACGGTTTTGAATATCATGCTTTTTATTAGCGCCTTTTAATTCAGGGGGGACTTCCTTATCCGAATGAAAAGGGAATAGTAAAACGGATCGGCATTGGTGATAGCAGCAACTTCGAACCCGGTTTTATTCAGGATTTCAAGAAATTCATCCCATATTTCAGATTGTACAAACGCATCAGATGTTTCGTTCCACAAGGCGTTGGCATATAAAATTTTATTTCCGAAAAAGTTTGCAATTCGTTTGTTCGTTGTGCTATCTCCCTGAAGTTTCATTAGTTGGTGTTTCAATTCTTCAATTCCGGCATAATACTGGCAGACCAGAATGGTGCCGTCGTTGTCAAGCCAATCATGTAATTGTTCAAAAAGCTTTTCTTTTTGTTTGTTGTTGAAGTAAAACAAAACATAATTGAGTAAAACCAGGTCAAAACGCTCATCGGTTTTAAAATCAAAAATATTCTTGTTGAAAATCGACACATTGCTGTTTGTGGTAAATCTTTCCAGAGTGTCACGATAAACATTTTCTTGCATTTCAATTCCCCAAATTTTCACTTTCGGAAAATTGCTGTTTACTGCTTCAATGTAATTTCCGTAGCCACAACCAATATCCAGTGTCCGGGTTATTTTTTTGTCGATGTTTATTTTATTCAAGCAATCCAGGAACCGGAGTCGGGTAAAGTTTTGGAAGGCATTTCTCCCTGATTCCGTATAGTATGATTCATCCAGCGGTGATCTGATTTTATTGGGTAGCTGTAGTTGGCTCAGGTGGCTTAGTGTTTCCGCCAACCGGATTTCATAATCCAGTTCATGGTTCAAAATCAATTTCATCCATGATTCCCGAGATGAGATCTTTTGTGAGCTGTCTGATGGATTTCTGTAAATTTTTATCAGGTTGCTTACCAGTTGGAAATTTTTGATCCGCTTTCGAAGAAAGGCTGCCAGCTGGGTTGGTTCCTGAGTCGAACCGTCAACCAAATTGCAAATGTATCTGAACTCGGATTCACTGAGCTTATGATAGGAAGCGTTCAACTTGTAGTTGCCATTCTCAATATGTACAATGTTGTAATGACAGAGCATTGTCAGAAATGATTGCATGATACGGTCTGGCTGTGTTGCAGGTATTCCTTCCCGCAAATCATCCACGAGGTGGTTCTTTTCAACCAGGTAGACAGATATGATTTCGAGAAAATGGAGAAAAGCCTTGAAATATTTTAGTTTGAATCTGGCTTTTGAAAACGGCACCAATAAAACTGCTGAAACCAGTAATTGCTCATATGCCTTTAGCGATTCGGGGGAATGATTGTTCTTTTCAGTAACTTTTAACTTAAGATAGCTGATCATAGACTCGTGTTGGGTTTTCCTTAATTTGATAACAATCAAATATAAATTTGTGTTTACCAGTCATAAAAACTTCCGAAGATATCAAAACATTCATTTAAAAATTCTGAATGACTGACTTTTAAACTGGTTTTAGATTTTTCAAAGTTGTAACTTATTAGAAATCAAAAATCAGAATGCTATGAATAAGTCTGTTTACGATGATGCTTTGTGGTACCATCAAAAAGGGCGGCCCGGAAAAATCGAAGTAATCCCGACCAAACCACACCATACGCAATACGATCTTTCGCTGGCCTATACGCCCGGGGTGGCGCAACCTTGCCGCGAGATTCAGAAAATGCCCGATGAAGTTTATAAATACACCGCGAAGGGAAACCTTGTTGCTGTCATTTCAAATGGAACTGCCGTACTTGGATTGGGCGACATTGGCCCTTCGGCAGGGAAGCCTGTTATGGAAGGGAAAGGCATGTTGTTCAAGATTTTTGCTGATATAGATGTCTTTGATATCGAGGTGGACGAAAAAGATCCGCAGAAGCTGATTGAAGTCGTTCGGGCAATTGCCCCGACTTTTGGCGGCATTAATCTCGAAGATATTAAAGCGCCCGAATGTTTTGAGGTGGAGGAAAAACTAAAGGCTATGCTCGACATCCCGGTTTTTCATGATGACCAGCATGGGACAGCCATTATTTCGGGGGCAGGCTTGCTGAATGCACTTGAGCTGACCGGGAAAAGGATTGAAGAGTTAAAGGTGGTTATCAGCGGGGCGGGGGCGGCTGCTATTTCGTGTGCCAAGTTGTATATTCATTTGGGGGTGAAGAAAGAGAACATTGTCATGTTCGACAGTAAAGGGGCGTTGCATGAAGGCCGGATTGACCTGAATTGGGCCAAGCAACAATTTGTTTGTAAGAAAGCTTATCAGGCATTAGCTGAGGCCATGGTTGGTGCCGACATGTTTTTAGGTCTTTCAGTTGGCAATCTTGTCTCAAAAGATATGATCAGGAGCATGGCCGCCAACCCGATTGTTTTTGCAATGGCCAATCCCACACCGGAAATTTCGTACGAGGAGGCTACCAGTGTTCGGGATGATATTATCATGGCTACCGGCCGGAGCGATTATCCGAACCAGATCAACAACGTGCTTGGTTTTCCTTTTATCTTCAGAGGTGCACTTGATGTCAGGGCGCGCGTTATTAACGAGGAAATGAAGGTGGCAGCAGTGAAAGCGCTGGCTGCACTGGCCAAGGAATATGTCCCCGAACTGGTAACAAAGGCATACAATATGGAGAATATCGTGTTTGGCAAGGAGTACATCATTCCCAAGCCGTTGGACCCAAGGTTGATCACAACTGTCGCTCCTGCTGTTGCCCGTGCTGCCATGGAAACCGGTGTGGCACGAAACCCGATAACGGATTGGGATGGGTATGAACGGGAACTTGGCGCCCGGCTGGGCTTGGAAAATAAACTGATCATGACGATCTGCAATAAAGCCCGTCTGAATCCGAAGAAAGTGGTTTTTGCCGATGCCAATAACCTGAAGATGCTAAAAGCTGCCCGCTTTGTGATTGACCAGGGAATTGCCAGCCCGATCCTGTTGGGGAACCGGGGGCAGATTGAGCAGATTCTTTCGGATAATAAACTTGAATTAAGGGGGGTGCCCATTGTTGACATTTATCGCGATGTCACGGATGAAAAACGGGAAGAGTATGCCCGTATCCTGTTTGAAAAAAGAAAACGTAAAGGGATGAGTTTTGATGAGGCTCTGGAAAAAATGTACAACAATGATTATTTCGGGTGTATGATGGTAGAGACAGGCGAAGCGGATGCATTTATTTCAGGCTTTTCCCGTAAGTATGCCGATACCATCCGGCCGGCGATCCATGTGATTGGTACCAAACCGGAGTTTGACCATATTGCCGGGATGTACATCATGTTGACACAAAAAGGACCGCTGTTCCTGGCTGATACTACCGTGAATTCTGATCCCGCGCCGCAGACAATTGCCGATACCACTGTGTTGGTTGCCAACGAAGTCAGACGGTTTAAAATTGAACCGCGAATTGCTGTGTTGAGTTATTCCAACTTTGGTGCATTCAAGGGGAAAGGAAGCCCGGTACGTGCCAGCGAGGCGGTTAAAATCCTTCACCAGAATTATCCCGATTTGATCGTGGATGGGGAGATGCAGGCCAACTATGCATTGAATGGCGCTTTGCGGGCCCGGAAATTCCCGTTTACAAAACTGGGCGATATGGATGCTAATGTGTTGATATTCCCAAACCTGAGTTCAGGTAATATCCTGTACAAAGTTTTACAGGAACTCGGCACTGCCAAAGCCATTGGCCCGATTTTGCTTGGGATGAAAAAACCAATCCACGTATTGCAGATGGAAAGCTCGGTGCGTGAGATTGTCAACCTGGTGGCAATTGCCGTGGTTGATGCGCAGGAAGCTGAGAAGAAATAGAGAAATGGGAAAGGTACATAAATACAACTTCAGCCGGATTGATGTCTGCTCATCCGGCTGAAGTTGTGTCTGATTAAAACTGCGGCATGTAGCGCGAATGGTCTTCTTCTTTCTTTTCCTGTTGGGGGAGCGTTTCCGGTTTTTGTTGTGGCTCTTTTAAATCGACATACGGTACCAGCCGTTTGGTCAGATTGGGGTGCGACGATACTTTCTCGGCAAACCACTTCCAGAACCCATCTTCCGATGTGTCCTGATGTATGAAAGCTTTTACATTTACTTTCCGGTAAATGGTTTTGCCCGATGCCAATAGCAAAAGCCCGCTTTTTACGCCGTACGGACTTAGTGCGTGGCCAATGCTGTCGCAGGTGTACTCGCAGGCCCGCGAGTAGGCCGCACCCAAAAACGGGATCAGGTAGCTTGGCCACAGAAACAGCTTTTTGCGCATGTGGTTGCGTTTGATGTGTCCTAATTCATGACCGATTACAAATTCGAGGATGGTTCTGTCCTGCTCCAGAGCTGATTCAACAATTTCCGAAAAAAGTATGATGTAATTGTGACCAAGGAACCGGGCCGCAAAAGCATTCATCATTCCTCCTGACTGTAAAATGTAAACGCTGGGCACTTTCCGTAGTCCCAGTTGTTTGGCTTGTGATACGACAACCTGGTGAATATCGGGGAATTGTGCCTGGCTCAATTTTACGCCATTCCCTTTTAGGAAGCCAATCAGGATGCCAAACCGGAAAAACAGGAACATCGCGATGAACCCGCCATAAAGGAAAAATACATAGATCGTCACTTTCTGCGGGTCAAAGGCAGTGATCGAGTCAACAACCAATGCGATTAGCAGCAGATAGAACACCAGGCTGATAATTAGCCGGGTGTAGTAATAAAGATACTCCTTGGGGTTTACCTTGTATGACAATTTTGAGTTCATAAATTGAAGTATTTGTTGTTTGTTTATTTGGGATTCATTTCGTTTTTCAAATAAGTTATTTGGAGGTTCAAAGAAATCAGAGAATTGCGAGTAATGCAAGTAAAAAGACCAGGATAACGATGATTGTAACCTTTAACTCCATACTCCAAAACGGTTTCACATCGACATGAGGTAGTGTAATTAGTTTTAAGTCAATACAGATTTTGTCTACAGTTTTGCTGTCCTCCTTCTTGAAATAGTACCGTTCAGTGGGATATGAATCAAGTTGTGTCCCAACGTATTTGTCTTCCCTGAAGAACTCAATGTCGTGTTTTATCAGGGTTGCTTCAAACTTTGGGATGTCTGATGGTTTAATTTCAAAAGAGATCCGGTCTTTCTTAAACTCAACAGCTTTTTTGTAGTAGGCTGCCTTCTCTTCAATCCCGGCCTGATATTCCTGCTCCAATTCATTGATGAGTTCAGCAAAATCTTCTTCCCAGTTATTTTCTTTCACGACCCTTTCAGCTGCTTTGACAGCATCGGGCTGGTAGTCTTCCTTGTTTATAAGGATATCAAAGAGTTGTTTTTTTGAATAGGCTTGATAGCGTTCGTAAAGTTCAGGAGACATACTTGCAATGGTTTATTTATTATGAATTTATAGGATAAGGCTGACCGGTATTGTTGATGATTCGGGTACAATTTTTTTCGGAATTACAACTTGTTGGATTGAAACAGTTTAACAACCTTTTGCGCTTGAGTGCGGCAATGCAAAAAAAGGTAACAACCGAACCGGATGCTACCTTGTGCTATTTGATATGACAATAAATCAGTTTGTTTTGTTGTATTAAAATGCAATACCAAAGGTCAATCTGCCTCTTACACCAGGGAAAACGATTTTTCCACTTGCTTTTACATAGTCTTCTCCGGATTCTGTTTCAAGTTTCGACCCAAAGAATGGGATATCTTTATTGTTTTCATGAACAGAGTCGGCATAGCCTGAGTAATCAACACCTTCTTCATCTGAACTGTAGTCAAGTTGCAGGTTGTGCATGTCAACACCGAGACCAAAAAATTGCCAATCCAGTGAGAACCTGTCCCCGAAAATCCAGTGTGCCCCCAATTGAAGTCCCAGGCCTGTTGTAAACAGACTGGCGTCAACCAGGGTGTTGTGGTCTTCATATGTGTCGTTCAGTGTTAGTTTGTAATCGCTTACTCTTGCATATGGTGCCATGTAGAAACCACGTGGGGACTTGCGGTTGTCTTTCCCGAAATAGAACCGGTATTCGGGCGATACCGAAAAGCCCGAAATGAGGTCGGTCAGATCAGGATCGGAAGACATGTTAAATGCATCGGATCCAAAGCCGAAAAGGTCTTTTTCTGGCATGAAGCTGATGTTGATGTTAAATGCTTGTTTTTCGTTTACGACACGTTCGTAGCTCAAACTATAATTGCCTAGAAGATTGTTGAAAGGATCAATTTTCACGACATTGTCCTGGGCCTTTACGATGGAGCAGGTTAAAACGCTAACCAAAATGAATGTAGCTTTTGTAAATGTTTTGAAGTTCATAATCTGTTTTTACTAAGTGGTTATTTAAGATATGGTAATTTATTCCATTTTTAGTTGTGCGGATAATTGGGAGATAATAGTTCCATTTTGAATCATTAAAAATGAAAGTACTAATTTATCAAATTTTAAATTAAATTGGAATGTTGTTTTTTGTCTTTTTTTGATCCATTATTGACATTTTCCCGATCATTATTGTAAATCAATGTTTTTTGTTCGCTTGGCCCAGCGTTCGTGTGCCAGTTGCTGCATGTCGGTTTGGATGTCAGTTTCGTCGGTAATTTCCAGTCCGAGAATAGTTTCAATTATGTCTTCCATTGTGACCAGACCCTCGGTGCCGCCATATTCATTAATGATCAGGGAAATATGTTCTTTTTGTAATAATAGTTTTTCAAACAAAACCGGAACAGTTACATTTTCATAACAAACAACAATTTCCCGTTTCAAACTTTGTAGGTTACTGTTTGTAGGGCCGGAGGCAAGTTGCCCCATTACATCCTGCTTTAAGATGTAGCCGGTTATGTTGTCGATGTTTTCTTTGTAAATCGGGATGCGGGAAAATTGAGAAAAATTTTCTATGCCAAAGAAATCAGTAAGGGACATGGTCTCGGGCGCGGCCAGCATGACAGTTCGGGGAGTCATGATGTCCTTGACTTTGATGTTTTTTAGCCGGATGAGGTTGATGATAATCTTGCTTTCGGTTTCCTTAAAAACTCCTTCGTCAAGCCCCAGCGATGCCAGCATGGCGATTTCTTCGCGACTGATTGATTCTTTGCCCTTCTTTTTGGAGATCAACCTGGTGATGAATTCGGTCAACAATACCAGTGGATAGGTGATGACAATTAGTGCCTGGATAATCCGGGCAGATGGCAGTGACAGTTGGCGCCAGAACTGAGCGCCTATTGTTTTGGGGATAATCTCTGAGAAAATCAGGATCATAATTGTGAGGGCTGCTGAGATGAGGCCAAAATAGATTTCGCCAAATAGCCTGGTGGCTTCCGAGCCGACCCCTGCCGCACCAATTGTGTGGGCTACCGTGTTCAAGGTGAGAATGGCAGCCAGTGGGCGGTCGATATGGTTTTTCAGGTTCTTCAGGGCTTTGGCTGATCGGCTGCCTTCCTCTTCTTTCATGTAAATAAATGAAAAACTAACTGATAGCAGTACCGCCTCAAGCACGGAACACAAAAAAGAAATACCCAAAGCCAAAATCAGATAAAACAGGAGCATGCCCATGGTTGTCGCATATTTTCCTATAAGATACTAATTGTGCAGGATAATACATTCGTTCCGAAAAGAAAAGTTGGTGATGAAAGCTGGTGTTTGCTTGCTTCTTTTAACAATTACTGCTGTGCCTTGTTATTATGACAATGTCTAAAACAATTACAATGAGCAAAACAATACTTTTAACAGGTGCAGCTTTGCTGGCCATGGCTGTTATTATTGGTGCGTTTGGTGCCCACATTCTGAAAGCAAAGTTGCCGGACGATTTGATGCAGGTTTATAAAACCGGGGTTGAATACCATTTTTATCATGCGCTGGGATTATTGCTTGTCGGTATACTGGCGTTCCAAATGCCATCATCAATAATTAATTGGTCGGCTATTTTTTTGTTTGCAGGCATTGTCCTGTTTTCGGGCAGTTTGTATGTGCTGGCAATTACCGGAATCCGGTGGTTGGGCGCAATTACCCCATTGGGAGGCGTTAGTTTCATGGTCGGGTGGGGGTTACTATTTATTGCTGTTTGGAAAAAACTTCCTGCATAACCATTTAGGACGAGCAAGTTAGAGCTTGTTTAAATCTTCAAAATTTTGATTTTTCGGAATACTCCAACCCCTGAAGGGAGTCCGAAAAATCAAAAATCACTCTTTAGGGCTGGGGTAGATTTTTGATTTTTCACTTCTTTGAATAATTTTTAATTAGGCTCTTATCTTTTGCTTCAATCGTTTCCTTGTTTTATAACAAATGGTCATTTTAATCTTACCTTTTTCAATGTTTCAACTGAGTTGAAAAAAGATAAAAAAATCTTAAAATACTTTCTTTTTTGGCCTGAAATCTGGGTGAAAAATGACGTTTTTTATTCTGTTTTTTTACATGAAAAGCGCAATTTTTTGTTGAAAATGATCCTAAAATGGGCTCCATATGAGTGGAATCCGGAATTTAGATTAGTTATAAATTTGAGTCTTTTATCATGTAACTTATTGGTGTATAATTGGGTGGAAAAATGTTTTTAGAGCAAATGATAACTACATATACAGATATCTGGATTTTTACAGAAAAAAAGGTAACAAAAATCATTTCAGAAAGTTTTAAAAAATTACATTTGCACTGCTTTTTCATCCGAATATATTTTTGTTTTTAGTGCCGGATGGGACTCTCATGTTGTTGCAAAACCACCCTCCTTATTTTGTGAAGCAACATGACCGTTTCACTGACAGTTTGAAAAAAAACGTGTACTATGAGTAGTGAAATGTTGATTTTATTTTTTGTAGTTGCCATTGTGTTGGTTGGAGGTGCGATAATCTTTTCCTCACTGGCGGCGCCCCGCTCGCTGAACCCGGCGAAGTACGAACCCTACGAATGTGGTATTCCTGCTGAAGGCCCGGCCTGGATCCAGTTTAATGTTGGCTATTATTTGTTTGCGATTATTTACCTGGTTTTCGATGTTGAAACGGTATTTCTGTTCCCCTGGGCAACAGTGATGCGAAGCATTGGGATGCGGGCATTTGTCGAGATTGTTATTTTCTTTTTTATTCTGGGGATCGGGCTGCTCTACGCCTGGAAAAAGAAAGCTTTGAAATGGGTATAGATATTAAATCAATGAAGTATGAAGATTTTGAGGACAATGATTCCCTGGAGATCTTCAAAAAATCGGGCGGAAATATTCTGCTGACAAGTATTGACAACCTGCTGAACTGGGGACGCTCCAACTCGGTATGGCCATTGACTTTTGCTACCAGTTGCTGTGGTATCGAGATGATGGCTGCCGGTGCTTCGCGACACGATTTTGCCCGGTTTGGAATAGAAGTTTACCGCGCCACGCCCCGCCAGGCCGATGTGATTGTGGTTGCCGGGACAATCGTTCATAAGATGGCGCCGATCCTGAAACGCCTGTACGACCAGATGGCCGATCCGAAGTATGTGATTGCCATGGGGGCCTGTGCTATTTCCGGCGGACCGTTCTATTATAATTCCTATTCAGTTGTTCGTGGTGTTGACCATGTAATCCCGGTCGATGTGTATATTCCCGGATGTCCGCCACGCCCCGAAGCCTTGTTGTACGGGGTGATGCAACTTCAGCGTAAAATTAAAGCCGAGTCGGTTCGCGAACCGCGCAAGGCCAATGATAACCTGCTCTAATCGTTCGTCATGCAAAAGCAAGAATTAACAGATGCACTGAAAAAACGTTTTCCCGAAGCAGCATTTCCCGAAAATACCCAGCTCACCGAGATGGTGATACCCAAAGAAAAAATCAGCGAAGTGGCACAGGCGCTGAAATCAGATGAAGCTTTTTCATTTGATTACCTGATTAGCCTGACTGCTGTTGATTTTGTTGAAAAGATGACCGTGGTTTATCACCTCGAATCGGTGAAACATCGTCAGGTGCTTGTTGTAAAGGTTGACATAGAAGATCGCGAAAACCCGCAGGTTGCCACGGTTTCAGATGTTTGGCCAACGGCCAACTTCCACGAACGTGAAGTATTCGATTTGTTCGGGATCCGATTCAGTAATCATCCCGATCTGCGCCGTTTGTTCCTCGAAGACGATTACGGCTATCCGTTACGCAAAGATTTCCGCGACGAAATAAATATCATTGAACGCTAATATCCGGTTATGAGTGAAGAGATTATCAAAGATGTCATCATAAAGGAAAGCGAAGATTACATCATCAATATGGGGCCTCAGCACCCGTCGACACACGGTGTTTTGAGGCTCGAAGTTTGCCTGCAGGGCGAAACAGTAAAATATCTCATTCCCCACGTTGGGTACATTCACCGGGGGATTGAAAAAATGTGCGAAGCCAACAGCTACCCGCAAATCATTCACCTGACCGACCGGATGGATTACCTGTCGGCACACATGAACAACGAGGCAGTTTGCCTGTGCGTTGAAAATGCGATGCAGGTTGAAGTTCCGGAGCGTGTGAAATACGTCCGTACCATTTTGGCTGAGCTGAACCGCATTGCCTCGCACCAGTTGTGGTGGAGTGCTTTCGGGATGGACCTTGGGGCGCTGACAACCTTCTTTTATGGTTTGCGCGACCGCGAAATGATCCTTGATATTTTTGAGGAATCGTTTGGTTCACGCCTGTTGCACAGTTTCAATACGCCGGGCGGGTTGATGCACGATATTCACCCTGATTTCCAAAAGAAAGTAAAAGAATTTATCACCTATTTCCGCAAGAAACTTCCTGAGTACGACCAGTTGCTGACCGGCAATGTCATTTTTCAGGAACGCGCCAAGGGCATTGGCCTGATGAGCAAGGAGACGGCGATTGCCTACGGGGTGACAGGCCCGTCGGGACGTGGTTCCGGCTTCTCGTGCGACTTGCGCAAACATGCGCCGTACAGCGCGTACGACAAAGTGAAGTTCAACGAAATTTTATATACCGAAGGCGACACCTTTGCCCGCTACAAAGTCCGCATGGACGAGATGTGGGAATCGATGAACATCATCGAGCAACTGGTGGACAACATTCCCGATGACGGGCACACGGCCAAAATGAAGCCAATTATCAAATTGCCGGCTGGCGAATACTTCCAGCGGGTGGAAACGGCTCGTGGCGAGTTTGCCGTGTACATTGTCAGCGATGGGAACAAAACGCCTTACCGTGTGAAATTCCGTTCGCCCAACTTCAGTAACCTGTTTGTGATGAACGAGCTGGCTGCCGGAGGGAAAATTGCCGACCTGATTGCAATCAGCGGCTCGTTGGATTTGGTAATTCCGGATATTGACCGATAAAACCTGTGTTATGCAGTCAACAATTTATGATTTTACACAACTGACAAGCTCGATCGATGCTTCTTTGCACAGCTGGTTACCGGCTGGCGGGGTATTGGCAGCCGAATTGGTACTTGTTGGTGTGGCGTTTTTGACTTTTTACGCGTTGCTGGGGCTTTTCCTGGTGTACCTCGAACGAAAAGTATGTGCCGTCATTCAAAACCGCTACGGCCCAAACCGGGTTGGCCCGATGGGCTTGTTGCAGACGGTTGCCGACCTGATCAAACTCTTGATGAAGGAGTTGATCCCGATCCGCAAATCAGACAAGTTTCTTTTCAACCTGGCGCCTTACATTGTGATCATCACCTCGTTTATGGCTATTGCCGCCATGCCTTTCGCAAAAGGTTTGCAGGCCATCGACCTGAATATTGGTGTTTTCTACATCATGGCCGTTTCATCGTTGAGTGTGGTTGGTATTTTGTTGGCTGGCTGGTCAAGTAACAGCAAATACTCGTTGATTGGCGCCATGCGTAGCGGTGCACAGATTGTGAGCTACGAACTTTCGGTTGGCCTGTCATTGCTGGCGGTTGTGGTGTTCTCCGGAACCATGCAGCTTTCCGGCATTGTGGAAAGCCAGGCTGATGGCTGGTGGATTTTTAAAGGCCACATCCCGGCATTCATTGCCTTTGTCATCTTTTTGATTGCCAGTACTGCCGAAATCAACCGCGGCCCGTTCGACCTGGCGGAGGCTGAATCGGAATTGACTGCCGGTTTTCATACCGAGTATTCTGGTATCAAGTTCGCCTTCTTCTTTTTGGCCGAATACATCAACATGTTTATCGTGGCCGCCATTGCTGCAACGGTTTTTCTGGGAGGATGGATGCCGCTTCATATCGGCTCGTGGGAAGCCTTCAACCACGTGATGGATTTCATTCCGTCGATGGTGTGGTTCTTCCTGAAAACCTTTTTTGTGATTTACCTGATCATGTGGTTCAAATGGACATTCCCGCGTTTACGGATTGACCAGTTGCTGACCCTGGAGTGGAAATACCTGATGCCGTTGAGTTTGATCAATATTGTCATTATTGCTTTCATCACCTTAATGGGTTGGTACTTTTAATTGAACGAAGATGAAGAGTGTATTAAAATATTTCGGAGATATTTTTCGGGGCGTATCCACGCTGTGGGCGGGAATGCGCGTTACCGGAAAATACTTTGTCAGCCCGGGTCAGATTGTGACCCAGAAATACCCGGAGAACCGCGCCACACTGAAAATGACTGACCGGTTTAAGGGTGAAATCATCATGCCGCACGATGAAAACAACCAGCACCTGTGTACCGGTTGCGGGATTTGCGAGATGAACTGCCCGAACGGTTCCATTGAAGTGCTGACCAATCGCGTTCCCAATGCCGAAGGGAAAATGGAGCGTGTGGTCGATAAACATGTGTATCATTTGTCGATGTGTACTTTCTGCGGATTGTGCGTGAAAACCTGTCCTTCGGATGCACTGGCGTTTGGACAAAAGTTTGAACATGCCGTTTTCGATCGTCAGAAATTGACCAAAATATTGAACAACCCGGGTTCATCATTAAAAAAGAAGGAGGCTAAACAATGAATGTAGCGATGTTTTACCTGCTTTCAGGAATTATCCTGATTTTCTCGCTGTTGTCGGTGACAACCCGGAAAATTCTGCGTGCCGCGGTGTACCTGTTATTTGTACTGATTGGGACTTCCGGTCTCTACTTTTTGCTGAATTACGAATTTTTGGCAGCCGTGCAATTAACACTGTATGCCGGAGGGATTGTCGTTTTGATCATCTTCAGCATTTTGCTGACTCATCATATCAGCCATAAATTTGAGCGCCCTGCTTTATTGAACCTGTTAGCGGGTGCCGGCGTGGCTCTTGTTGGCGGCGTGGCTGTGATTTACACGGTGATGAACCATTCGTTTGCCGCAACCAGTCAGGCAGCTTTGCCGGTTGATATGACTGTTGTGGGAACCCAGTTGCTGGGAACCGGCAAAAACGGTTATGTGCTGCCGTTCGAATTGATCAGTATTTTGTTGCTGGCTGCCATGATTGCGGCCATTGTGATTGCTAAAAAAGGAAAACAACAAGAATAAGAAACCATGATACAGGGAATTCCGATTTACCATTTTCTCGTTGTCAGCACCGTGATGTTTTTCATCGGTGTTTGCGGATTCATCATCCGGAGAAACCTGATTACCATGTTGATGTCGATTGAGCTGATCCTGAATTCAGTGAACATCAACTTTGTGGTTTTCAACCGCTATTTGTATCCCGATCAGATGCAGGGACACTTTTTCACCTTGTTTATTGTTGGGATTGCAGCTGCCGAAGCCGCCGTTGCCATCGCGTTGATTATTAATATTTATCGCCGGATCAACAACATTGAGGTTGAGAACGTGAGTGAGATGAGGTTTTAGTGATTGATTATTTATTAATGATTATTGATTAATGCTTGCAGATTCGCCGTTTTGACTGGTTCGATTAACTAGTATATAAAAGGTAAAACCCGAAACTGCAAACTAAATAAAATACACATCATGACAGGATTTGAATATACCGTATTGATTCCGCTGATCCCGCTGGTCATGTTTTTGCTGATCGGTTTGTTGACCGTTAAATGGAAACCCATTGTTTTTGGTATCATGGGGACTGTTGGCATGGGGACCTCATTTGTGCTCTCGTTGATTACGGCCATCAGGTATTTCTTTTTGGCTGGCCCGGGACATGAAGGTTTTCAATCTATTGTAGCCACAAAGGTAACCTGGCTGCGCCTGACCGAGTTCCTGCATATTGATTTGGGCGTGCTGCTCGATCCGATTTCGGTAATGATGCTGGTGGTGATTACTACCGTTTCGCTGATGGTTCACCTGTACAGCATGGGCTACATGAAAGGGGAAGTAGGTTTTCAGCGTTTTTACGCTTTCCTGTCGCTGTTTACTTTTTCGATGCTTGGTTTGGTGCTGGCAACCAACATTTTCCAGATGTATATTTTCTGGGAGCTGGTGGGCGTTTCATCCTTTCTGCTGATTGGCTACTATTACGAGAAACCATCGGCCGTGGCTGCCGCAAAGAAAGCCTTCATCGTGACCCGTTTCGCCGACCTTGGCTTTCTGATCGGTATTCTGGTGCTTTCATTCTACACAAAAACATTTGATTTTGCCGATCTGACTTCAACCAATACAGCCATTTTTGCAAAAGGCGCTTCGGTGAGTTTCATGGGCATGTCGGCCATAACCTGGGCGATGTTGCTGATTTTCATGGGTGGCGCCGGTAAATCGGCCATGTTCCCGCTGCACATCTGGTTGCCCGACGCGATGGAAGGCCCGACCCCGGTTTCGGCTTTGATCCATGCTGCAACCATGGTTGTTGCCGGTGTTTATTTGGTTGCCCGGATGTTCCCGGTTTTCTATTTTCAGGCGCCTGATGCACAGGTGATCGTGGCCTGGGTGGGAGGTTTCACCTCGTTGTTTGCCGCAGTGATTGCCATGACCCAGTTCGACATTAAACGCGTGCTGGCCTTTTCAACTTTGTCGCAAATTGGCTACATGATGCTCAGTCTGGGCGTTTCCGGTTATGGTGGCGAAGAAGGTTTGGGCTACATGGCTTCCATGTTCCACCTGTTCACCCATGCCATGTTTAAGGCGTTGCTGTTCCTTGGTGCCGGTTCAATCATTCATGCCGTGCATTCAAACGATATGAACGACATGGGCGGTTTGCGCAAATACATGCCCATCACGCACATCACCTTCCTGATTGCCTGTTTGACCATTGCCGGTATCCCGCCGTTTTCGGGTTTTTTCAGTAAAGATGAAATCCTGGTGGCTGCCCACAGTTACAGCACGACGCTGTTCTCTATTGAATACATCACAGCAGGCTTGACTGCTTTCTATATGTTCCGCTTGTACTTCCGGGTTTTCTGGGGCGCCGAGCGTCATTATCATCACACGCCGCACGAATCGCCGCTGGTGATGACCATCCCGCTGATGGTGCTTGCTTTTGCATCCATCTTTTCGGGGTTCCTGCCATTCAGCGAACTGGTAACATCTAATGGTGTCGGTTTTGAGACCGAAACACACCTGATGGTGGCTCTTCCTTCAGTTTTGATTGGCGTTGCCGGTATTGTGGTGGCCTGGGTTCTTTATAAGAAAGAAAGCCTGGTGCCAAAAGCAATTACCGAGAAGCTGGGCATTCTGTACAAAGCAACTTACAACAAATTTTATATTGATGAGATTTACCTGTTCATGACGAAAAAGGTCATCTTCAATTATGTCTCTCGCCCGGTTGCCTGGTTCGACCGCAATGTTATTGACGGTTTTATGGTCGGCATCGGGAAAGTCACAGAAAGAACATCATACCAAATAAAAGAAATGCAGTCGGGGCAGTTGCAGCATTACGCTTTTGCCTTTGTGGCCGGAACACTAGCGTTGGTTCTGTCGCTGCTGTATTTCCTGTAAAAAACGAATTTGAATAATAACAAGATAAACCATTACAGAAATGAATATTCTTAGTCTGTTTGTCGTGGTTCCGGTCCTTACCATTGTGGGGATACTATTTACCAAAGATTTTAAGGGCGCACGTATGGTGTCGGCCATTGGCATGAGCATCCAGCTTGTTTTGGCTGCTGTTTTGGTGCTGATGTACCTTGGCGCGCGCAAAGCCGGTGTGACTGATGAAATGTTGTGGACTGCCGATTACATGTGGTTCCCGAGTTTGAACATTCACTATGCGATTGGCGTGGATGGAATTGCCGTGGCGATGATTGGCCTGACGGCCATCGTGGTTTTTGCCGGTATTTTTGCTTCGTGGCAGGTTGAGTTTTTATCGCGCGAATTTTTCATTTCGCTGATATTGCTTGCTACCGGCGTGTTTGGCTTTTTCATTTCGCTGGACCTGTTCACCATGTTCCTGTTCTACGAGGTGGCAGTAATCCCGATGTACCTGCTGATTGGTATCTGGGGTAGCGGCCCGAAAGAGTCATCGGCCATGAAACTGACACTGATGTTGATGGGAGGCTCGGCACTGTTGATGGTTGGCTTGTTTGGACTGTATTACAACTCGGCGCCTGATGGTGGTTCACTGACCTGGAATATCATGGACATTGCCAAAGTGAATATTCCGGTGGCAGCGCAACGCTTCTTCTTTCCGTTCACGTTTATCGGGTTTGGTGTGTTGGGCGCTTTGTTCCCGTTTCACACTTGGTCGCCCGATGGTCACGCTTCGGCGCCAACTGCGGTTTCGATGCTGCATGCCGGTGTTTTGATGAAGTTGGGAGGCTATGGATGTTTCCGCGTGGCCATGTATCTGATGCCGGATGCTGCCAACGAAATGGCCTGGATTTTCATTATCCTGACGACTGTCTCTGTTGTTTATGGTGCGTTCGGGGCTATCTGGCAAAAAGATTTGAAATTCATCAACGCTTATTCATCGGTTAGCCACTGTGGTTTGGTGATCTTTGCTTTGTTGATGATGAACAAGACAGCGATGGACGGCGCCATCCTGCAAATGATTTCTCACGGTTTGATGACAGCCCTGTTCTTCGCCCTGATCGGGATGATTTACGGGCGGACACATACGCGGGATATCCGGGAAATGGGTGGTTTGATGAAAGTGATCCCGTTTCTGGCCGTGGTTTATATGATTGCTGGTTTTGCTTCTCTTGGTCTTCCGGGCCTGAGTGGTTTTGTGGCTGAGATGACCGTGTTTGTCGGTTCGTTCCAGCATCAGGATTTGTTCCACCGGGTGGTGACCATTATTGCCGCTTCATCCATCGTGGTGACTGCCGTTTACATTTTGCGGGTGGTTGGCATCATTTTGCTGGGGCCGATCAAAGACGAGCATCACCTGGAACTGACCGATGCTGTTTGGTTTGAACGACTGAGTACGATCACACTGGTACTGGCTGTGGCGGCAATTGGTATTGCCCCGCTGTGGTTGTCTGATACCATCCAGGAAAGCCTGACACCAATCATTGCGAAACTGTCGGTTTTTAACCCGTTCTAAACAGAGGAAGATTAAAAAAGATTTTTACAGAAAAATACCGAATCATGAATATCGGACAATTTTTACTTATGCGCCACGAACTGCTGCTAACCATTGCGGCAGTGGTTGTTCTGATTGCAGAACTGGCGGTCAGCGAATCTTCGAAAACGAAAATCATTCCCTTTGCAATCGGCCTTTTTGGCCTGGTAACGGCAATGGGGTTCATCCCGGGCGAAACCGGATCGTTGTTTGGAGGTTCGTACCAGACTTCACCGTTGATCATTTTTATGAAGAATGTGCTGAACCTGGCTGTTCTCATCATTTTCCTGCAATCGGAAGGATGGCTCAAGAAGCCGGAGAATGGGGACAAAATCAGCGAGTATTTTATCCTGACGATGGCCACGTTGATCGGAATGAACTTCATGATCTCATCGGGCGATTTCCTGATCTTCTACGTTGGCCTTGAAACAGCCACCATTCCTGTTGCCGGTCTGGTTGCGTTCGATAAACTGAGAAGCCGTTCGGCCGAAGCCGGTATTAAGCTGATTCTGTCATCGGCGCTTTCATCCGGTATTTTGCTGTTTGGCCTGTCGATGATTTACGGGGCAACCGGTTCAATTTATTTTGCTGACATTGCTGCCGGAATTTCGCCCACACCGCTGATCATTCTTGGCTTTATCTTTTTCGTGGCCGGAATGGGCTTCAAAATTTCATTGGTTCCGTTCCATTTCTGGACGGCCGATGTTTACGAAGGGGCACCGATCAATGTCACTTCTTATTTGTCGGTGGTGTCGAAGGGTGCAGCGGCATTCACATTCAGCATTATCCTGTTCAAGGTTTTCAACAATATTTTCGAGCAGTGGCAGCACCTGGTTTACGTGCTGGCCGTGATGACCATGACGGTTGCCAACCTGTTTGCCCTCCGTCAGGACAACATCAAGCGGTTCCTTGCTTTCTCATCCATCGCGCAGGCTGGGTTTATCCTGCTGGGTATTTTGGGTGCAAATGATTTGGGCATGGCTTCAATCGTGTATTTCGTGTTGATTTATGTGTTTACCAACCTGGGCGCATTTGGCGTTGCAACCTCGGTTTTCAATGCTTCGGGTATCGAAACCATTTCGGGCTACAAAGGATTGTACCGCACCAACCCGAAACTGAGCCTGCTGATGACCGTGGCTTTGTTCTCGCTGGCCGGGATTCCGCCTGTTGCCGGTTTCTTCGGAAAGTTCTTCCTGTTCACCTCAGCGGCAGGGCGCGGTTACTACATTTTGGTGCTGATTGCCGTATTGAATGCAACCATCTCATTATACTATTACCTGCGCGTAATTAAAGCCATGTTTATCGATCAGAACGACGAACCTGTTTCTTTTTTCCGTAGTTCTGTCGCGATGCGCATCAGCATGGTTATGTGTGTAGCCGGTATTTTTGTGGTTGGTTTCGCGAGCAGTATTTTCGAGTATATCCGGCAGATCAGTCAACTGTTTTTGTAAGACTTTTAATTGAATAGAGATGGCATTAAATAAAGCACAGCATACAATTGAAGAAATTGACGGGGTTCGCTGCTCTGTGGTTGAAAAAGGAATCAGTGCCGAGCGTGCTGCTTTTCTGAAAGAATTGCTTGAACGGAACGGATACGAGGTAAAAACCAAAACTGAAGGTGAAGGCGAATTGGTAACCATGGGTGTGACCGATGTTGTTTTCAATCCGATTTTGGCCGTTTACGGCCGCTATCTGAAAACCGCTTCGGGGAAAAAAGTAACCCCGGCCTACTGGATGCAGCAATCCGACAAAGAAACGGAAGCCGAAGTGAATTACTGGACCTTTGAAAAATAGAGAACCAGTCTTAAGTATATGGAATGAGGGGCAACGAGAGTTGCCCTTTTTTTTGTGTGTTGCGGTTTTTCTGTCTGCCAGCAGGCAGGAAAACCGCTGTTTTTTTATCTTCTAACGCTGTCCGGAGCTTCGCACGCTGACAGGTTTCTCACCTGAGATAGCAGGTTATAATTTCGTATTGCAATCCCAATCGGCAAGGATCATTGGGTGTCGCGGTTTTCAACCGCGATAAAATCGCTGGATTTTCAATTTGTCAATCTGTTTCAAGCAGTGATTTAATGCGCTAAGCGGATTACCCGCTAAGCGCTTAACGAGAATACCAATTTCCATTCCCAATCCAAAAGCAAACTGCCCCTCAAGCCCCGTCATTCCGGCGCAGGCCGGAATCTGTGTCAATTCCTGAATACGGACGGCTCCGAAGGAGTCAAATCTCAATAACCCCGGGTGAAGTGCAACGGAGCCCGGGGGTGCAGGCGCGGAGGAAACAAGGCGCAGCCACCCGGCATTTTGAGATGGGAAACA